>JBFKMV010000091.1:0-18782 GCA_041629655.1 Candidatus Polarisedimenticolaceae bacterium
GCTCCTGGCGGGCCAGCTCGAGGGCCATCGAGAGCATGGTGCCGCAGTAGAAGGCCATCCAGGCGGTGCCGTCGGCCTGTTCGAGGCGGCCGCCGGAGGGCAGCGGCTGGCTGCGGTCGAACACGCCGATGTTGTCCAGGCCCAGGAACCCGCCGGAGAAGAGGTTCTGGCCGTCGGCGTCCTTGCGGTTGACCCACCAGGTGAAGTTCAGCAGCAGCTTCTGGAACGCGCTCTCCAGAAACACCCGGTCGCGGTGCCCCCGTGCGGCGGTGGTCTTGTACAGCCGCCAGCAGGCCCAGGCGTGCACCGGCGGGTTGACGTCGCCCAGCGCGTACTCGTAGGCCGGGATCTGGCCGTTGGGGTGCATGTACCACTCGCGCAGGAACAACACCAGCTGGCGCTTGGCGAACAACGGGTCGATGTGCGAGAAGGGCAACATGTGGAAGCCGAGGTCCCAGGCCGCGAACCACGGGTACTCCCACTTGTCCGGCATCGACAGCACGTCGCGGCTGTAGACGTGGCGCCAGGCGCGGTTGCGGCCGCGCAGCCGCTCGGCTGGCGGCGGCGGGTGCGCCGGGTCGCCGTCCAGCCAGTGTTCGACGATGTAGTGGTAGAACTGCTTGTTCCACAGCAGGGTGGCGTAGCCCTGCCGCGTGACGCGCCGCTCCTCGTCCGTCATCCCGGCGGGCTGACGCGCCGCGTAGAACGCGTCGGTCTCCTCGATCCGGCGCGTCACGGTCCCCGCGAAGTCCTGGCCCAGCGGATCGGCCGGCGCCGCGTCCTCGGCGAACAGGCGCAGGCGCAGCTCCACCGCGCCGCCCGCGGGGATCTCGACGACGTGATGCGCGGCCGCCTTGGTGCCGCGGCCGTCGGGGCGCAGCACGCCGCGCTTACCGTGCACGACGTGGTCGTGGAACGCGTCCTTGACGTGCGGCGTCGCGTTGGTTCCACCGAACAGGCGCTCGACGTTGGTTTCGTTGTCGGTGAACAGCCACTCCGGCGCGCGGCCTCGGGGACCGGGTCCGGCGACGAGCCGGAACCGGCCCAGCGAGGCGTGCTCGGCGGTCAGCGCCCCGTCCGCCTCGAGCCGGATCTCCGGTCGCGGCCAGTAGCCCTCGCCGCTGCGGCCCCAGGCCCAGGTGTTGCGGAACCACAGCGTCGGCAGGACGTGCAGCGTCGCGTCCTCCGGCGCCCGGTTGGAGAGCGTGATGCGGACCAGCAGGTCGTCCGGCGCGGCCTTGGCGTACTCGGCGACCACGTCCACGTGGCGCCCGTCGTCCAGCACGCCGGTGTCGCGCAGCTCGTACTCCGGATCGCCGTAGCCGCGGCGCGCGCTCTCCTCGTTCAGGCGCTCGTAGGGAAACTCGGCCAGCGGGTAACGGTAGAGCGCCTTGAGGTAGGACCCCGTCGGCGTGCCGTCGAGGTAGAAGTACTCCTCCTTGACGTCCTCGCCGTGGTTGCCCTCGGGTCCGGAGAGCCCGAACAGCCGTTCCTTGAGGATCGGGTCGCGCCCGTTCCACAGCGCCAGCGCGAAACACAGCCGGCCCTGGCGGTCGCACAGGCCGAGCAGCCCGTCTTCGCCCCAGCGGTAGGCCCGGCTGCGCGCGTGCTCGTGGGTGAAGTAGCCCCAGGCGTCGCCGTCGGCCGAGTAGTCCTCGCGTACGGTGCCCCACTGCCGCTCGGCGAGGTACGGCCCCCAGCGTTTCCAGTTCCGCTCGCGCCGCGCGTCCTGCTCGAGCCGTTGCGCCTCGGCCCGGGCGACGTCGTTCCGTTTCACCGCGCCCCGGCGACGACGCGTCCCCCGGCCACCACGGCACGGATGCGCGGCACGCCGAAGCGGTAGACCAGGTGGTAGCGGTTGGGCACGTCGTGCACGACCAGGTCGGCGCGCTTGCCGACCTCGATCGAGCCCGTGCGGTCGGCGCGCCCGAGCGAATGCGCCGCGTTGAGCGTGGCCGCCGCGATCGCCTCGTCCACGGTCAAGCCGGCGGTCAGGCAGGCGAACCACAACGCGGCACCCATCGATTCGGTGGGGCACGAGCCGGGGTTGAAGTCGGTCGCCACGACGACGGGGACGCCGGCGTCGACCAGCTGGCGTCCCGGGGGGCGCCGCTCGCACATCAGGAAGAACGTCGCCGCGGGGAGCAGCACGCCGCAGGTCCCGGCGCGGGCCAGCGCCTCGATGCCGGCCGCGGAGGCGTACTCCAGGTGGTCGGCCGACGCCGCGCCCAGCTCCGCCGCCAGCGCCGCCGCGCCGTCGTCGGCAAGCTGGTCCGCGTGCACCCGCACGCCGAGGCCGCGCTCGCGGGCCGCCAGGAGCACGCGCCGTCCCTCGTCGAGCGTGAACGCGTGGGCGTCGACGAAGACGTCCGCGTACTCGGCGAGACCACGCTCGACGACCTCCGGCAGCATCCGCTCGATCACCTCGCGCACGTAGCGTTCGCGCGATCCGCGGTGCTCGCGGGGCACGGTGTGCGCGCCCAGGAACGTCGGCACCACGTCCACGGGGTGCTCGCGCGAGGCGTCGCGGAGCGCCTCGAGCTGCTTCAGCTCGTCGGTCAGGGTCAGGCCGTAGCCGCTCTTGGCCTCGACGGTCGTCGTGCCGAGGGCCAGCATCGCGTCCAGGCGCGAGCGCACCCGCCGGCGCAACGACTCGGCGTCGGAGGCCCGCACCGCCTCGACCGTGGACAGGATCCCGCCGCCCCGGGCGGCGATCTCCTGGTACGTCGCGCCGCGCAGCCGTTCGTCGAACTCGGTCTCGCGCCAGCCCGCGAACGGCAGGTGGGTGTGCGCGTCGACGAAGCCGGGCAGCACGGTGCCGGCGGCGGCGTCGAGCTCGCGGCCGGCGTCGAGCAGCTTCACCCGCGCGCGGTACTCCGCCTCGGGGCCCACGAACACGATCGACCCGTCGCGGCAGGCCACGGCGGCGTCGTGCACGACGGCCAACCGGCCGAGATCCCCGGCGACCCTGGCGCGACTTCCCTGGGGAGTGGCGAGCTCGGCGATCCCGACGATGCCGAGGTCGGCCCGGATCATCCGGCTTCGGTGCCCGCCCGGCGGCGCAGGAAGCGGATGTTGTCGCCGCGGCTGCGCTCGTCGCGCCGCAGGTCGATCATCGTCAGGTGCTCTTCGACCACGCTGCGGACGCGGTTTTCGAACATCTCGCGCTCGAGCCGCGCGCGGCTGATCTCGGACTCGATCTCGGCCAGCGACTCCTGGGCGGTCTCGAGCAGCTTCTCGGCCTTCAGGCGCGCCTCGCGGATCATCAGCTCGGATTCGGCGGTGGTCTTCTGACGCAGGTCGTCGGACACCCGCTGGGCCGTGACCAGCGTGTCCTGGAGCGTACGCTCGCGGGTGCGGAACTCGTCGACCTCGTGCCTGAGGCGGCCCAGCTCCTCCTTGAGCTCGCCGTTGGCCAGGTTGAGACGGCCGATCTCCTCGCCGACCGACTTCAGGAACATCCGGACCTCCTCGGGATCGTACCCGCGCATGCGGGTCCGGAACTCCTGGTTCTCGACGTCCATGGCGGTCAATCGATCGCTCATCTCTGGCCCTCCTGGCTGCTCCGAGCGCGGGCAAACATAGGGCCCGCGGGGACGCCGCGCAAGCGACAAACGGACGACGGGTCGGCGCATCTCGTTGACCCCGATCGGCTTATCCGTCAATACGAAAACGTTCTCGACCCGTGCGTGTCGAAAACCGGGGGAAAGTCTAATCGAGACGGGCGCCCCTGCCTACCGCCACAATGTCGTGGCATTCGAGAGCGTTCAGTCGCGGACCACCGGCAGGTTGCCGCGGCTCCAGCCGTCCATGCCGTCGATCACGTTGACCACGCCCTCGAAGCCGTGGCGGGCCAGCACGCTCGCGGCGATCGTGGAGCGGTAGCCGCTGGCGCAGATCACGTACAGCGGACCGCCGTCGCGCGGAAGCTCGTCGAGACGATCCTCCAGCAGTCCCGCGTGCACGTGGAGCGCGCCCGCGATGTGCCCCGCCTGCCACTCGCCGTCCGACCGGACGTCGAGCACGCGGCCGTTGTCGCCGCCGACCAGACGCTGCTGCAGCTCGTAGGCGTTGACCTGGCGCAGCTCGGCCAGCGGGTATCCGGCCGCGCGCCAGGCGTCGATGCCCCCGGCCAGCCAGCCGGCCAGCCCGTCCAGCCCGACACGCAACAGCGACTGCCGGGCGGCGCGAGCGGTTTCGGGATCGGGCGCGACGACCAGCAGCGGCGTCTCGTAGGGCAGCGTCCAGGCGGCCCATTGCGACAGCAGCCGGCCGCCGCCGATGCCGAACGAGCCCGGGATGTGCCCGGCCCCGAACTCGCGCACGCCGCGAACGTCGAACACCGCGTGTCCCGATCCGGCGAGGCGGTGGAACTCCTCGGCCTCGATCGGCCGCAACCGGGGGAGCTTCGACGTGGGCGCGGGACCCGCCGAGTTGAGCTGCTTCATCCGGCGGTAGTAGTCGGGAAACGGCGGCACGTTGCCCAGGATCTGCTCGATGAAGCGCTCGCGCCCGAGCCCGGACTCGAGGTACGGGTTGGCCAGGCGCTCGAAGCCCAGCGTGGACTGCGGGCGCCCGCCCATCCCCGACCCGCACATCGAGCCGGCGCCGTGCCCGGGGTGGATCTCGAGGCCATCGGGCAGCCCGGGCAGCTTTTGCTGCACGCTGTCGTAGAGCCGCCCGGCCAGCGCGAGCTTGGCCTCCTCGCCCAGCAGGTCGGGACGCCCGAGCGAGCCGACGAACAGGAAGTCCCCGCTGAGCATCAGCATCGGCGTCTCGCGCGAGCGCGCGCCGTCGTAGACCAGGTACGACAGGTGCTCGGGGGTGTGTCCCGGTGTGTGGAGCGCCTCGATCCGCACCGCGCCCAGCTCGAACGCGTCGCCGTCGGTCAGCGGTGTGTGCGGGAAGGCCACCTCGTACAGCTCGCCCTCGTCGTACGCCGACAGCTTGAGCTCGGCGCCGGTGCGCTCGGCCAGCTCGCGCGCGCCGGAGGCGAAGTCGGCGTGGATGTGCGTCTCCAGTACGTGCGCGATGCGCAGGCCGCGCGCCTCGGCGAACGCGAGGTAGGCATCGACGGTGCGGCGGGGGTCGACGATCGCCACCGCGCCCGTGCCGTCGCAGCCGACCGCGTAGGAGTACTGGGACAGCCCCTCGTCCTCGAAGCGCTGGAAGATCATGGTCCGCTTCGCTCCAGCTGTTCCAGCAGGTCGGCCAGCAGCTCGTCCAGCACCACGATGTCCTCGCGGTTCTCGGCCAGCTCGTCCTCGGCGGCGCGCAGCCGGCGCCGCGCCTCGTCCAGCCGCTCGTGCTGGACCTTGAGCATCAGCTCGAGCTCGTTCCGCATCCGCTGCGCGTCGCTCTCGCCGAGCCCGGTGCCCTCGCGCAGCTCCTCCCGCCGCTGCTGCTCGAACTGCTCGCCCATCGTCTCGAGCTGCCGGATCTCGGATTCCGCGCTCTCGACGTCGGACTCCAGGCTGCGCACGCGGCGCTGCATCGGCTCGATGCGGCGGTCGCGCAGCTCGATCCGCTTGATCAGCAAATCGACGCGCTGATGCTGGATCAGCCGCTCCAACAGACCCGCCAGCCGGTCGACCGAACGGTTGAGATCGGCCAGCTCGTCGACCAGCGGCGCCGGGTCGGCGGCGGGCGGCGGCGGCGGCGCCACCGCCGCGGTGAGCAGCGCGGCCGGCAGCAGCACGAATGCGGCGGCGGCGCGGGGTCCTTTGCGCATGGGCCGTCTCCTCTCCAACGGTGCCGGGACCATTATCTCCGGTCTCGGCGGTTCAGGCCTGCGGGCGCTCGCCGAAGATCGCCCGGCCGACGCGCACCAGCGTCGCCCCCTCCTCGATCGCCACCGGAAAATCGTCCGTCATGCCCATCGACAGCTCGGGGAACCGGCGGCCGAGGCGCCGCTCCGCGGCGTCGCGCAGCTCGCGCAACCGGGCGAAGTGCGGGCGGTTGTGCTCGGCCCGCTCCACCGGGGGCGGGATCGCCATCAGGCCCCGCAGCTCGAGGTTCGCGTGCTCGAGGACCGCGTCGAGCAGCGGGTCCAGGCCCTCCACCGGAACGCCGTGCTTGGTCGGCTCGTCGGCCACGTTGACCTGCACCAGCACCGCTTGCACGACCCCCGCCGCCCGGGCGCGGCGGTCCAGCTCTGCGGCCAGCGCGGCACCGTCCAGGGAGTGGATCAGCTCGAACCGGCCGGCGGCGTGGCGGGCCTTGTTGCGCTGGAGGTGGCCGACCAGATGCCAGCGCGCCCGCGCGTCCACGCGCTCGATCTTGTCCAGCGCCTCCTGGACGCGGTTCTCGCCGAACACCCGCTGACCGGCGGCGACTGCCTCGGCGACCCGTTCCGGCGGCAGGGTCTTGCTGACCGCGACCAGCGTCACGGAAGCGGGATCGCGACCGGCCCGCGTGCACGCCGCTCCGATCTCGTCCCGGACCCCGGCCAGCAGCTCGGCGACCCGGGACAACTCAACCCCCGGCGGCGGGCTCGACGGTGATGCGCTCCCCCGCGGCCACCTCGCGGTCGAGCGCGGTGTTGACCAGGCGGTCGGCGTGCTTGTTGTTGCGTCGCTCGACGTGGCTGATGCGAAAACTGCGAAAGCCCTCGATCAGTCGCATCGCCTCGGCCCACAGCGGCTTGAGGGCGGGATGCTTGACGCGGTAGACGCCGGTGACCTGGCGCACGATCAGCTCGGAATCGGCCAGGATCTCCACGTCCTCGGCGCCGCGGCGCTCGGCGAGCCGCAGCGCCTCCAGCAGGCCGTGGTACTCGGCCACGTTGTTGGTGGCCTTGCCCAGCGCGCCGGCGAACCCCTCGACGCAGGTGCCCTCGGCGTCGAGGACCGCGACTCCCCAGGCCGCGGGACCCGGGTTGCCGCGCGCTCCACCGTCGATCGCGGCTTTGAAGCGCGCTTCCATCCGGGGTCAGGCCGAAGAGGCGTCGGTGGCGGCCCCGGTGTCGGCGGGAGCGGCGGGGGCGGCGTTGTCCGCGGCGGGCGGCTGCACCGGCCCGTGGTAGAGCATGCGCTTGCAGTTGCTGCAGTAGTGGATCGCGGTGCCCAGCCGCACCTCCTGGAACGCCTGCGGCCGGATGCGCACGTAGCACGACTGGCAGGTGCCGTCTTCGGCGCGACTCATGAAGTATCCCTGGCGCTGCTCTTCGAGCCGGGTCACCGAGGCCACGAGGGCGGCGGGCAGCTCGGCCTCGATCCCGGCCCGCTCGGCGCCGAAGGTCTCGATCGTCTCGTGCGACGCGGCGACGCTCGCCTCGACCTCGGCCCGCTCCCGTTCCACGAGCTTTCGTTCTTCCTCGATGTGCGCCGCGTGCTTTTCGATCTCGCCCTTGAGCTGCTCTAGCTCTTCCATGTTCTTGAGGATCGCGTCCTCGTGCTCGTTGATGCTCGACTTGACCTGGTCGATCTCCTTGAGCATCGCCGCGTACTCACGCTGGTTGGTGACCTGCATCAGGTCTTCCATGAACTTCTTGCGACTGGCGTCGAGCTCGGTCAGCTCGGCGTTGCGGGTCTTGGTATCGGCGTCGAGCTCGTCGTGACGGTCCTTGACGGCGACGTATTCGGCGTTGCGCTCGCGGAAGCGGCCCTCGATCTCTTCGATCCGGCCGGGTGCGCCGTCGATCGTCGCCTGCGCCGCCCGGATGCCGAGGGCCAGCTCCTGGATCCGCGCCAGGCGGGTCAACTGGTCCTTGGGCTCCATCGTCCATCCCTCATGCCCGGAAGCCCGTGAACGGCCCCCAGATACGGAAAGGGCGCTCGGTGTTCGAGCGCCCTGCACACGGCTGCGGGAGAGGTCCGGCCACGCTTGAGGTGGACCGGGCCGGGCTGGAACCTTGGAATTGTCCGAGTTCTCCCGTACTTCACAAGGATGGAAGATTAGCAGTCGACCCCGCCCGCGTCAACCGTACAGCAGATTGACGATGAACACCGAGGCGAGGATTCCGGTGGCGTCGGCGAGCAGGCAGGCGGGCAGCGCGTGGCGGGTCTGCCGGATCCCGACGGCGCCGAAGTACACGGCCAGGATGTAGAAGGTCGTGTCGGTGCTCCCGGACATCGTGCTGACCATGTAGCCGAGGAGCGTGTCGGGGCCGTTGGCGTGCATGATCTCGGTCACGACCCCCATCGCTCCGGTGCCGGAGAGCGGCCGGACGATCGCCACCGGCAACGCCTCGGCCGGCATGCCGATCAACGAGGTCAGCGGACCGAGCACGCGCTCGAGCACGTCGATGCCGCCCGAGGCGCGGAACATCCCCACCGCGACCAGGATCGCCACGAGGTACGGAATGATCCGCACCGCGACCTGGAAGCCTTGCTTGGCCCCCTCGACCAGCGAGTCGTAGACCGGCACCGCGCGCGACCAGCCGAACAGGGCCAGGAACGCGACCAGCGCGGGCAGGATCCAGAACGACAGCTCGCTGCGGATCAGCTCCACCGGGTCGGTGCCGCGCGCATTGACGATCTTCCAGGCCATCGCGCCGAGCAGCGCGATCCAGAACGCGGCGACCAGCGCCGAGCGCCAGCCGACGGGACGCGGCGCCGTGGAGGGAACCGGCGTCTCCGTCGACGAGGCGGGCGCGGCCTCGTCCTCCGCTGCGTCCGGCGGGGCGACCTCGCCGCGCGGCTCGCTGGCGCGATAGCGCGGCAGCCGCGCCAGCAGGAACGCCGCGGTGATCGCGACCACCGTCGCGCAGCCGCTGGCGAACCAGGTGGTGAGGAAGATCCCGGTGGAGTTTTCGCTGCCGGCCGCCATGCGCAGGCTGATCATCCCCGAGGGCAGGATCGCCAGCGCCGAGGTGTTGATGGCCAGGAACAGCACCATCGCGTTGGTCGCGGTGCCCTTGACCGGGTTGAGCCGGTCCAGCTCTTCCATCGCCTTGATCCCGAACGGCGTGGCGGCGTTGCCGAGACCCATCATGTTGCTGCCCATGTTCAGGATCATCGCGCTCATCGCGGGGTGGTCGACCGGAACGCCGGGGAACAGCCGGCGCAGCACCGGTCCCAGCGCGCGCGCGATCAGCCGCAACAATCCGCCGTCCTCGGCGACCTTCATCAACCCGAGAAAGAACGCCATCACCCCGATCAGACCGATTGCGAGGGTCACCGCCGCCTTGGCCGACTGCAGGATCGCGTCGGTCAGCGCCTGCATGCTGCCGGTGAAGGCCGCGAGCAGGATCGACGCGACCATGATGAAGACGATGATCCCGTTCAGCATCGGACGTGGAGGTGGGACCGGGGCCGGGCGCTAGCCGTGGGAGCGGCGCTCTTGCTCGAGCGCGCGCTCGAGCAACGCCTCCTCGGCGCGCTCGTGCGTGCGCATCATCTCCAGGAAGTGCTCCAGATCGGTCTTGAGGTCGCGCGCCTCGTCCGGGGTGCCGTGCTGGGCGTGGATCCGCGCCATCTCGAGGATCTCGATCATCTTCTGGTGCTGCTGGCGCAGGCCCAGCAGCTCCTGACGCGCCTCCGGGAGCAGCTCCAGGATCGCCGGGTACATCCCTCCTTGCTCCTCGGACTGCTGGTGCTCCAGCAGCCGCTCGCGGAAACTGTCGATCTGCGCGGCGAGCCGGCGCATCGGTTCGACGTCGGCGGGGTCGAGCGCCCGCACGGCAGCCACGATCTGGTCGAGGAAGAAGTGGATCTGCCGGTGCTCTTCGAGCGTTTCCTTGGTGAGTTGCTGGTAGGTCTGGGCACTCATCGCATCGCCCCTCCGGGGAGAGAGTCCCGGCCTCTCCCTCCATCAGAACTTCCACCACAAACTCTAGTTCGTCAAGTTGGGCCGCGCAACCTGCTGCGCGGGCTTCACTTGACGATCAGGACCTCCTCGAGCCGCTTGCGCGTGAGGTTCGGGACCTCGCACCCCGGCGCGGGGTACCCGAGCGCCAGCAACAGGAATGGCCGCTCGTTGCGCGGCCGGCCGAGGATCTCGCGCAGGAATTTCATCGGGCTCGGCGTGTGGGTCAGCGTGGCCAGGCCGGCATGGTGCAACGCCGCGATCAACAGTCCGGTCGCGATTCCGACGGATTCCTGCACGTAGTAGTGCTTGGCCGGGCCGCTCTCGGTCAGCGCGAAGGTCTCCGCGAACACCGGGAGCAGGTACGGGCAGGTGGTCAAAAACGGTTTGTTCCAGTCGGTGCCGAGCGGCTCGAGGTCCTGGATCCAGGCCGGCGGCATCCGTTCCTGGTAGCTCCTGCGCTCCTCCTCCTCCGCCGCCTCGCGGATGCGGGCCTTGATCTGCGGGTCCTTGACGAGCACGAACCGCCACGGTTGCTTGTGCGCGCCCGAGGGGGCGGTGGCCGCCGTGCGGATCGCCAGCTCGACGACCGCGCGCGGGACGGGACGTTCGGCGAAATGGCGCACGGTCCGGCGGCGGCGCATCTCCTCGTGAAACTCGCGCGCGCGCTGAAGCATCTCCTCGTGCGCGTATTCGGTGAACTCAAGCGGAACGAATGCGGGCTCCATCGCCGACTCCCACGCGCCTCAGGCGGGCGCGGCCTTTCCGGTTTCGCCGCCGAGACCTTCCATCGCCGCTTCGACGCGCGCGGCGATCTCCTCCGGGCCCGTCGTTTCGGTGTCGAACTCCAGCACCAGCGTCCGTCGCCGGCTGTCCAGCACGCCGGCTACGTGACGATAGGCTTGCTGCAGCTCGCCGAGGAACTCCTCGTTCTCGTACTCCAGCAGCGCGCGACCCTCCGAGCGCAACCGCCGCATCGCCTGCCCGGGCGGCGTCGCCAGCAGGACCACCACGTCCGGCGGCAGCATCCGCGCCAGGTCGAACACGTTCAACAGCCACACCTCGGGGATGTGCCGGATGTAGTTCCACCAGCGACGCAGCCGAATCTTGCGCTCCCGGGCGAGGTGCTGCATCAGCCGGGCCAGGTCCCGCTCGTCGAACACGCCCTTGTGGAACTCCGCCACGACCCAGGCCAGCAGCTCGACCAGCGGGCTGCCGCCGCCGACCACGTAGCGCGCCGCGCGGCCGTCCTCCAGCGCCTCGTCGATGGCGGCCAGCTCGACCGTTTCGGCGAACTTGGCGCCCTTGAACCGCCCTCCGGTGCGGAATACGCCCGCCAGCAGGCCGAGCCAGGCCGGACTGCGGGTCAGCGGCACCGGACGCGGCAGCTCGCGCAGGCCTTCGCCGTCGGCCTCGAGCATCGGCGTCGTGATCCCCAGCGTCCGTTTCCGGCGGCCCATCCGCTCGGTCAGGCTGCGGATCACCGGGCGGCGCGCCTCGTCGTCGATCCCGCACACCGCGATGCGCACCGGCGGCCCGGGTCGCGGTCCGGGGACCGGGGGCGGGGGTGGCGCCAGGGCCAGCACGTCGTTCCGCACCTGCTCGGCGATCTCGCGCGGATCGAGGTCCGCCGGGTAGGACCGCGGCTTGCCGACGTTGACGTCGGTGGCCAGCGGGACCGGAACCACCTTGCCCCGCGGCCAGATCCGCTCGGGGCCCGACATGAACACCGGCACGACCAGCAGTCCCGGCAGCGAGCGCACCAGCCGGCCGACGCCGGGACGGAACGGCGCCACGACGCCGGCTTCGCCGCGGCTGCCCTCGGGGAACAGGATGACCGACTCGCCGGCCTCGATCGCGTCGACGACCGGAGCCAGCACGTCGCGGCCCAGCTTCGGCCGCCGCTCGATCGCGATCGCGTTCATGAACAGCATCGCCATCGTGCGTCGCAGCCAGGTCGAGCCGAAGTAGTCCGCCGCCGCGACCGGATGCACGCGCGCCAGCCGGCGCAGCGGGAACAGCCACATCAGCACCGCGGCGTCGAGGTGCGAGTTGTGGTTGGCGACGACGAGACACGGCCCGCGGGGCACCAGGTCCCGCCGGCGGTAGCGGACGCCGACGAACCACCACAGCAACGGGAACACGAACCCGAGGTGGAACAGGTACAGCGCCAGGTTCCTGAAAAAACGCCGCAGCATGGCCGCGGCAACAGCCTACACGAAGTGGCTCAGGTAGTGGTAGAAGACGGGCGCGGCGTACACGGCGGGAATCGTGCGGTCGAGCAGCGCGCCGCGGCCCAATCGCGCGGTGGAGGAGCTCATCTCGAGATCGCGCGCGACCGCGGCAACCACGACCGACCCCGCGGTGACCGCCAGCGCGACCAGCACCCCGGCGCGCGCGGCGTCCTCGTCGCCCAGCCCCGCCGCCGGTCCGAGGGCGTAGCCCGCGGCGCCCGCCACCAGCAGCGAGACGGCCATCCCCAGCACCGGCCGCACCCGGCTCTCGCCGGGGCGGAACCGGCCGATCAGCCGTTGCGGCAGCTCGGCGGCGATCACCAGCACGCCGAACAGGTCCAGCAGCTCGGGCGGCCGGTTCATCAGCAGTCCCAGGTGCGCGGTGCAGAAGATGAACAGCAACACGCCGAGCAGCGTCCGCCCGATCGAGTCCAACAATCCTTCGCTACTCTGCCCGATCGAGACCAAAAGCGGCATCAACAGAAACAGCGCCACCGGCACGAACGCCAGAAACAGCTGTGTCGAACCGACGACCGCGGGGTAGAGCACGAAGGGAATCGCGACGTAGGCGGTGATGATCGCCGGGCGGTCCTCGGGACGGATCGGCGCCAGGAAGAAGTACGCGCGCAGGCTGACGAACATCAGGCCGGCGAGCAGTGGCACCGAGACCCACGGCGTGGCCCGGGCCAGGCAGACCAACAAGACCGCGAACGCGGCCCAGAACGCGGCCCAGCCGGGAAGCGCACGGAACCGCCCGCCCCGGCGGCGGGTCGTCACGGCGGCCAGCGCCGCGGCGGCGACGGCCGCGGCCAGCGCGATCAGGGTCGGGGGCAGCGTTTCGGGCATCGTCCTCGTCGTCCTCCGCGGGTCGTTTATTATGACGCCGTCGACTGAGGAGAACGCCATGGAAATCGGAATGATCGGATTGGGGCGGATGGGGCTGAACATGTCGATCCGCTTGATCCAGCGCGGCCACCGCGTGATCGGGACGTCCAAGAGCCCCGCGGAGGTCGAGAAACTGGCCGGGCTCGAGGGCGGCGAGGGCGTCGGCGATCTCAAGGAGCTCGTCGCCGGGCTCGACGAGCCGCGCCTGGTCTGGCTGATGGTCCCGGCCGGCAAGGTCGTCGACCAGGTGATCGGGCAACTCGTGCCGAACCTGACCAAGGGCGATCTGATCGTCGACGGCGGCAACTCGAACTACCACGACTCGATGCGACGCGGCGCGGAGCTGGCGCGCAAGGGCATCGGTTTCCTGGACGCCGGGACCAGCGGCGGGGTGTGGGGACTGGAGGTCGGCTACAACCTGATGGTCGGCGGCGCGGAGGCCGACTTCCGCCGCGCGGAGCCGGTCCTCAAGGACCTCGCCCCCGAGAACGGGTACCTCCACACGGGACCCGTCGGCTCGGGCCACTACTGCAAGATGATCCACAACGGGATCGAGTACGGGATGCTGCAGGCCTACGGCGAGGGTTTCGAGATCCTGGCCCGCAGCCGTTTCCACTACGACCTCAAGGCGGTCGCCGGGTTGTGGAACCACGGCAGCGTGATCCGCTCGTGGCTGCTCGAGCTGGCCGAGCGCGCGTTCGCCGAGGAGTCGCGGCTGGACTCGATCAAGGGCTACGTCGAGGATTCGGGCGAGGGCCGCTGGACCGTGCAGGAGGCGATCGACCTCGACGTGCCGGCCCCGGTGCTGACGCTGTCGCTGCAGGCCCGCTTCGGCTCGCGCCAGGAGGAGTCGTTCTCGGCGAAGGTGATTGCCGCGCTGCGGCAGCAGTTCGGCGGGCACGCGGTCAAGAAGGCGGAGTGAGCGCATGACACCGCAGGAGGCGACGAACCCGTTGCGTTCCGGGTTGCGTCGCGAGCGCGCCGCCGACCCGTGCTCGGTGGTGATCTTCGGCGCCACGGGAGACCTGACCCGCCGCAAGCTGGTGCCGGCCCTGTACAACCTGGGGCTCGACCGGCTGCTGCCGGGCTCGTTCGCGGTGGTCGGCGTGGCGCGGACCGAGATGTCCGACGAGCAGCTCGCCACGGACCTGCGTGAGGGCATCGAGCAGCACTCGCGGCGGCCGCTCGACGAGGAGCTGTGGCAGGAGCTGGAGCCGCGGATCTCCTACGTCTCGACCGCCGGCGACGACGGCTACCGCAAGCTGGCCGAGCACCTCGACCGGCTGGACCAGGAACGCGGCACGGGCGGCAACCGGCTGTTCTACCTGGCCACGCCGCCCTCGGCCTTCGTGCCGATCGTGCGCGAGCTGGGCCAGGCGGGGCTGCAGCGGCCCGGCAAGGGCGGCTCGTGGTCACGCGTGGTGCTCGAAAAGCCCATCGGCAGCGACCTCGCGTCGGCCCGTGAGCTGAACGATGCGGTCAACCGCGTGTTCGACGAGCACGCCGTCTATCGCATCGACCACTACCTGGGCAAGGAGACGGTCCAGAACCTGCTGGTGTTCCGCTTCGGCAACGCGATCTTCGAGCCGCTGTGGAACCAGAAGTACGTCGACCACGTGCAGCTCACCGTGGCGGAGTCGATCGGCGTCGAGGGTCGCGGCAAGTACTACGAGGAGGCGGGCACCACGCGGGACATGGTCCAGAACCACCTGTTCCAGCTGTTGACGCTGATCGCGATGGAACCGCCGGCCTCGCTGGCGCCGGACGCGATCCGCGACGAGAAGGTCAAGGTGCTGCAATCGCTGCGGCCGGTGGCCGAGGAGCGGGTCCACGAGGAGACCGTGCGCGCCCAGTACGCCGCCGGCGTGGTGGACGGCAAGCAGGTCCCGGGCTACCGCGAGGAGGAGCACGTCGCGGCCGACTCGCGCACCGAGACCTACGTGGCGCTGCGCGTGTTGATCGACAACTGGCGCTGGGCCGGCGTGCCGTTCTACCTGCGGGCCGCCAAGCGGCTGCCCAAGCGCGTCACCGAGCTGGCGATGCAGTTCCGCGACGTGCCGCACCGGCTGTTCGAGCGCGGCGGGCGGCCGGAACCGAACACGCTGGCGATCCGGATCCAGCCCGACGAGGGCATCGCGCTGAAGTTCGACTCCAAGGTGCCGGGCACGAACCCGCGGCTCCAGCCGGTGACGATGGAGTTCCGCTACGGCACGTCGTTCGGGCAGGCGCCGCCGGAGGCCTACGAGCGGCTGCTGCTGGACGCGATCCTCGGCGACTCGACGCTGTTCATCCGCCGCGACGAGGTCGCCTCGTCCTGGGAGTACGTCGACCGCCTGCAGGCGGTGTGGCACGCCGAGGGCAACGACGAGCCGCTGCCCGAGTACACCGCCGGCACCTGGGGCCCTGCCGAGGCCGACCTGCTGCTGGCGCGGGACGGACGCGTCTGGAGACGGCCGTGACGGACGCCGGCGGCCGGACCCGCGTCCGTGACGCGGGCCACGTGGAGCAGGAGTTGGCCGGGCTGTGGCGCGCGATGTCGTCCGCCGACCACGCGGTGATGCGCGCCTGCATGCTGAACCTGGTGATCTACTGCGAGGACGGGGCGGACCTCGCCGCGGTCAGCCGCGACGTGGCCCGGCTGTCCGAGCAGGTGCCGGGCCGCGCCCTGGTGGTGTGCCCGGAACAGGACACCGACGGGGACGCGCTGGACGTGTTCGTCAGCGCGCACTGCCACAAGGCCGCCGGCGGCGACCAGGTGTGCAGCGAGCAGATCAGCTTCCTGCCGCGCGGCGAAGGCCGCGCGCTGGTGCCGGGCACGCTGCGTGGACTGCTGGCCGGCGACTGTCCCGTGGTCACGTGGTGGCGCCGCCCGCGGCTGGCCGGCGACCCGCTGCTGGAGCCGCTGGCCGAGATGTCGGAGCGGCTGGTCGTGGACACGCGGCAGGTCGCCGACCCGGCGTCGTTCCTCGGCACGCTGGCGCGCGTCGCCTCGACCACCGACACCGTCGTCGGCGACGTGACCTGGGTGCGCGGCGAGGCGTGGCGCGACCTGGTGGCGTCGCTGTTCGATCCCGCGACGACGCGGCCGTGGCTCGAGCGGCTGACCGCGGTCTCGGTCGTGGGCGGCGGGCCCACCGCGGACCGCGGCGTGACGGTCGCGGCGGCGTACCTCGCGGGTTGGATCGCCACGCAGCTCGGCTGGCGGCCGGAAGGTGACGACGGCAGCCTGTGGCAGCGGCCGGACGGCGCCGCGGCCCGCATCACCTGCGACGCCGAGCCCTCCGCCCCGGCGGGCGAGGTCGTGGCGGTGCGGCTCACGGGCGAGCACGAGGGCGAGCGGGCCTGCTTCGAGGCCCACCGCACGGCCCACCCCTCGGGCCTGGTGCGTCTGGCCGTGGAGCAGCAGGACGCCTGCGCGGTCCCGTACGTCCGCCGGCTCGCCGTGCTCGACGACCTCGAGCTGTTCTGCGGCTACCTGCAGCGGCGCGAGGGAGACTCGGTGTTCGGTGACGCGCTGGCCGCGGCGGCGCGCATCGCGGGCTCGACGCCGTGATCGACGAGACGCTGGTCCCGCTGCTCGACGCCGAGGCCGTGGCCGACGCGGCGGCCGAGATCTTCGTCGCCAGCGCCAACGCGGCCGCGGAGCGTCACGGCGGCTTCACGGTCTGCCTGGCCGGCGGCTCGACGCCGCGCCGGCTGTACGAGTTGCTGGCGACGCCGGAGTTTGCGGGGCGCGTGCCGTGGGACAACGTGGACGTGGTGTTCGGCGACGAGCGCTGCGTCCCGACCGACCACGAGGACAGCAACTTCCGCATGGCCAGCGACACGCTGCTGAACCGCGTGCCGATCCCGCGCAATCAGATCCACCCGATGATGGGCTACTTCTCCAACCCCTCGCGCGCGGCGTACTTCTACGAGGAGGAGCTCAGGAAGCTCTACCCGGACGCCGCGTGGCCGCGCTTCGACCTGCTGCTGCTGGGACTCGGCGAGGACGGCCACACCGCCTCGCTGTTCCCGGGCACCGACGCGCTGAAGGAGAGCGAGCGCTGGTGCGTGGCCAACTTCATCCCCGACTTCGGCAACTGGCGCATCACGCTGACGCTGCCCGCGCTGTGCCACGCCGAGCTGATCCTGTTCCTGGTCACCGGCAAGTCCAAGGCGCGCATCGTCGCCGAGGCCTTCGGCGGCAAGCGCCACGAGGGCGAACCCTACCCGGCGGAGCGCGTGGTCCCGGTGGAGGGCCGCCGCGAGGTGCTGCTCGATCGCGCGGCGGCGCGCGGGCTGTACGGGTCCGGCTGAGCGCGCCCGCTACCGGTAGTCGCGGGCGTGGAGCCCGTGCCGCTTGATCATCTCGGACATCGAGCGCGGGCTGACCCCGGCGCGCTTCGCGCTCTGGCCGACGCGGCCCGAGCAGCAGCGCAGCGTGTCGATCAGGTACGTCCGCTCGAAGCTCTCGCTGACCTTGCGGCGCGCCTCCAGCAGCGGCTGCCCGCGCCACCACTCGGGCTCCGCCCCGGGCACCAGCGCCGCCGCCGCCACCGCGGCCTGCTCGAACCCCGGGCTGCGCGACGCGACGGCGACGGGCAGCTCGCCCAGCGTGACCTCGTCGTTCCGGCACAGCAGCGTGGCGCGCTCGAGCACGTTGGCCAGCTCGCGCACGTTGCCGGGCCAGGAGTACTGGACCAGCGCCCGGAGCGCCTCGGGCTCCAGCCGCGGCGCGTGCCGGCCGAGCCGCGCGCAGACCGTCTCCAGGCAGCGCCGCGCCAGGTCCGGGAGGTCCTCGCGCCGCTCGCGGATCGGCGGCAGCGCCAGCACGACCACCGCGAGCCGGTAGTACAGGTCCTCGCGGAACCGCCCGGCGCGCACCTCCGCCTCGAGATCACGGTTGGTGGCGGCGATGATCCGTACGTCCAGCGGCACCGTCTGCTCCCCGCCGACCCGGCGGATCGAGCGCTCCTCGAGCGCCCGCAGCAGCTTGACCTGGAGCGCCGGCGGCATCTCCGAGACCTCGTCGAAGAACAGCGTTCCCTGGTGGGCCAGCTCGAACAGACCCCGCCGCGCCCGCACGGCGCCGGTGAACGCCCCCTTCTCGTGCCCGAACAGCTCGCTCTCGGCCAGGCTCTCGGTCAACGCCCCGGAGTTGACGGCGACGAACGGACCCGCCCTGCGCGGACCCTCGGCGTGGATCGCCCGCGCCAGCCGCTCCTTGCCCACGCCGGTCTCGCCCAGCAACAGCACGCCGCTGTTGGAGCGCACCACGGCCCGCGACAGCTCCAGCATCGCGTGCATCGCCGGCGCCGCCGACGCGAAGTCGCCCAGCGAGCACGGCTCGACGCCCTGCCGCGCGCTGAGCAAGCTCAACCGCTGCTCGCGCCGCCGCACCAGCACGGTCTCGAGCGTCGTCCGCAGCAACTCGTCCGACCAGCGCGGGTCCAGCACCGCCAAGGCCCCCGCCGCCAGCAGCTCCGCGCGCTCGGCCGCCTCCGGATCCTGGATCGGATGCAGCAGCACGATCTCCGGCCCGTCCGGCAGCTGCCGGATCGTCGTGATCGCCGCCGCCGCGTCCCCCGGCAGCGCACCCATGCACGCCACCAGCAGGTCGAACGACTCGCGACTCACGCTCTCCCACAACCGCCGCGCGTCGGCGTCGGTGGTCAACGCGAGCCGGCTGCCATCGAGCAGCTCGCGCAAGCGGCGCCGCGTCGCCCGGGCCTCCACCGCAAGCAGGATGCGCAGCAGCATCGGAAGCTCACCTCGCGATCGGAAGCGTAGGTGCACTCCGACCGGAACGCCAGATCCGGTTGTGGACGAACGGGACTGTTCTGGATGGAGATTCGCCCGCCGGCAACCCGTTGAAAGGAGGGCGGTTCAGGAGGTCGGCCGCCGGAGCTCCGATGGCACGCCGGGTGCTTTGCA
>JBFKMV010000092.1:0-18704 GCA_041629655.1 Candidatus Polarisedimenticolaceae bacterium
GCGCCAGGTGCTCCACCGTGATCTCACCGCCGCGGGGAAAGTCGGGAATCCACTTCGCCAGCGGGTCGGCCAGCGCCAGCTTCTCCTCGGAGACGAGCCGGATCATCGCGATGACGGTCATCGGCTTCGTCACCGAGGCGACGTTGAACCGGGTGTCCGCCGTCACCGGGACCCCCAGCTCGTAGTCGGCCATGCCGAACGAGCGTTCGTAGACCACGTCGTCGCCGCGCGCCACGAGCAGGTTGCCGGAAAGGTGACCCCGGTCGAGGAACGGCCGGAGGTAGGCGTCGATCGCCGCGGTCGGCTCGGCGGCGGAAGGCGGTGGGTCGGCGGGGGGCGTCTCGTCGGCGGCGAGGCCGGTGCCGAGAACGGCGCCCACGATCAGCCCCAGGACGGTGTGCTTGCTCACGGCTTCCCCTTTCGCGTCGAGCGTGGCGTCACCCGGATCATACGCTCGAGTCGCGCGAGGGTCGCCGTGAGCCGCCGGGGACCCAGAAACAGAGGTGCGGCGCGCCCCGGAGCGGCCCGGCGCGCGCCGCAGATTCGGCTACGAAGCGCGGAGGCCCGGGCTACTCTCGCCCGCGTCCCCGGTCGACCCGGCCGTGGTTGTTGTCCGGTCCGACCGGCCGGCAGTCGGGATCGCTCTTGTCGTACCAGCCGTCACCGTCGTTGTCCAGCCCCGTGGGACCGGCCGCGTAGTCCTCCTCGCCGTGCGCGTTGCACGGGTCGGTCGGCTTGTTCGGGAACTCGGGATCCGGCCGGAAGTAGTTGGGCGGCATGACGTTCTCGCCGACCGGGGTGTAGTTCGCCGGGTCCGCGTCGGCGTGACAGGTCTTGCACTCGCTCACGCCGGCGTTGGTGTGGTGCTGGCGCAGCCCCGCGCCGAGCCCGCTGCCCGGTCCCTGGTCTTCCCAGCGGCCGTGACAGCCCATGCAGCCGATCGGCGCCAGGTCGTCGGTGGCGGAGAAATCCATGAGCACCGGGTACCTTCCCGAGTCCAGGTGACAGACGCTGCAGCGGCTGCGGCTGAGCTTGTCGACCATGATGTGCCGGTGGATCTCGTGCAGGCCGATCTCCAGCACGGGCTCGGTCTCGGTCACCTCGGTGTAGATCTCGCGCCAGGTCTTGCCGTCGGCGGGCGAGACGTACTCGTCGCGCAGCATCGGACGCGAGTTGGTCTCGTCGGTGGCCCGGAAATGCCCGTGGCACGACTTGCAGTATCCGAAGGATTCCTCGCATCCCTCGGTATCCGTGACGCGGCACCTGGAGCTGCCGGGTGGGTGCGAGACCTTGTCCTCGGAATACGAGGGGTAGGCCTCGACCGGTGGAGCCGAGGTGGTCATCGCCACCAGGGCAACGCCGCAGACGAGCAGCGTGAGCTTCAAGCACAGTCTCATGATGAACCCCCAGTGAGTGGCCCTGCCGCTCTCCCTGCAAGACAGCGGCGCGGGCGTCCGTATCGCAGCCGACGTGAGATGTTCAAACTCTTACGCGTGCCGGGCGGGTGGAGTCAATCGTCGGAACGGCGTGAAAGTGGAGCGCGGCTCTCCACAAGGCACGCAACGTCGCGATCGAAGCCGACTCCGCGAACCACGCCGGCCGACCGAAGTGTCTTTACTTTTTTGCTTCCGTCCGGATCTTCCGGATCCTGGCGATCGACGCAGTTGCTCCGGCGCGTGGAATCCCGGGAGAGCGGGTGAAGACTGGCTGAGGCGGGTGGATTCGAACCACCATGACCGGATTAACAGTGCAAATCAAAACGGTGCCGTTCCGAGCTTTCTCGGAGCGGCGCCTGTTTTTTCTGTCCAGATCTTCCAGATCGTCCCGCATCTTCCATCCTCTCCCGTAGGATTCCCGTAGAGTTTTGGACGGTCAAAGGCGATCCGCTAGCGCCCGTGGCCGGACGACGACACCGGAAGTCAATAACTTACCGAGACTAGCTCCGAACTCGACGTTCCGTGTCGGCCGGTTTGGGCGCACCCGAACTGCGAGCCAGCGACCCCTAAGGACGCGCGCGCGCGGGAAGAACGACTGACAATCGGCAGGCTTGCGCAAAGACAGCGCCGCCGCTGGACTCACTGTTGCCGTTCGGGTTCATCGAGGCCGAGCAGCTCGGCGGCCTCCGCGCGCATCGCATTCCTCACCGGATCGTCGGGGTAGTTCTCCTCCGACCAGGCCACCGACTGCTCGTAGAGCTTGCGGGCTTCCGCCTCGTTCCCGAGGTGCCAGTGGCACATGGCCAGGCCCAGCCCCCAGAGGCTCTCCGAGCCCTCCTCGTAGACCTCCGTCCACAGCCGCTTCGCGCCGGCGTACTCGCCGTTACGGAACAACGCCAGCGCGTGAAGCTCGCGGTGCAGCTCGGGACGAGCCTCATAGGCCAGCCGGAGGTATCTCAGCGCCACATCGGGATCGTAGAGGTCCGGGCAGTTGAAGAAGAATCCGCTGTAATACGCCGAGGCTATATTACCCGCCCCTTGGAGATCGGCCGACTCGATGACCTCCTCCGCCCGGGCCATGGCCGCCGCCGCCTCGTCGCACCTTTCGAGCCAAGCCAAACTGGAGGCCCGGAGTGCATGGGCAGCGGTCCTGCGCGGGCTTAGCTCGATCGCCTTCTCGTACTGCTCCAGAGCCTCCTCCACGCGTCCGGCCCCGACCAGCAGCGCGCCGTAGTTCGTCCAACCGACGGGGTTGTTGGGATTCAGGTCCAGCGACTTCCGCAGGTCGGCGAGCTGTTCGTCCAGCCGGCGCAACATGCCAAATACCACACCGCGGTTGTTGTAAGCCCCGCCGAACAGAGGAGCCATTTCGATCGCCTTGTTCAGGTCGGCCAGCGCTTCCTCGTAGCGCCCGAGCATTGCAAGGGCGGTCCCCCGCATGTTGAAGCCCTGGAACCACTTCGGCGCCAGCTCGATGATGCGGGTGGAGTCGGCGATGGCCTGCTCGTGCAGGCCGCAGTCGAAGGCCATGCCGCCGGCGCGATTGAACAGATCATCCGGTTCGTCGATGTCGACCCGGGCCGCGGCGTCACAGTCGGCCGCGGCCGCCGCGTCGTCGCCGAGGTCCTTGTGGATCCGTCTGCGCACGATGAAGCCCGTGAAGTTGTCCGGGTCGATCGCGATCGCCCGCTCGATCGCCGTCGTCGCAGACTCGTAGTCCTTCAGCCGCCGGTGGTAGTCGGCGATATTCCGGTAGGCCCCCGCCCTCGCCCCGAACCAGCCCTCGGCCCGGGAACGGAGGTCGTCGATCGTCGCGCGAACCTCGTCTTCCTGTTCGAGGCTCAGATAGGAATTCAGCAACTGCTTGTAGGCCTCGAGGTGGTCGGGATTCAGCTCGATGGACTTCAGCGCGTCCGCAACGGCTTCCTCGAAGCGACCCGATTCGTTGAGCCGCCCGGCCCGTTCGCGATACGCGTAATGGCCGGCGGGAGCCAGCTCGATGGCGCGGGCCAGGTCCGTCAGCGCCTCGCTGCGCTCTCCTTTCTCCCACAGGACCCGAGATCTCTCGACGTAGTTCCACGGATCGCGGTCGTCGGTCTCGATGGCCCGCTCGATCGCAGTCCGCGCATTGTCGAAGTCCTGCTGCGCTCGGTAGGAAAGCGCCTTGAATCGCCAGCCCTGGGAGGACTTCGGCCGGGCCGTGATCAGTCGGTCCGCTTCGGACAACACGACTTCGTGGTCTTTCAGGTCGCCTAGGGCGGACATCCTGGCCCACAGCGCGAGGGCGTCGCCCGGGTTCAGGTCGAGCGCCCGGTCCAGCAGCTCGATTCGCCGTCTCGTGTCCTTCGTGACCAGCGCACGCAGGCAGTAGGCGTCGGCGCTTTCCGGTGCGCCGGCCTCGACAACCCCGAGGTGCGGCTCGGGGTCGATGCTGGCGATGCCGTGACCATCGGGGTGTCTGGCCAAGCCGGCGAGGATCGCGTGGGCCTCCCAGTTTTGTGAGTCCGTTTGCAGCACGAAGCGCGCCTCCTCGGCGGCCTCCTGGAAACGGAAGTTCGCGCTCAGAAGCCGCGCACGGACCAAGCGGGCGTCGATGGAGTCGGGATCGAGCGCGACGGCCCTATCGATGAGCTGCAGCCCGTCGCGGTACGTGCCTTCCCTGAGCGCGAGACGGGCATCGGCCACGAGCCGCTGGGCCGCCTCGCCGCGCCCCCCTGCCTGCCAGGCGACGACCGCGACCACGACGACGAACAGTGCCGCTACGACGCCCAGAGCAGCCGTCGGATGACGCCGAATGGACTTCCAGGTGCGTCTCGCGATCCCCGCCCGCTTCGCCGCGATCAGCCCGCCGTGCAGGTACTGCCGGAGGTCCTGCGCCAACGCCCCCGCCGTCGCGTAGCGCCGGTCCGGGTCCTTCTCCAGCGCCTTGAGGCAGATCGTCTCCAGGTCCTGCGGGATCTTCGCGTTGAAGCGCCGCGGCGGCCGCGGGTCCTTGGTCATGATCGCGCCGATGACTTCCTCGCGGCTCTCGCCGGGGAAGGGCCGCTCGAGCGTCAGCATCTCGTACAGCACCGTGCCCAGCGAGTAGACGTCGGTGCGGTGGTCGAGCTTCATCCTCCCCGCCGCGATCTGCTCGGGGCTCATGTAGGCCGGCGTGCCCATGAACGATCCGCTGACGGTCATCCCCGGCTCCTGGACGATCCGCGCCAGACCGAAGTCGGTGATGCAGAGGCGCCCTTCACTCGAGAGCATCAGGTTGGCCGGCTTGATGTCGCGGTGGATCACCCCGCGGCCGTGGGCGTAGTCGAGGCCGTCGGCCACCTCGGCGATCAGCTTGGCCACCGCGTCGAACCAGGGCCGGCTGCCGGCTGAGGTATCGCCGAGGCTGCTGGTCACTCCGCCGCCCTGGCTCGTCGTCGTGGGGGTGGTGTCCGTCGGCGGCGGTTGCCCCTTCGGCAGTGACGACGCCGCCCGTGTCACCGTCTCGTCGAGCAGCGGGTTCGAGCCGCGGTCGGCCACTTCCCGCAGCACGCGGTCGAGCGACTGGCCCTCGATGAGGTCCATCGCGTAGAAGTGATGGCCTTCGTGCTCGCCGATCGCGTGCACCGGGACGATGTTGGTGTGGTGCAGCTTGGCCGCCGCCTGCGCCTCGCGCTCGAACCGCTGCTTGGCCTGCGCGCCCATCCCCAGCGCGGGCGGAAGGACCTTCAGGGCGACGCGGCGCTTGAGCGAGAGCTGGCGGGCCTCGTAGACCACGCCCATCCCGCCGCGACCCAGCTCGCGCAGCAGCTCGAAGTCGCCGAGGCGCTTGCGGGCCGGGTCACCGTCGGCCGAGGAGGTTCCCCGAGCGGCGGCGAGCTCCGCGAGCCTTTCCATGCCGCGCCTCTCGACGGTCGGTGCCTGGTCCGGGGAGTCGGCGCGGGTCGTTGCGTCCGGTCCGCCCGTGTCGGTCGATTCCGGTTTCTTGCCCGTGTTCCGCGACTCGTCGTCGGCCATTGGGGACCCCCTTGAGATACTACCCCAAGAGGCGGCTCTCTCAGGCTCCTTGTGAAGTGGAGCAACTACTGACTGAGAAGAGTGCGGGCGCGGGAACGGGCCCGAGACACCGCGCTGCGCTCGGGCCCTAGGGGTCAGGTCTCACATTTCAACTTTCGAACCGCACTGCCCCTCGGGCAGCGTCCCCATGCCACCCGAACGGGCGGTGTTCGGTGTAGATTCAATCCATGTTGTTCGGAAACCGGAGGGGCGGGGCGAAGGGTGTGCCCGCCGCGGCTTTCGTCGCGGGGCTCGCCGCGCTCGGTGCTCTGCTGGTCGGCGCAGGTTGCGACCGTCGCCCCGACGACGCCCTGCGGGGAGACTTCCGGCAAGACGCGCGTTCGAAACCGCTCGCCGAACGAGGCTCCCGTTATCCCGACACCTGGTTCATGCGCCAGCGGATCAGCGCCGGAGAGACGATCCCGGTCGGGGCGCGCACACGGGCGCTGGCGCTGCTGCAGGCAACCGACTCGGCCGCGGAAGACGCCCCGGGGGTCTGGACCCACGTCGGGCCGCTGAACATCGGAGGGCGCGTCACGGCGCTAGCGCTCGACCCCACCGATCCGGACCACGTCTGGCTCGGTGCCGCGGACGGCGGGGTGTGGTCCAGCCAGGACAACGGGTCGAGCTGGGCGCCGGTATTCGACGACCAGCCGACGCTCTCGATAGGTGCTCTGGCGGCCCATCCGATCGACCCGGCCGTTCTCTACGTGGGCACCGGGGAGGACAACGGCGGTGGCTACGCCTACCCGGGCGATGGCGTGTTCAAGACCACCGACGGCGGGTCGAGCTGGATCGCGCTCGGCCTCGCCGAGACGCGCCGGATCGGGCGGATCGCCGTGGACCCGATCGACCCCCAGCGCGTGTTCGTCGCGGCGGGCGGCGGCGTCTACGACAAGGACCAGCACCGGGGCATCTACCGCTCGACCGACGGCGGGGCGACGTGGAGCCGGGTGCTGTTCGTTGCGGACGATGCGGGAGCGATCGACGTGGCGATCGATCCGGTGAACCCGGACCGCGTCTACGCCGCCATCTGGCAGCGCCACAGCTTCGCCGACGGCTGGTACGTCAGCGGCACGAACAGCGGGGTGTGGCGCTCGACGGATGGCGGCGACACCTGGGCCCGGCTGACGAACGGCCTGCCAGTGGAGGATTCGGTCGGCCGCATCGGCCTGGCCGTCGCCCGCTCGGCGCCGGAAGTTATCTATGCGTTGATCGGACACGCTGTGAACGCGATCTACGGCATCTACCGCTCGACCGACGGGGGCGACAGCTGGACGCTCCGTAGCGATGCCGGCGTCGCGGAGCTGTTCATCGCGCCCGCTTACTACTTCGGGAACATCCGCGTCGATCCGGAGGACCCCGACGTAGTCTGGGGGCTGGAGGTCGACCTGCTCAAGTCCACCGACGGAGCGCAGAGCTTCTCGGTCGTCACCAAGTCGATGCACGTGGACTTCCACGACATGATCGTCGGCCCGGGCCGGCGGCAGATCGTCGGCACGGACGGAGGGTTCTACGCCAGCACCAACGGCGGGGGAAGCTGGTCCCACTCGGAAACGTTGCCGATCACCCAGTTCTACGACCTGGGTATCGACCGGCTCGACCCGGCGCGCCGGTTCGGGGGCGCGCAGGACAACGGAGTGCTGCGCACGACGAGCGGTGGCGACTCGGACTGGACGGACCGCACCGGCGCGGACGGCACGCAGTGCGAGGTCGAGCCGACCGATTCCGACCGGGTCTACGCGTCGTTACAGACGGGGCTTCTTCGGCGGTCGACCGACGGCGGACGAACCTTCACCAACGCAAAGTCGGGCATCGACCCGAACGAGCGCGCCAACTGGGTTACCCCGCTGGCGACGGATCCGAGCAACGCACGGACGGTGTACACCGGATTCCAGCGCGTCTACCGTTCGACGACGTCGGCGCTGTCGTGGACGGCGGTGAGCCCCGATCTGACCCTGAACGTGACCGACGACGGTACGGGCGAGCGGTCGCCCGACGGCGGTAGGACAGGGGAGCGGGGCGGGTCGGTGACAGGCGAACGCAAGGGCAGCGACGGTCAACCGGTACGGCAACACACCCGCGACCTGATCCGTCGAACGATCACCGTCGTCGCCGTGTCCCCCCTGGACGACCAGATCCTGTGGGCCGGGACCGACAACGGGCACGTCTGGGCGACGGACGACGGCGGCACGAGCTGGAGCCGGGTCAACCCGCCGGGCCTCGACCTCTGGGTCACCGATATCGTGTGCGACCCGTACGACGCGCGCGCCGCCTACCTGTCGGTGACGGGCTACCGCGCCGGGGATCCGTTGCCCTACCTCAGGAGCACCACCGACCTCGGCGCCACCTGGAGCGACCTGAGCGTCGGGTTGCCGCAGGTGCCGGTCAACAGCGTCGAGGCCGACCCGGACGCCAAGGGCCGGCTGTTCGTCGGCACCGACGTCGGTGTCTGGGTGACCGACGACGCCGGAGCCACCTGGTCCGCGATGAACGGAGACCTCCCGACGGTGGTCGTGCTCGACCTTCACACGCACGCTCCCACCCGCACGATCTACGCCGGGACGCACGGCCGATCGATCTACGCCTACGACCTGACGCAGCTCCCGCCGCCGGACCGGGACGGCGACGGCGTGGTCAATGTGGACGACTGCGCGCCCGACGATGCGGGGGCGTTCGCGGTACCCGCGGAGGTGGCGTCGCTGGTCGCCGAACGCGGCAGCGGGGCGAGCACCGAACTGTCGTGGTCCGACCTGGCCGGGCAGGCGGGACCGGCGACCGTCTACGACCTGGCGCGGGGCGACCTCGCGCTGCTGAACGCGGACGGTGGCACCGGCGGCTCCGACGCGCTTGCTTGCGATCTGACCGCGACCTCCACCAGCGACCCCGCGAGTCCGTCCGCCGACAACGGCTACTACTACATGGCGCGCGGCCGCAACGCCTGCGGCGCCGGCAGCTGGGGCAGCGGTAGCGACGAGGTGGAACGACCCTCGGCCGCGGTGTGCCCCTGACCCGCGCGGGGCGAAAGCGCGGGCTGGGTCAGGTCTCACATTTCAGCAGTCTTCCCGGACGGCACGGCTGATCGTCATCACGTGTAGCTTCAGGTGATCTGCGATCTCGGTCATGGTGTACCCGTGGCTGACGTGGGCCTTACGGATCCGGCTGTTGCGGTCATGACGGTCTTTGCAGGCAGCGAAGATCTCCTGCAGCGTCGGCCGGGCTGCAAATCGCTGGACTCGCGGGACGTCCTTCAGGAGCGCCGCGCCATGCAGTGCACTCCGGAAACTCGCTACGAAGGATTCGCTGCCCAGGATCGGCTTCCCACCGAACACCGGTTTCGAGTCCTCGATACCTTCATTGACGAATCTGCGGTACGTTCGCTGTGCAGTGCAGCGATCGGTCGTATCGAAGTGGGTCAAGAGCCAGTCAACGGTCAGAAAGCGGGGACGCTCGACGTACCCGGCGTGAGCCCGGTAACTGCTCCAGGTCCAGTCCGCAGGGCTCGGCACGAGGTTCGCTCGCACGGGGTTGAGAACGATGTACCGGGAAACGACGAGAAGGTACGTTTCCTTCTCCACGAGTCTCGATGTGAAGCGCCCCTGGAAGAGATGACCTACACGGACGTGTCGACGGTTGAAGGATTGGGCGTAGACACCGTTCAGCTGTCGGATGGCGAGAGACAGGTTGGCGTCGGGTGTTTCCAGCAGCAGATGGTAGTGGTTGCCCATCAGGCAATAGGCGTGGCAGAGCACGTTCAGGCGCTCGACTACGGAACGGAGTGTGGCAAGAAAGCGTCTCCGGTCGCCGTCGTCCAGGAAGATGTCCTGACGGGCGTTGCCACGGGCCATGACGTGGTAGACGCCGCCCGGAACTTGCAGGCGGAGGGGTCTGGCCAAGATCGAGGGTCCGGGGAGGCTCGGGAGAGAAAACTTACAGGTGTCAGGTATCACAATGCAACATGGCCGTGGGATCACGGCGTTTCGGACGTCGCCAATGTTGAAATGTTAGACCTGACCCCTTTAAAGGCGCGTCACGATGAGACTGATGAGGCCACCCCATAGCACCGTCGTAAGTCCGCCCAGGATGATTCCGATCCACGCGTGCACTGCACCCTTGATCGGCGGATTCGCCCTGCTCCTGCTAAGACCCACGAACCCGAGAATGATTCCCGGGATTCCTGCGAAGATCCCGAGGATCGGTATCAGGGAGAACACGCCGCAGTAGTATGCGATCAGGGCTGGGGGATTCTTGTACGGAATGACGCCGCCCGTTGCGTCGCCTTTCGGAGTCTCAGCTGGCGTTTCCGAAATGCTGGAGTCCGGCTGTCCGTGCTGAATGGGCTCGAATCTGCGAGGAGACGCAGCGGGCGGGCCGGGTGCAGCGGCCGTGCTCGAAATGTTGTCGACCTCCGCCCTGACCTCGCTCACCTGTTGGTAGCGGAGTCGCGGCTCCTTCTCGAGCGCCTTGAGCACGACCTCATCGACGCGCACGTCGACCTCTACCTTGCGCGAGGGGGGAACGAAACGGCCAAGGGGCAGCTCGCCGGTCAGGAGCTCGTAGAAGACCACTCCCAAGGAGTAGATGTCCGCCCGGTGATCGACCTCTAGCGGATGCTCGATTTGCTCAGGTGCCATGTAGGCGGGCGTTCCCACCACCGCGCCGGAGATGGTGAGTGAGACGCCGTCGGCCCGGTCCGGCGCGATCAGCTTGGCGAGGCCGAAGTCGGCGATCTTCACGTTGCCGGCATGATCGAGCAGGATGTTCTCCGGCTTGATGTCGCGGTGGACGATGCCGGCCTCGTGGGCGAACTGCAGGGCGTCGCACAGCTGCGGCACCAGACCCAACGCGTCGGCCGCCGAAAGACGGCCGGCCCGCATCACCTCCCGCAGCGTCGCGCCGTCCACGTACTCCATGACGAAGTAATAGAGGCCGTCCGCCTCGCCGAAGTCGTGGATGCCCACGATGTGCGGATGTGAAAGTTTCGCCAGCGTGCGGGCCTCGCGGCTGAAGCGCTCGGCGAAAGCCGCGTCCTGCACGAGTTGAGGTGCCAGGGTCTTGAGGGCGACGGTGCGGTCGAGCTTCGGCTGGCGGGCCTTGTAGACGGCGCTCATGCCTCCCTGGCCGATTAGCTCCAAGATCTCCAGCTGGGGAAACTTCTCGGCCAATTCTTCAGGGGTGGGTGGGTCGAAGCGTCCCGCACCGCCGCCGGTCCGCGTGCGGCCCTGGCCGGCCTTCATCAGACAGCGCGGGCAGAGGCCGTCGGCCGGTCCGCTGTCGGAGATCGGCGAGCCACATTCGGGACATTGCTTCTCACCTGGCATGGAACTGACTCCTCACCAGGAAGAACGGGATCGTGTAGGGGAGGTTACACCCTAACCCTCGAGCGCGGCGTAGAGCGCCTGCAGCTCCGCGTCGATCTCCTTGGGGCCGCTGACGGTTTGGGCAATCTCCTCGCGCAGGGAGTCCCGGAACCGCTTCCGCAGCCGATGGACGGAAACCTTGACGGCCAGCTCCGTCATGCCAAGCTGCCGGGCAATCTCGGCGAGCGGCACGGGCCGTTTCTCCCCCGAGAGAAAGATCTTCAGGGCGTCGAAATGCTGCTGCTTGCCCGTGCGGGCGTACCGGTCCCGCAAGCGGGTCATCGCCCGCTCTATGACGGTGAGCGCCCACTGGCGTTCGAAGATCCGCTCGGGTGTGAGGTCGTGCGCCGGCTCCAGCCTGTAGCGCCCCTCCGCCTCATCGGCGTCGAGGGGGATGGGCGCCACGCCGCCGCCCCTCTTGGCGGCCGCCTCCCTCGACCACTGGTCCGAGAGAAAGTTCTTCAACGAGGCAAGGAGGAAGGAGCGGAACTTTCCTTTGGCGGGGTCGACGTGTTGGATCGCCTGCTTCTCGAGCAGGTGAACGAGGAAACCCTGGGTCAGATCCTCCGCCTCTTCGGGAGACGATCCTCTGCGGCGAATGAAGGCGTACAGCGGGTGCCAATACTGTCTGCAGAGCGTGGCCAGCGCTTCGCGGGCCGCCGGTCGGTCGCCTCCACCGGCGGCGAGCACGACGCTCCAGCGGGTCGTCACGAAACGGCCGCCCTTGCCGGTTGCGCCCATGTCTCGATTATACGCCTGGGGTATGCCCAGCCAGCGAAGTTGAACGCTGCCAGCCGCAGCGCTTTGCGCGTCGGGACGCGTCGGTTCGCACAATCAAAGTCGCGGGAAGAAAGAAGGGTCAGGTCTAACATTTCAGCACGGCCGTCGGACAACGGGCTTTCGATGTTGGGATGTTAGACCTGAATACGCGCGGGCGGTGGAGGCGGTGGAGCGGGCGATCGCGATGACCGACGAGGCGGCCCAGCCGGTCGAGGCGGGGTGGAACTTCTTCACTCGGGCCTATACCCACACCCTCCGCCGCGAGCAACGGGAGGCGATCGAGGACTACACCCGCGCCCTCGAGCACCTGCCCCGGGCGCCGCAGTTCCTGGCTAACCGGGCCAAGGCCTACCAGGCCGCCGGCCGATACGACGAGGGGCTCGCCGACGCCCGCCGCGCCATCGAGGTCAATCCGGATTACATGGAAGGCCACCGCTGGTTGCTGATCCCGCTGTGGCAGTCGAAGGACACCGACGGCTTGCGCGAGGCGATGGAGGCGCTCCGCAAGCGTGCCGAGGGCTGGCGCGACGACCGCGCTCGTGCGGAGGCGCTGGCGATGCTCTCGAGTGCTTCCTGGGTCCTCGGCGAAGGCGACGAAGCGCGGGCCTGGGCCGAGCGGGCGATCGAAGCCGATGGGGACACGATGCTGCGTCGGTGCTGTGGTTGCGCATGAACAACCCGAGTCGGCCAAAAGGATTGACTATCGGGCTTGATGCGGTTATACTACGGGTATAACTAAAGAGGTTCTGCATGAAGACCGCCATATCGATCCCCGACACCCTCAACGACAGCATCGAGGCGTTTCTCGAGAAAGCCGAGATGTCCCGGAGCGAGTTCTTTCAGCGTGCCGCGAAGCTGTATCTCGACAGAGTCGCTGCCCGAGCCATCACGGCCAACCTTGACCGCGTGTATGAGAACAGTGAGTCTCCGGCAGACATCGCGTTCCGTCGTGCCGCGATCTCGCACCTCCGCGAGCTGGCGACGGACGAGACGACGTGATTCGCCAAGGCGAGATTCACTGGGTCGACCTCGGTGACCCCCGCGGTTCCGAGCCTGCGCACCGTCGGCCCTGTGTCATCGTCCAGAACGATGCCTTCAATGCCAGCCGGATCTCGACGGTGGTCGTGGTGATCCTCACGAGCAACCTCCGGCTCGGAGAGGCCTTTGGAAATGTGACCCTCCGAAAGGGCGAGGGGGGATTGCCGAGACGGAGCGTGGCCAACATCTCCCAGCTCGCCACGGTCGATCGATCGATGCTGGACGGTCGCATCGGAAAGCTGAGCCGTCGCCGACTGGACGAGGTGCTCCTGGGGATCCACGCACTTCTCCGCCCCGTGGAAACCTAGGAGAGCGGCTGGCTGAGGGAAGAAAGGTCAGGTCTCACGTTTCAACACGGCCGTCGGATCAAGCACTTGAAATGATGAAATGTCAGACCTGACCCCCTCTTGGCTGAGGCGGGTGGATTCGAACCACCATGACCGGATTAACAGTCCGGCAGGTTGCCAGTTACCTCACACCTCAGTGCGGACATAGGCCAGAAACTACGCCGAATCCCCTGGCGTAGCAAGCTTTTGGCCGGCCGCTCGCGGCTCGCCGACCTGCCGGACGATCCCGCGCAGCATCCCGCCGAACACGCGGCCGTGGAGCGGGTAGATGCCGTACCAGTAGGCCAGCCCCGACAGCCCCACCGGGTCGAACTCGGCGGTCTGGCGGATGGTGGAGCCGTCGCCGCCGTCGTCCGGCCGCACCTCGAACTCGAGCCAGGCGCGGCCGGGCACCTTCATCTCCGCGGCCAGGCGCAGGCGGCGGTCGGGCTCGTAGGCCTCGACGCGCCAGAAGTCGAGGGCGTCGCCGACCGCGGGCGTCTCGGGGTCGCGGCGGCCGCGTCGCAGCCCCACACCCCCCAGCAGCAGGTCGATGAAGCCGCGCACGCGCCACAGCCAGTCGCCGTAATACCAGCCGCTCGCGCCGCCGATGCGGCGGATCGGCGCGAACGCGGCGGCGGGCGGCGCGTCGACGCGGGCCGTGCGCGAGTCGACCAGGCGCGCGCCGAACCGCACGCCGCCCCAGGTCCGGGGCTGCCCCGCCGACGACAGGGCGTCGGACCAGCGCGTCGCGGCGAACTCGCGGTCCTCGTTGCGCATCGAGCGCTCGATCGCCTCGGCCAGTCCCATCGGACGGATCTCGAACAGCTGCTTCGCCGTGTCGTCGCGGACCACGCTGGGGTGGCGGATCGACTCGATCAGCTTGCGCCCGACCCGCGCGTAGACCGGGGTGGTCAGGCCGAGCCACAGCGAAGACAGTCGCGGCGTCAGCAGCGGGAACGGGATGAACCAGCGTCGTAGGCCGCGGTTCCGCGCGTACTCGCGCATGATCCCGCCGTAGGACACGCGGTCGGCCCCGCCGATCTCGAGCACGCGGTCCTGCGCGGGCAGGTCCAGCGCGCCGACCAGGTAGGCGACCAGATCCTCGATCGCGATCGGCTGGGCCTCGACCCGGACCCAGCTCGGGCAGATCATCACCGGCAGCCGTTCCACCAGCGCGCGGATCAGCTCGAACGACAGGCTGCCCGAGCCGAGCACGATCGAGGCGCGCAGCTCGATCGTCGGCACGCCGGAATCGCGGAGCACCTCGCCCGTCTCGTGACGGCTGCGCAGGTGCGGAGAGAGCTCTTCGTCGGGGTTGCCGAGGCCGCCGAGGTATACGATCTTGCGCACCCCGTTCGCGCGCGCCGCCCGGCCGAAGTTCTGCGCCCCGATGCGGTCCTGCTGCTCGAAGTCGCCGCGCGAGCCCATCGAGTGGACGAGGTAGTAGGCGGTGTCGATGCCCGCGAGCGCGGCCTGCAGCGAGGACGCGTCGAGCACGTCGCCCGCGACGACCGTCGTGTGTGGCCCGACGCGACCGCGCAACGCTTCCGGCCGGCGGGCCAGGCAGCGCACGGGGTGGCCGGTCCGCTCCAGCGCCTCGCGCAGCCGGCCCCCGACGTAGCCGGTCGCCCCGGTGAGCAGGATCGCGCCGTTCGTGGTTTCCATCCCCTGAATCCTAGCCGCGCACGCTCCCGGGTTCCAGCGTAAACGGGTGTGCAAGAATGGCGCGTTTGCCGGCGCGATCCCGCCGGAGCGATCCCACGAAGCTGACGAGGAGACCCATGGACAAGATACTCGAATCGATCGACGTCTCGAAGCTCACCACCGACGTGGTCGGGTTTTTGCCCCGCGTCGCCACGGCGCTGTTGATCTTCATCGGGTTCCTGCTGGTGTACCGCATCACGCGGCCCACGCTGGAGGGCGTGCTGAACCGCGCCAACTTCCACGAGGCGCTGGTCAGGCTGATCGTGCGCAACATCTACCGTTACGTGATGGTGATCGTCGGGCTGATCATGGCCGCCGACCAGCTCGGCGTCAACATCGGCGCCGCGCTGGCCGGCATCGGCGTGGCGGGCATCGCGATCGGTTTCGCGGCCCAGGACTCGGTGGCCAACGTGATCTCGGGAATCCTGATCTTCTGGGACAAGCCGTTCGTCGTCGGCGACTGGATCGAGACCGAGGGCATGTTCGGCAAGGTCAACAACATCACGCTGCGCTCGACGCGGATCCGCACGCCCCGCAACACCTACGTGGTGATCCCGAACAAGAACATCATCGACGCCACGCTGGAGAACTACAGCAAGCACGGCGAGCTGCGCGTCGACGTGCCGCTGGGCATCGCCTACAAGGAGAACATCCCCGAGGCGCGCCGGGTGCTGCTGGCGGCGGTCGACAAGCTGGACTGGCTGCGCAAGGACCCGCAGCCGGACGTGGTCGTCGAGGAGCTCGGCGGTTCCAGCGTCAATCTCAAGGTCCGCGTGTGGATCGACGACCCGGAGCAGCGCCAGAAGACGTTTTTCGCCATGATGGAGGCCTGCAAGCTGGCCCTCGACGAGGCGGAGATCCAGATTCCGTTCCCGCACCTGCAGCTGTTCGTGGACAATGTCGAGGAGCCGGTGTGGAAACGCGCCGCCGAGCTGGCCGGCCGGGCCTGAGGCGAGTCGGGCCGTGAAGGGAGCATCCGATGGTGATCGTGCTGTACCAGTTTCCGGGCGGTGACGGGTTGACCTCGGTCTCGCCGCCCTGTGTGCGGGTCGAGATGGCGCTCAAGCGCGTCGGGGCCGATTACAGGTCGGTGTACCTGAAGTCGTTCCGCGAGGCCCGCAAGTTCAGCGCCACCGGGCGGCTGCCGCTGCTGGAGATCGACGGCGAGCGCATCCCGGACTCGATCCAGATCCTGGACGAGCTGGAGCGGCGCTTTCCGGACGCCGGGCTGTCGCCCACGGACCCCGTCGCGCGGATGCGGGACCGGTTGTGGGAGCACTTCATCAACGACCACGTCTACTACCTCGGCTACTACATGCGCTGGATCTGGGACGAGGGGCGCGAGCGGTTGCTCGGCGCGATGCTGAAGAACGCGCCGTTCATGCTGCGGGCGCTGGCCCCGCCCGTGATGCGGCGCGAGACGGCGAAGCGCGCCCGCGCGGTCGGCATCGGCGGCAAGACCATCGAGCAGATCCGGCGCAGCTACGAGCGCGCCTTCGATCTGGTCGAGACCGGGCTGGCCGGGGGACCGTTCCTGGAGGGCCGCGACACGCCCGGCCGCGGCGACCTGGCCGTCGCCGCCACGCTGGGACAGGCCGGCTACCGCGACACGATGCCCGAGATGGAGCAGCGGGTTCGCGAGCGCACGGCGCTGCTCCAGCACGCCCGCAGCGTGTTCGAGGCCTGCTCGATGGAGTTGCCGCGCTGGCTCCAGCGCGGCTAGCGCGAGCGGACCGCGCCGAGCAAGGCCCGGGCCCGCGTCTCGATGGCGTCCCAGCGGCGCGCGCGGACGTCGGCGGCGTCGAACAGCGGCGCGACGAAGCCGACCGCGTGCGCGCCCGCCTCCAGCCACGCCGCGGCGTTGGACTCGTCCACGCCGGCGGTCGGCACGATGCGCAGGAACGGTAGCGGCCCGAGGCAGGCGCGGACGTAGGCCGGCCCGATCCCGGGGGCCGGAAACAGCTTCTGCAGCGGCGCGCCGGCGCGGTGCGCCTCGAGCATCTCCGTCGGCGTGTGCGTGCCCGGCATCATCGCCACGCCGAGCCGTGTCGCCTCGGCGATCACGTCGCGGTCGACGACCGGGGAGACCAGAAAGCGCGCGCCACGCTCCACCGCCGCCTGCGCGTCCTCCACGCTCAGCACCGTACCGGCGCCGACGACGAGGTCGTCGCGCCGCGAGAACTCGGCGATCCGGTCCAGCGCCCCGGGAATGGTCAACGTGAACTCGACGATCCTGAACCCGCCGCGGACCGCCGCCTCCATTGCGGGCGCGGCCGCATCCTCGGTGTCCGTGCGCAGGATCGCCGACGCCCGTTCCTCTCTCAGTCGCGTCACGAAGCTTTCCGGTTTCATCGCTTGATCCTCGCCCGTCGCCCGCATGGTACGACAATCGCCCTTGTGTACCCCCGCAGTTTATGGATTTCGTGCCTTTCCGGCGGTGCCGAAGGGAAATCGGACAACGATGGTCTCTTGGGTTGCCCGATCTGCCGGTGTCGCTCCGCCCGATCTACGTACCATGAAAGATCGAACCGGGGGGCCGATCCATCACAGCTTGCGGTCGCTTCCGGGGCGCGGGATTCATCCGTGGAGGAGTTGACGATGCAACGAGCGAACTCACCCGTCTTGCCGTCGATTGCCGGTTCGATCCTGGCCCTGATCGCGGTCGCGGTCCTGTCGCCCGCCCCCGTGTTGGCGTACGAGACCTACTCGGAGGACGGCGCAGGGAACTGCGTGACGTGCCACGGCGACTTCAGACAGTCGCCCTACACGTCGCTGTCCGACGGACAGAGCTGGGGTGACGACCTTCACGACGTGCACCGGCGCACCATGCTCAACTCCGACTGCAGCACCTGCCATCCCTCGGGCGGTTTCACGCCGGTGAGCCTCGGCAGCTCGGCCGGAGGGAACGGCCTGGCCCCGATCAGCTGCGTCGGCTGCCACGGCCGCGCCGAGGACGGCACGGGAAGCGGCAGTACCGGCTACGGCGCGGGACTCCGCCAGCATCATTTCCGAGCCGGTATCGAAGCCTGCGTGGACTGCCACTCCGATGCCGATCCGGCCAACAAGACGGTCGTGGGCGAGCACGTCCTCCCGCCGTACTACGCGAACCCCGGCAACGATCATCCCCTGATCCCGAACGATTCGTGCAACCCGGCACCCGGGTTCCCCGAGGACTTCGCCGCCACCACGCAAGGACTCGACAACGACGGCGACGACGCCTACGACGAGAACGACCCGGACTGCGCGGCGGCCGCCGTCTGCGGCAACGGGCTGGTCGAGGACGGCGAGGAGTGCGACGACGGGAACACCGTCGGCGGCGACTGCTGCTCGGCGGAGTGCGCGTTCGAGGCCGCCGGCTCGATCTGTGACGACGGCCAGTTCTGCACGCTGGAGGACGTCTGCGACGGCGCCGGGATCTGTAGCGGCGCCGTGCCGAACCCTTGCGACGACGGGGTCGGCTGTACCGAGGACCTGTGCAACGAGGCCGCCGACGTCTGCATCAACAACCCGATGGACGCGGCCTGCGACAACGGGCTGTTCTGCGACGGAACGGAGACCTGCGACGCCGTGCTGGACTGCCAGCCCGGGACGCCGGTCGATTGCGACGACGCGGACATCTGCACCGACGATGCGTGCAACGAGGACAGCAACGCCTGCGACAACGTGTTCGACCCGACCAACGACCCGTCGTGCGTGATCGCCGAGTGCGGCAACGGGGTCGTCGAGGAAGGGGAGCAGTGCGACGACGGGAACACCGTCGGCGGCGACTGCTGCTCGGCGGAGTGCGCCTTCGAGGCCGCCGGCGCGGCCTGCGACGACGGCCAGTTCTGTACGCTGGAGGACGTCTGCGACGGTGCGGGCGTGTGTGGCGGCAGCGTGCCCAACACCTGCGACGACGGGGTCGGCTGCACAACCGACTCCTGCGACGAGGCGGGGGATATCTGCGTCAACACGCCCGACGACGCGGCCTGCGACAACGGGCTGTTCTGCGACGGAACGGAGACCTGCGACGCCGTGCTGGA
>JBFKMV010000093.1:0-18681 GCA_041629655.1 Candidatus Polarisedimenticolaceae bacterium
AGGGGGAGCAGCCCCCGCTGCCGCTGCGCAACCCGCCGGCGCTGCCGCGGCCCCACTCGCCGACGCTCATGCCGAGGTTGAACCGCACGACGTAGAAGAAGCCGCTGCCGGGCGCGGGGACGTCCGTGTCCGCATCACCGGACGTCGTGGTGTCGGACGAGTCTTCCTCGATGCAGGTCAAGGGTCCGAGGTCGACCGATCCCGCGAGGGCCGCCAGATCGCCGCGCGCCACGTCGTAGACCGCGTCCGCAGCGCCGGTCACGGGGTCCCACGAGAGCACCGTGGAGGCGGCGCCGGACAGCCGCACGCCGCCGACCTGGCCCTGCGTGGCCAGCGCGAAGCCGCGGATCGCCAGGTCGTCGATCGCGGCCTCGACGGTGTTGGCCAGGCCGTCGTCGTTGGCGCGGAAGCGCAGCCGCACGTCGGGTCCCGGGGCGGCGACGTCGTCCAGCCGCACCGCGGCGCGGACCCAGGCCGGCGTGGCGTCGGGTGTGGCGGTGGACAGGCTCAGCGTCTCCAGCGGCAGCCACACCCCGCCGCCGTCGACGGAAACCTCGGTGACCAACTGGTCGCCCACGTCGCTGGGGTCGTTGCGGAACCAGCGCTGCCACGAGATCTCGACGGCGTACCAGCCGGAGAGGTCGTAGCTCGGGGAGGACAGCGTCGTCGCGCCGCCGGACACGTCGTCGAGACTAATGGTCGAGCTCGGGAAGTTGCCTGTGACCCAGGCGTTCCTGGCCTCCCCGGAAGTGCGGTCCAGCCGCGGGTTGCCGAACTGGAGGGCGGGAGCGGTCCCCGAATGGGTGCCGTGGGGCTCCCCCCACTCCCAGACACCCTGGATCGCCGTGTCGCCCGACGCTCCGACGGCCCACGTCGCCGGCGTCACCGGGTTCTCCAGGTCGTCGGCGACGATCAGGCTGGAGCCCAGCGGGACGAGGTCGACCATCAGCGGGCTCCAGACCAGGCCGACGGTCAGGTTCCGCACCGCTTCCTGGTAGCCCGGCGCGCTGACGCGCAACGTGTAGTCGCCCTCGACGACGATGACGTGGAAGCGCCCCGTGTCGGCGCGCGAGGTCAGCCGCTTGTTGTCGGGCAGGCTCAGCTGGTCCAGCGCAACGTCGGCCTCCACGGGCAGCCCTGTGACCGCGTCCCGCACGTGCCCGCCCACCGCGGGTCCGGCGATGCGGTCGATCAGCCACAGCCATCCCGGCCGCTGCCCCTCGACGGTGGCGTCGCGCCAAGTGTTCCAGTCGGGGTGGAATCCGCCTTCTCCGACAGTGTTGACCTCGGTAACGAACGCGATAGCTCCGTTCTCGTGAAATTGGTGATCGCGACCCGTGCCGTCCACGGGGCTGCCGTACGAGTCGGCGAGGTAGCCGATTCCACCGTCGGCCTGCACGATTTCCGCGGCATAGCCCTCGGCGATCACGCGGCTGATGTGCTGGTCGGGTCCGCCGGTGATCGTGCTCAGGGACGGGTTGTACAAGGGGTCGCAGGACATCGCGTAAAAGACGTCCTCGCCATAGGAGTGGTACTCCACGTCGAACACCGGCCGGATGCGCCGGCCCAGTGCCACAAGCGCCTGCGTCTCGGGCTCGGACCCCTCGGTCGGACCGCGATAGGTGCTGTGCCAGATCTCTTCACGCGAGCCACCGCATTGTCCACCCCAACCCCACTCGTAGTTGCGGTTGAGGTCCACCCCGTCGTTGCTGTTGATGATGCTGTCGCCGTTGTTGTCGCGAGCGTTCTTGCGCCAGAAGTCGTCGACCGTGTGCACCCGGTTGACCCCGTCGGGGTTGACGATCGGCACGCACCAGATCTGGTAGTCGTTCACACGCGCCGTCATGTCGGGATCGATGCCGTAATTGTCGGTGAGCTGGTCGATGGCGTCCATCACGACCTCGGGCGTCATGATCTCGCGGGCGTGGTGCGCGCCGCTGAGCAGGATCGTCAGCTCGTCCTCGTCCACCGCGGCGTTGTCGGAGATCATCAGGCCCCAGATCGTGCGTCCCTGGTGGGTCGTGCCCAGGTCGACCAGCCGCGTGATGCCCGGGTGGTCGGCGACGGTCTGGTTCAGGAACGTCTCGAGCTCGGCGGGGTCGGTGTAGCAGTGCACGTTGTCCGGCTCGCTGCAGGTGGCGTCCACGCCCGGCCCGCTCGCGGGGGGCCGGGGCTCGCCACGCACCTCGATCAGCTCGACGGCGAAGCCCGCGGCACGCAACCGCCGCGCCCCGGCGACGTCGGTGATCACCTCGACCCAACCCTCGGCGAGCGCGTGGCCGGCGATGTCCCAGCCGCCCGCCGCCAGCCGGTCGCGCCCCGCGGCGTCGGCCACGACCTTCAGGCGGACCGTCGCGTCCGCCGGCAGCCGCGGCAGCGGGTCGTCGAGGGCGTGGGCTCCCGCGGCGAGCAGTGCCAGCAGGACCAGGAACGTCGCCGTGGTCTTCATTCCCGAGAGTATACGGCGGTTCACTGCCCGTGGGGAAAACCCTCCCGGGTCCGGCGGGTCAGCGGGCCCGGATCCCGGCGCGGCGCACGACGAGCAGGCAGCGCTCGCAGAACGTCACCGGCCGGAGGTCGATCTCCTCGACGTAGGTCGCGGCGTGCATCACGCAGCCGGGGTCGTGACAATGCACCAGGCCGAAGGTGTGTCCCAGCTCGTGGACGGCCTCCTTCTCCAGGCGCTCCGCCAGCAACCGCTCGTCACGCGGCAGGCCGTAGGCCTCGCTGCGCAGCCGGAAGCTCGAGACCACCGCGGCCCGCCCCTCGACCTGGGCCTCGCCGAACACGTAGGTCAGCACGGGGATGAACAGGTCGACGCTGGTCACGCCCAGCACCCGCGCCGCGGGGTCGCTCGTCGGGTCGCGCAGCAGCAGCTGCAGCAGCACCGTCGAGTTGTACTGCCCCCGCGACGGGTCGAAGCCGGTCTCGGCGTCGAACCAGGGCGAGCGGACCCGCGGGGCCAGCCCGAACGACCGCTCCAGCCGTTCCACGAGCCCGGCGATCAGGGGCGAAGCCCCGTCCACGTAGATCGGCAGGACGTCCAGCCTGTCGCTCACGCCGGTTTCACGAGCTCGTACTTCTTGATCTTGTTGTACAGCGTGACCCGGTCGATGCCGAGTCGTTTCGCCGCGCGGGTGATGTTCCAGTCGCTGTCCCGCAGCACCTGCTCCACGTGCGCCTTCTCGATCTCGGCCAGGGACTCGCCGGCCGGCGGCGCCTCGTCGCGGCTCAGGTGCACCGGCAGGTCGGGCAGCCGCACCGCCGGCGGCCGGCCGATCACCAGCGCCCGCTCGATCGCGTTGGCCAGCTCGCGCACGTTGCCCGGCCAAGGGTAACGCACCAGCAGGTTCATCGCCTCGGGGGCGATCGATTCGAACGGCCGGTTCATCTGCAGGGCGTACTTGTGCAGGAAGTGCTGGGCCAGCAGCGGGATGTCCTCCCGGCGCTCGCGCAGCGGCGGCAAGTGGATGGTGAAGACGTTGATCCGGTAGTACAGGTCTTCGCGGAACGTGCCCTCCTCGACCAGCTTCTCCAGCATCTGGTTCGTGGCGCAGATCACGCGGAAGTCGACCTTGATCGGGGTCGTGCCGCCGAGCCGGGCGAACTCCTTGGTCTCCAGCGCGCGCAACAGGTCGACCTGCGTCTTGAGGCCGATCGTGCCCACCTCGTCCAGGAACAACGTGCCGCCGTCGGCCATCTCCAGCTTGCCCTTGCGTCGGTACTGCGCCCCGGTGAACGCGCCGCGCTCGTGCCCGAACAGCTCGCTCTCCAGCAGCGATTCGGGCAGCGCACCGCAGTTGACGGGCACGATCGGGAAGTAGCGGCGCCGGCTCTGGGCGTGGATTGCCTGCGCGATCAGCTCCTTGCCCGTACCGCTCTCGCCGCGGATCAGCACCGTGGCGTCCGTCGCGGCCACCGAGCCGACCAGCTCCAGCACCTTGAGCATCGGCGGGCTCTCGCCGACGATGCGGTCCATCCGCGACAGCTCGTCGATCTTGTTCCGCAGCTGGAGGTTCTCGGTACGCAGCCGCCGCTGCTCCAGCCCCTTGCGCACCAGGTGGCTCAGCTCGTCGGGGTCGATCGGCTTGGTGATGTAGTCGAAGGCGCCCTGCTTGAGCGCCTTGACCGCGGAGTCCACCGAGGCGTAGGCCGTGATCATGATCACGACCAGCTCGGGGTCGATGTCGTGGATCTTGCGCTGCAGCTCCAGCCCGTCCATTCCGGGCATCTTGATGTCGAGCAGCACCACGTCCCACGACGCGTCACGCAGCAACGCCAGCGCCTCGGTCGCGTCCTTGGCCGTCCCGGTCCGCAGCCCGTCGCGCCGGAACCAGCCGTCCAGCGAGTCGCGCACCGAGAACTCGTCGTCGACGATCAGCACACCGGCCTGCTTGTCGGCCATCGCGTCCTCCGTTCTACGCCGGAGCCGGTTCCGCGCTGCGGTCGGTCGGCGCCCGGTGTGCGGCGGGGGCGGGCGGGCGCCGCGGCAGCACGACCCGCATCCGCGTGCCGCGCCCGACCTCGGACTCGGCCTCGATCCGGCCGCCGTGCCGCTGGACGATCCCGTAGACCACCGCCAGGCCCAGCCCCACGCCTTCCGCCTCGTTCTTGGTCGAGAAGAACGGCTCGAAGATCTGGGGCAGCACCTCCGGCGGGATGCCCGCTCCGCTGTCCTCGACCTCGACGGTCAGCTGCCCGTCCGAGGTATCCGCCCGGACACCGAGCCGGCCGCCGTTCGGCATCGCCTCGACCGCGTTGACGAACAGCGCGACGAGGGCCTGCTGGATCTGGTTGGCGTCGCAAACCAGCTGGTCGTCGCCCTCGATCAAGCGCGCCGACAGCTCGACCCCGGCCATGTCGAGGTGGTGCTGGACCAGCATCAGCGCGCGCTGGATCAGCGGGTTGAAGTGGTGCAGCGCCAGCTCCGCGCCGCTGTGGCGAGCGAACAGCAGCAAGTTGCGCACGATCTCTCCGCAGCGCGCCGATTCCTTCTCGACCAGCCCCAGGTAGCGCTGCAGCTCCTCGAGCTGCGCGGTCGAACGCTCGTCCTCGCGCAGGCTGCGGCCGACCAGCTTGGCGTAGTTGAGGATGCCGGCCAGCGGGTTGTTCAGCTCGTGGGCCACCGTCGCCGCCAGCTTGCCCAGCGAGGCCATCTTCTCCATCTGCAGCACCTGGCGTTGCGAGCGGCTCAGCTCTTCGGTCTTCTCGACGACCTTGCGCTCGAGCTCGCGGGACCACTCGGTGATCTGGCTGCGCGCCTCCTGGAGCTGATCGGTCATGTCGTTGAACGACCGCGCGAGCTGCCCGACCTCGCTGCCGCCGCCGGTATCGATGCGCGACTCCAGGTCGCCGCGCGCAATCCGCTGCGTGCCCTCGATCAACCGTGCCACGGGACGCCGGACCAGCCGGTCGATGAACACCGCCGAGCCGCTGCCGACCAGCAGCGCGATCAGCACCGCGGCCACGATCATCAGTCGCCGGGTCGCCGCCAGGCTGGCGTCGGCGGGACCCATCGACATCGTCACGTCCAGCACGCCCAGCACGGTCTGGTCGGGAGCGTGCGCGTGGCAGGCCGCCTCGTAGCACGCCGGCTCGTTCGGGATCGGCTGGATCAGTCCCAGCACGCGCTCGCCCGCGGAGTTGCGGAACACCCGCACCCGGTTCTCGGTGGGCACGGCCGTCAGCGGCACCCGCCGGTCGTGGCAGATCAGGCACGCCTCGGCCTGCAGGTCGACCCGCCGCCCGATCTCGCCCTCCTCGGCGGAGTAGATGATCACCCCTTGCTTGTCGTAGATCCGCACGGCGCGCACGCCGGGCGCCTGCTGCACCTGTTCGATGATGTGGTGCACGTCCTCCTTGCGGTTGAGCAGCATGCCGTGGTGCGTGGCGTGGTTGATCAGGTCGCCGAAGCGCTGCGCGCTGGCCCACACGGTCTGTCGCCACTGCTCGGAGGTGGTGCGCAGGTTGACCGCGACGTACGCCGCGAAACCCACGATCACCAGCGCGAAGACCCACAGGAACAGGCCGAGGCCCAGTGATCCGAGCGCGGCGCGGAGCCGCCCCAACGGCGCGAGTGGACGGGCCGGGGTCGTCATCGTCGTTCCCCGCGATCCATCGTCACGATATCCCCGGGCCCACCGGATCGCCCGGTTCCAGTCGGACCATCCCGGGGCCCTTTCGGATGCCGGTCGCTCAGCGCAGCAGCTTGCGGACCAGGCGCAGGTACGCGCCGCCGCCGAGGATCCGTCGCAGGTCGACCAGCGGCAGTCCACCGTCCTGCAGGGTCGGGCCCAGCGCGGCGCCCTCGCCGCGCAGGCGGGTCGCGATACGGTCCGCGAGCTTCCGTAGCTGGGCCCGGGAGCGGGTCTCGATCCGGTCGGCGCCGAGCAGCCCGCGCAGCGCGGCGGCGCCGTCGTCCCGCTCCACGTCCAGCAGCCACCCCCGCTCGTACGGCGAGCACCCGACCAGACCGGGGTCGGTCCGCAAGGCCGCGTTACCGCGCCGCACGTTTCCGCCGACGGGGGCGCGCAGCGCCACCAGCTCCGGGCCGTCCACGACCCAGCAGGCCGTGCGCCCGCGTTCCAGGCACGAGCCGGGGACCGGCAGGATCAGCGAGGCCGGGTGACCGAGCAGCCGGGCCGCCAGCGCGTCGACGCCGATGCGGATCGTCCGCGGATCCAGCCGTTGCGCCCAGGTGTGCGCCCGGTGGTAGCGCCGGTCGTCGGGAAAGGTGAGCACGGCGTCGTCACCGGCCCGCACGCGGCCGGAGGTTCGACAACCCTGCGGCCCGCCGCGCATCGCGGCGTCCAACGGGCACGCGTCGCAGTCGTAGTCGCGGTCGCACAGCCGGTAGGCCAGCAGCCCCGCGCTCATCCACACACAGGGCAAGAACGCGGCGCGTCCGGAGCCGCCGGTTCGTTCGGGTCGTCGTGACATGGCGTCACCGTCACCGCGGCGCGCCGCCGCCGCCGGTCAATCGGAGCGCAGGAAGTCGCGGGCCAGCAGTTCCCAGCCTTCGGGCGACACGGCGCGGGCGATGCCGGACACCGGCGTCCCGCCGTCCTGCAGCACCAGCCCCAGCTCGCCCGAGGAGATCCGCCGCAGCTCGTCCTCGGTGGCCTGCATCCAGGCCCGGGCGAACCGTCCGCTGAGCAGCGACCGCAGCCCGTGTCGCTCGCGTGGGGTGCGGACCCGCAGCAGCCAGCCGCTGCCGTACGGCTCGCGGTTGAGCAGCCGGGGGTCGCGCAGCACCGCCTCGTTGCGGGCCACCACCTCGCCGCCCACCGGCGCCAGCATCGCGATCGACTTCGAGTCGATCGCCATCGACCAGCCGGGCTCGCCCTGCTCGAGCCGCGAGCCGACGGCGGGCAGCGAGACCCGCTCGACCGGTCCCAGCAGGCGCTGGGCGAAGTCGTCCACGCCGATCGTCACCTCTCCGCTGCCGGCCGGGGCGGCCCAGGCATGGCCGGGGTGGAACAACCGGTCGCCGGGCACGGAGAACCAACCGGCGCGGCCCGCGCGCGGCGCGGCCGGCGCGGGAGCCACCACGGCCGCGGGCCGGACCAGCAGGCGCCAGAACAGCGCCAGCGAGACCAGGAACACGATCACCAGCAGGTACTCGGCGCCCTTCGTGGCGAACGTTTCGACGACCATCCAGTCCGACATGGCTCAGGCCTCCCCGGCGGCGTCCTGGGCTCGCGCCCAGGCCGGCGCCTCGCTCAGCACGGGCATGCGGTTGACGATCCAGCGGAAGACCCAGATCTCGGCGCAGATCACCGCGAGCGTGACCACCACCTCCATCCAGCTCGGCACGTAGCGCACCGCCTCGTACCACTTGTAGGCGATCACCGAAACGTTGAGCCGGTTGATGACGATGCCGACCAGCGTCAGCAGCGCCGCGGGCAGCACCAGCCGTGTGTCGCGGCGGCGCGCCGCCAGCGTGAACAGCACGGCCGGCACCAGCACCAGCCCGAGCACCTCGAACAGGTACCAGGCGCCCCAGCCGCTCGCGATCCAGCGCAGGTTGCCCTGGTGGATGAACACCAGCGCCACCAGGAACAGGTAGCAGAACATCGCGCCGGCGCAGATCCGTGACAGACCGGGCAGGATCTCGCGGTGCGCGTGGCGGTGCGTGGCGTCGATCCGCGAGGCGAACACCCGGCGGCTGATCGAGCCCTCCAGGATCACCATCGACAGGCCGGCGAACACGCTGGAGACGAGGAACAGCACCGGGATGAACTCCGAGTACCACAACGGGTGGATCTTGTCCTTGGCCATCAGGTACAGCGCGCCGAGGCCGGACTGGTGCAGCGTCGAGAGCGTGATCCCGAAGATCACCGCGCCCAGCGTCATCGAGCGCAGCACCCGGCGCAGCCGCGCCGCGCCGATCCACTCCGCGATCGCCGGCGAGAACTCGACCAGCTCGGCCAGCATGTAGAGCAGGAAGTGCCACGCCACCAGGAACAGCACCGAGCTGACGCCGAACGAGTTGCCGATGATCGGGTTGACCACGTTCCACGGCCGCCCGAGATCCAGCAGCAGTGCTCCGGCGTAGAACACATAGGCCAGAAAGCCGTTCAGCACGGTGACGCGCACGATCGGGTGGTACTTCTCCATGCGCAGGATGTAGACCATGAACGTCAGCACGTACGCGCCGCCGGCGAAGGCCACGCCGGTGATCACGTCGAAACCGATCCACAGCCCCCACGGGTAGTCCTGGGACAGGTTGGTGATCGAGCCCAGCCCGTAGGCGAAGCGGATCACCAGCAACCCGGCGCCCAGCAGCATCAGCGGGATGCTGATCAGGTTGAACCACGTGACCAGCGGGCCCTTCGGCCCCAGCTCACTTCGCAGGAAGCGCCAGGTCGACGGCCGCGTCGTCCGCGCGTTCCACCGTTCCAAGCTCGAGGTCGCCATCGCTCGCTCCGTCGGCCGCGGTCGCCGGGACCCGCCGCGTGGCGTTGCTCAACGCCAGCAGGAACGCGGGGACCAGGATCAGCACCAGCGGCACGCTGTAGAGAAACGTCTTGGAAAACTCGGGATACGCCGTCTCGCCGAGGTCGGTGCGTAGCCCGATCTGCTCGAACGGCACCGCGGCGAGGTACAGCCAGGAAGTGCCGCCGGCGTCCCGCTCGCCGTAGATCGCGGGGTGGTAATCGTCGGGGTTTTCGACGATCCGCCGCCGCGCCTCGGCCAGCAGCTCCCCGCGGCGGCCGAAGGTCAGCGCCTCGGCCGGGCAGTTCTCGACGCACGCCGGCAGCTCGCCGGCCGCGATGCGGTCCGCGCACAGGTCGCACTTGAGGATCCGCGGCACGGCGCTCATGTATTCGAACTTGGGCATGTCGAACGGGCACGAGACCATGCAGAACCGGCAGCCCATGCACTTCGACTCGCGCCACACCACCGGTCCCGCGGAGGTCTTGGCCATCGCCTTGGTCAGGCAGGCCGAGGCGCACGCCGGGCGCAGGCAGTGCATGCACTGCCGCTTGACGAACGCCTCGCCGCGCTCGGTCTCGAAGCGGTTGACGACCGAGAGGGCGGTCTCGGAGGGGTCGCGCTCGCTCGCGAACACGTCCTCGTCGAGGTCGGGCGCGGGCAACCCGTGCGCCTCCGCGCAGACCACCTCGCAGTTGCGGCAACCCGCGCAGCGCGTGGTGTCCAGCAGCACGGCCCACGAGTCCTCCGTGTTCTCCGCCGGCTCGGCCGCGCGGATCCGCGACAGACCCGTGATCGTGATCCCGGCACCGCCGAGCACCTTGAGGAATCCACGACGGCTCAGGTCGTAACGGTCGGTCATCGCCAGGTCTCCGGCGCGCGGCAACGCGCGCGGTCGCGGTCGTTCATCCCTGCTGGGCCCGGGGTCGATCGACGCCCCGGTCCTCGAACAGCTCGCGCGTCAGCGCGGCCCACGCGTCGGCCGGCAGCCGCGCCGCCAGGCCGTTGACGGGCAGGCCGCCGTCCGGCAGCGCCGCCGGCAGCTCCGTACCGCGGCGCCCCAGGCCGCTCAGCGCGTCCCGCAGCCGGCGCAGCTCGGCGAGCATCCACGGGCCGGCCTCGTCGGCGACCGCCATCCGGCGCAGCGCGCCCGCCAGGCGTTGCGGGGCGATCCTGAGCAGCCAGCCGCGTCCGAAGGGGTCGATCCGGGTCTGCGCGGGCCAGTCGACGGCGTCACGGTTGACGCCCTCGACGCGGCCGGTGAGCGGCGAGCGCAGCGTGAGCTCGCGATCCCCGCGGCGCAGCGTGACCAGCGGGTCCCCGCGGCGCACCTCGGTGCCGCGCGGCGGGACCGTGACCCGGTCCGGCTCGCCGAGCAGGGTCAGCGGCAAACGGTCGCAGCCGACGAGCGCGGTCCCGGCGTCCTCCAACCGCAGCCAGGTGTGGCCCGGGTCGAGGAACGTCGCCGCGGGAACGCGCGCCAGATCGGTCAGCTCCACGATGCCGATCGGCCCCGGCTCGGCTCTCGCCGTCGCCGGGGAATGCCGCCGGGCCGAGCGGTAGCGGAAGAACTCGAAGACCAGGAAGGCGACGATCGTGATTGCAATGAGCACGGGGACCATGACGCACCTCCCGGCCCCACGGGGGGCCATCCACCCGCTGCTCGAGGGCAAGCGCGGTGCCAGGAGGCGCGCCGAGCGCGCACGATCGCGGGGACTTCGCCAACCCGTTACGGCAGAACGCTTTGCAACGAGACCGGGACGGTGGCCGTTCCATTGTTCAACGGTCGCGGCCCGGACGCGCCGTTGAGAAGCTCAACGGCCGCCGTGTCGCTCGACGGCGGCGGGACGCTGTTTCCGTTGCAGACCCAGGAGTTGCGCGAACCGTTGAGGTTCTCAACGGCGAGTTGAAGAACTCAACACTCAGGGTCCTTCCACGCCGCACGCGTTGAGCGCCCGCACCGAGTAATACGAGCTACCGGCGCCGGCGCCCTGATTCAGGTCTTCCCAGCTCAGCTCGGCGGTCTCCGCGATCGGAGCGAAGGTCGCCGGAAGCGGCGAATCCGAGCGGTAGATGCGGTAGGAGGCCGCGCCGGCGGCGGCCGTCCAGCCCAGCCGCACGTGGGCATGGTTGACCAGCGACGCCCCGAGGGTCGTCACGGCTCCCGGCAGCGGACGGTCGGTGGTCTCGCTCACGTGCGCGCGGACGAGGTTGTCGTCGATCAGCCCGCCGTTGGCCGGACCCGTACCGCAGGCCTCGTCGTTCTCGGCCCGCACCACGTAGTACAGATCGACGTCGGTCGGCGCCGCGGCATCGTTCCATGACAGCGCGGCGATCCCCGAGGCGACCAGGTTGGCTCCCGCGGGGACGAAGTCCGGCGCGAGCCCCCGGTAGACCGCATAGCTGCCGCCGCCGCCCGTACCCCAGGAGACCGCCGGTTCCCACGTCACGGTCACGCCGCCGGCAGCGCAGGCGTCGTCGTCCAGCGCGGCGCCGGCACCGGAGAACGCCGGCGCCGTCGCGCAGCCGCCGCACGCGGCGTAATCGGGCAGCGTCCCGTCCTTCAGGATCACGTCGTCGACGTTCCAGCCCGACGCCACGCCGTCGTCGAAGAACGGCCCCTGCGGGTCGGAGCGCTGCAGGAACGCCAGCGTCACCGAGCGCTCGCCGTCCACGATCGGGCCCACGTCCCAGGCCTGGAAGGCGTAGCCGCTCTGGCTGATCTGCTGCCCGGCGCTGCTGTAGACGGGATGCTCCTGGTTGCGGATCACGAACAGGATCTCGGACTGGTCGTCCCCGCGGACGTTGAGCTGCCGGTACAGCAACAGCCGCGTGTCGGTCCAGCCGCGGGCGTCGAGGTCGGGGCTCGACGCGGCCTCGAGCACCGCGTGCTCGTAGTCGCCGGGGCGCGCGCCCAGCCCGCTCAGGTCGTGGCCCAGCGCGAAGTCGTGGTTGTAGGCGCCGGGCGGATCGGGCAGCCCGGCGGAGCCGCCGAGTCCCTGCGGCGCGCCGATCTCCCACTCGCCGTCCAGGCTCCAGCCGGATGTATCGCCCTCGAACGTCTCGCGCCAGTACAGACCCGGGATGTCCCAGGTGTGGGCCGCGTACGGCTGGCCGGCGAGGTCGGCCACCGCCGTGTTGCCGTCGCCGTCGCTGCTGGTGACCCGCAGGTAGAGCGGCTCGCAGATCGACAAGCGGTTGAGCGTCACCGCGTGCGTGGTGGCGAGCGCCGGGTCGGCCGCGACCTGGCCCAGCGCCGGCGTGGCTCCCCATTCCACCACGGCGTCCGCGGGTTCGTCGGTGTCGAAGCGCACGGTCAGGCGCTGGTCGGTCACGTCGGTCACGTGGAGGTCGCGGATCGCGGGACCGGCGCAGTCCGCCGTGGCGACGTCGAACGAGACGGCCGGACGACCCGTGCCGTCGTCGCCGTCGTGGTAGGTCACCGTCAGCACGTCGCCGTCGCCGACCTGCAGCAGCCCGTCGGGTGCGGGCGCGCCCGGAGCGAACGGGATCGAGCCGGCGAACACCGAGGTGTTGGGACCGGTCTCGGTCGCCGTGACCGTCTCGGGGGTCGTCTCCGTGGAGCTGGTAACGCGCAGCGCGACGCTCTCGGCGGTCAGCGCGTCGCTGTTCAGGTCCAGGTCGGTGACCCGGAACGTGAGCGTGTCCGAGCAGGAGAAGCTCGGGGCATCGATCGCCACGCGGCCCTCGTGGCACGGCTGGAGCCCGGCGCCGAAATCGCCGTAGGTCTCGAAGTGATGGTACGCGCCGGCGTTGTCGTCGAGCGCCAGGTTGCCCGCGACGTCCGCGCTCTCGACCGAGTAGTAGTAGACCGTGCAGGCCTGCAGCCCCGACAGCGCGACCCCGTGGCCGGTGACCAGGCCGGGTTCCTCGCTCGAGCCGGCGGGGGGCGTCGTCTCGCCCCAGTACACCACGGAACTGGCGTCCTCGTCGGTGGTCCAGACGATCGTGGCGGAGGTGTCGGTGACGTCCTGCTCGCCGACCGCCGAGATCACGGGCTGCGCGCAGTCGATGCTGGCCAGCCCGGTGTAGGGGACGGAGCTGGACCCGTCGCAGTCCAGGGCGTCGACGTAGCGCGCGCTCACCGTGTCGCCCGGCGAGACCGACAGCAGACCGTCTCCCGGCACGGCGGGGCCCGCGGTGGTGGGGAACGAGGCCTCGAAGATCATCGAGCTGGCGGCGCGCTCGTTCAGCGTTACCAGCTCGGGGACCGGCTCGCTGTCGCTCCACAGCTCGACGGTGACCGTTTCGGGCAGACCGGGGTCGGCGTCGAGGTCGCGGTCGCCGACCAGCAGCCCCAGGCCGGCTCCGCAGCCGTAGGCCGGCTGGCCGAACGTGACCTTGAACGGGCCGGCCAGCTCGGCCAGCGTCGCGACCGAGGTCCGCACCACCGAGTAGAAGAAGCTCGGGTCGCCGCAGTTGGCGATCGTGTCGTCGGATTGGTGGTAGTACGGGTAGTTGCCCCCGTGGCCGCAGTAGTTCTCGTTGTCCGTGATGCCGATGATCGCGGGGTAGCCGCGCTGCCAGAACGGGTAGTGGTCCGAGGCGGTCAGGCTCGGGCAGTAGAACGCGTCGACCGAGAGGCCGGTCGAGTAGCTGTCCGCGGCGGCGGCGAAGGCCAGCCCGAGCCACTGCGAGGGGTCGTTGTAGCTGACGTCGAGATTCTCGGGATCGGGGATGCCGTCGCCTTCCCAGCCGGGCATGTCCAGATTGAGCACGCCCAAAATGTTGTCGCCGTTCTGGAGCGCCGCCTCGGCGTAGGCGGTGCTGCCGTTGAGGCCGGACTCCTCGCCGGTGACGTTGAGGTACCGGACCGTGTCGCGGAACGCCCAGCAGCTCATCACCCGCGCGGCCTCCAGCACGACGACGCTGCCCGAGGCGTTGTCGTCGGCGCCCGGGGCCGGGGGAGACGAGGGCAGGTCGTCGAGGTGGCCCTCGATGATCCAGATCTCGTCGGGACGCAAAGCGCCCGTCCACGTGGCGACCACGTTCGGTGCGTGGCTCGCGTTCCACTCCTGGTACTCGACGGGCACTCCCCAGCCGACGTAGGCGTCGTGGCAGTACGTCGCCGCGTCCCGGCAGCCCTGGTGCGTCGAGTACCTCGTGCCGGTCGGAGGGTTGGCCGTCAGGTCCTGCCAGAACAGGTCGATCTGCGCGACGTCGACCTGGTCGACGATCTTCTGCACCAGCGGATCGGCGGCGGCGATCCCGTCGGTGCGGAGCGCGGGCGCCGCGACGGGCAACCGGGGCGCCGGCCGCGGCGGCCGCAGCGTCTCGTGCGACACGCGGGTCACGAACATCCGCGCCCCGGCCAGCGTCTCCAGCGACGCGCCGCGCGGCACGCGCAGCAGGACCCAGTTCTCCTCCTGGTGCACCGTCGTGCCCAGCGCATGCGCGGCGTCGAGGTCCGAGTCCGGCCGCAACCCCGCGACGAGGTAGTCGGACGTGGCGGCGCGGTCGTCGAGGATCGTCGCCTCGCGGCCCAGCGCGTCGAGCCGACGCAGGTGCTCCTCGGTGCCCTCGACCAGCAAGCACGCCGAGAGCTCCATCACCACGGGGATGCCGGCGTCGAGCAGCCCGGCCAGATCGTCCGGTGCCTGCCGCTCCACGCGGATCAACAGCGGGCCGCCACCGGCCACGGACGCGGTGCAGACTACGGCGGCCGCCAGCGTTGCAACCGCGAACGAACGGACTCTCCCGAACACCAAGGACTCGCCGCGCATCACGTCCCTCCCCGAAAGGTCGCGAGGATTCTAGGAATGTCCGTCGGAAGCGCGGGCCGCGAAACGCGAACGAACAAGGGCAGTTTGGTCCACAATCGCGATCCGCGGGTGTTAGACTGCGCCGCGATGCGACAACGCCCCCGAGGCGAGGTGCCGGAGCGCCGGAAGCTGTCGCGGCGCCGCCTGTTGTGGGCGCTCGCCGCGGTCGTGCTGGCGGCGATCGCCGGGTGGCGCTTCCGCTCGTGGTTCCGCGGTCCGGCCGTCGCCGCCTACCGCCGGCTGGCCCACCCGCGGCTCGATCCGACGCCGACCGGCGCGCTCGATCCGGCGACCGTCGCCGTGCTGGTCGCCACGGCGGAGGCGCTGGTCGACATGCCGCTCGACGCCACGCGCTACGGGGAGTACTTCCGCTGGCGCGCGCAGCACGTCCCCGGTTACCGCACGCTGTACACGGAGTTCGCGACCGGCGACCCGCAGTTTCGACGCCGCCTGATCGCGCGGGCGCGCAGCGGCGCCGGGCGGGTGCGCAAGGCGCTCGACGGCGTGCTGCGCAGGGACCAGCTGCGCTACGAGCGCTACGTGCTGCGCGAGATCCTCGAGCTGTTCGACGCCACCGACGCCTGGGTCTTGCTGGGCTACGAGGACTGGCCGGGATTGCCGCGCGGGCTCGAGTCCTACACGCGCCCGGTACGCCCCGCATGAGCGATGCCACGATCGCGGTGGTCGGCTCGGGTATCGTGGGCACGGCGGTCGCCCACGCGCTGGTGCAGCGCGGGCTGTCCGTCGAGGTGTTCGAGAAGGGCCCCGCGTTTCCGTATCCCCACGACGCGCAGTTCGACGAGGAGATCGTCCACCGCTGGGACAACCCGGCCTACCGGCTGCCCGGCGACCTGAAGCGCCTGACGGCGTCGGGCGACTACGGCTGGGACCTCGACGCCGAGCGCGAGATGGTCGCCGGCGGCAGTGCCACGCGCTGGGAGGCGATCACGCTGCGCATGCGACCGGAGGACTTTCGCACGCGTAGCCTCTACCGCTTCGGTACGGACTGGCCGCTCGGCTACGACGAGCTGGAGCCCTGGTACGGCCGCGCCGAATCGCTGCTGGGCGTTTCCGGCACCGACGCCGACAACCCGTTCGCTCCGCCGCGCACGCAGCCCTTTCCGCTGCCGCCGTTCGAGCTGGCCCATGACGACTTGATGCTGGCGGAGCGGCTCCGCGGGCACGGGATCACCCTGCACACCACGCCCCAGGCGCGCACGCGCGCGTCCTGGGACGGTCGGCCGGGCTGCGTCAACTTCGGCACCTGCCGTGTCTGCCCGATCGGCGCCCGCTACTCGCCCAACCACCACCTCGCCCAGGCCGTCGAGACCGGTCGGTGCAGGGTTCGCACCGACGTCTCGGTGCGCCGGATCGTGACCGACGACGCCGGTCGAGCGATCGCGGTCGTTCACCGGGACAACGACGGCGCGGCCGACGTCGAGACCCCGGTGCGCGCCGTCGTCGTCGCGGCGGGCGCGATCGAAGCGGTCCGGCTGCTGCTGCTGTCCGCCGGCCCGCGACACCCGGACGGGCTGGGCAACGGGAGCGGCCAGCTCGGCCGCCACTTCACGATGCACCACCTGTGGCTGGGCAACCTGCGCTTCGCGGAGCCGCTGTATCCCGGCCGCTTCGGCGGCTGGACGGGGCAGTGCCAGCAGTTCCTGTTGCCCGAGCAGCGCGGGCGCCACGGCGCCGTGAAGGTCGAGTTCTCCTCGCGGGCGTCCGCGGGGCGGCTCTCGCACGCCGGAACCCGCGAGGAGATCCTGGAGCAGCTCCGGCCGCGGCGGCACTGGCGCCCGATCGTGCTGCACGCCGAATCGGCGCCGGACGAGCGGAAGCACGTCGCGCTGTCCTCCGAGCGCGACCGGTTCGGCGACCCGTTCGCCCACGTGCACTACGCGAGCAGCGATTTCGACGGCGAGACGTACCGCTACGCGCGGCGGCTGTTCGAGCGCTTCGTCGAGGCGAGCGGTGCCGCGGACGCGGGGCTCGTCGAAGCGGCGCGCTACAACTCGGGCTTCCACCACATGGGCGGCTGCCGGATGGCGGCGCAGGCCGCGGACGGCGTGGTCGACCCGGCCGGCCGCGTGCACGGCTGTCCCAACGTGTGGGTCGCCGGCGGCGCGACGTTCCCCGGCACCTCGGGGGCCGTCAACCCCACGCTGACGATGACGGCGCTGGCGCTCTACACCGCGGACCGCCTGGCCGCGGAGGCCGGCTGACGCTACGCTGCCTCCTTCACCGCCTGCATGATCGCCTGCACCGCCTTCTTGCCGTCGGAGAAGAACATCAGCGTGTTGCCGGCGGCGAACAGCGGGTTCGGGATGCCCGCGAAACCGGGGCTGAGGCTGCGCTTGATCATGATCACGGTGCGCGCCTTGTCCACGTCGATGATCGGCATTCCGGCGATCGGGCTGTTGGGATCGGTGCGCGCCACCGGGTTGACCACGTCGTTGGCGCCGAGCACGATCGCCACGTCGACCTGCTCCATCTCGGGGTTGATGTCGTCCATCTCGCGGAGCTTCTCGTACTCCACGTCGGCCTCGGCCAGCAACACGTTCATGTGCCCGGGCATCCGGCCGGCGACGGGGTGGATCCCGAACTCGACCTTGATGCCCTTCTCCTCGAGCATGTTGGCCAGCGAGCGCACCGCGTGCTGGGCCTGGGCCACCGCCATCCCGTAGCCCGGGACGATCACGACGCGCTGCACGCCGTCGAGCAGCATCGCGATCTCCTCGGGCGAGGTGGCCTTGACGGTCTTGTAGACTTCGTCGGCGTCCGGCGTGTCCGCCGTCGGTCCCATCGTGCCGAACAGCACGTTGGCCAGCGAGCGGTTCATCGCCTTGCACATGATGTTGGTCAGGATGATGCCGGAGGCGCCGACCAGCGAGCCCGAGATGATCAGCGCGGTGTTGTTGATCACGAACCCGGTTGCCGCCGCGGCCAGCCCGGAGTACGAGTTGAGCAGCGCGATCACCACCGGCATGTCGGCGCCGCCGATCGACAGCGTCAGCAGCACGCCCAGCACGCCGCCGACGCCGACCAGCACCCAGAACAGCATGAAGTTGCCCGGGTAGACGAAGACCAAGGCACCCAGCGCCAGGCAGGCCACGGCCGACGTGACCTTGACCAGGTCCATGCCCGGGAAGCGGTCCTGCTTGTTCAGCAGGATGGCGCCGATCGCGACCGCCGAGAGCATCAGCACGATGGACAGCAGCCCATCGATCGATCCGGCGCCGTGGGGCAGCACGCCTGCCAGCAGGCCGTAGGCGACGCCGCCCGCGGCGACCACCAGCGAGAAGCCGTACTTGATCGCCTTTTGCCAGGGGTACAGCTTCCACTTGACGGCCAGGAACTCGGCCAGCTTGCCGAACGCCACGTAGCTGCCGAAGAACGTGACCGAGCCGATCAGGGCCGAGGCCACGGTGGCGATCTTCATCTGCGCGGTGGCCTCGACCTCGCCGGCCTCGATGCCGCCGGCCAGCGCGGCGACCGCCGCGATCAGGGCCGATCCGGCGACCAGCACCGAGGCGCCGCCGCCGAACCCGTTGAACAGCCCGACCATCTCGGGCATCGCGGTCATCTTCACGCGCACCGCGACGACCGTGCCGATCAGTGCGCCGATCGCGACGCCGGCGACGATCCACGTCCAGTCGAGCGGCTCGGACGCGAGCGTCGCGGCGACGGCGAGCGCCATGCCGAGCGCGCCGGCCGCGTTGCCGCGCACCGCCGTCCGCGGATGCGACATCCACTTCAGGTCCAAGATGAACAGGACGGCCGCGACGAGGTAGACGAGGTCGCGCACCGCGTCGGGGATCATGAGGACCCCTTCTTCTTGCGCCGGAACATGTGCAGCATCCGGTGCGTCACGAGAAAGCCGCCCACGACGTTGATCGTCGCGAACACGACCGCGAGAAACGCCATCATCCGCGCGACGTCGGGGCTGCCGAAGCGCCCTGCG
>JBFKMV010000094.1:0-18665 GCA_041629655.1 Candidatus Polarisedimenticolaceae bacterium
GAGGTCGACCGCGAGACGGCTCATGACGACCAGGCGTTCGCAGCGTTCGGCCATCTCACGCACGATCGCTCGCTGCGACGTCGAGGGTCGGTCGAGGACCGTGTGGAGCGTGGCGATGCTCGGCTTGCGCAGTGCGGCGAGGAAGTCGAGGATGAACGCGCCGTCCGGCCCGCCGAAGATCCCGTACTCGTGCTGGATCGACACCAGCCGGACGTCGCCGTCGTTGACGAATCTCGCCGCCCGGGCGTAGTCGCCCTGGACCTCTCGACGGATCCGGAACCGGACCCGCTCGGGGTACTCGGAATCGAAGTCGGCAGCGGTCATCGCCAGCACCGTCGCGCCGATTCCCTCGTCCGCCGATGTCACGGCGTCACTCAGGTCCTGGGTGAACGTGCCGATCCCGCACCGGGACGGCGGGTACGTGCCCACGAAGGCGATCTGAAGCGGATCGTTGCTGCTCATGGTCAGATCCCTACGCCGGCCGGAGACCGGGCTGCGGAAACACGGACAAACCGTGGCCGACGTTGCGCTTCCGATCCGCGCCGTCGTGCTGCTCCCGGCCGTCGACGCTCGGCTCGACAGCGGGCTGCAGCGCTTCGCCTCGCGCCAGCGTCGCGATCTGATCCGCGGTGAGCGTTTCGTGCAGCAGCAGCGCATCGGCGACGCGGGTCAGTGTTTCCGCCCGCTCCCCGAGTATCCGGCGAGCCTCGTCGTAACGGCCCATGACAATCATCTTGATCTCGCGGTCGATTGCGGCCGCGGTGGCTTCGCTGTAGTCCCGATGTTGTGCGATCTCCTTGCCGAGAAAGATCTGTCCTGCGGGCTTGCCGTACGCCAGCGGCCCCAGGCTCTCCGACATGCCCCACTCCGTGACCATCTTGCGCGCCAGGGTCGTGGCTCGCTCGAAGTCCTCCCCGGCACCGCTGGACAGCCGGTTCAACTGGAGCTCCTCCGCCACGCGGCCGCCCATCAGCCCGCAGATCGTCGCGAGCAGATAGGACCGGGATGCGGTGTGCCGGTCATCGGCCGGGATCTGCTGGGTGGTGCCCAGGGCCCGGCCGCGCGGGAGGATCGTCACCTTGTGTAACGGATCCGCCTCGGGTAGCAGATGGGCCAGCAGGGCGTGGCCGGCCTGGTGGTAGGCCATGGCGCGCCTCTCTTCCTCGCTGATGACCAGCGACCGGCGCTCGCTGCCCATCAGCCCGTTGTCCTTCGCATGCTCGAAATCGGCCCGGGTCACCGTCTCCCGGCACTGGCCGGCCGCGTGCAACGCCGCCTCGTTCACCAGGTTGGCCAAATCGGCGCCACTGAATCCCGGAGTCCCGCGAGCAACGAGGCCCAGCTCCACGTCCGGGTTCATCGGCACCTTGCGCGCGTGGATCTTGATGATCTCCTCTCGGCCGCGGCGGTCGGGCCTGTCGATCACGACCTGCCGGTCGAAACGACCGGGACGCAACAGTGCCGGATCGAGCACGTCGGGACGGTTCGTGGCGGCGAGGACGATGACCCCCTCGTTGCTCTCGAAGCCATCCAGCTCCACGAGCAGTTGGTTCAGCGTCTGCTCGCGCTCGTCGTGGCCGCCGCCCACGCCCGCCCCGCGCTGGCGGCCCACGGCGTCGATCTCGTCGATGAACACGATGCACGGGGCGTTCTTCCTGCCCTGCTCGAACAGGTCGCGCACCCTGGATGCGCCGATGCCGATGAACATCTGCACGAAGTCGGCGCCGGAAACGGAGAAGAACGGCACTCCGGCCTCGCCGGCAACGGCCCGCGCGAGCAAGGTCTTGCCCGTCCCGGGCGGACCCATCAGCAGGACGCCGGTGGGGATCTTGCCGCCCAGCTTCTGAAACCTGTCCGGCTGTTCGAGGAACTCGACGATCTCCTGAAGCTCCTGCTTCGCCTCTTCCACGCCGGCCACGTCCTCGAAGGAGACCCTTCCGGTCCGGGAGAACAGCTTGGCCCGCGACCGCCTGAGGGACAGCAGCTGGTCACTCCCCTGCTGCATCCGGCGCATCAAGAATACGAAGACGCCCCCGAAGATCAGCAGGAAGATCCACGGGGCGAGCACGTGGACCACCGATCCCCGTCGGGGGCTCTCGGCCGTCACCGACACACCGTTGTCGCTGAGAGTCTCCAGGAGCCTCGGATCCGCAAGGACATAGGTCGTGAATCTCTCGACCGACCCATCATCGGGATAGGTGCGTTCCGAGTTCAGCGTGCCCCGGATCTCGAGGCCGATCCCGTCGGGCACCATCGTGACTGTCTTGACCCGTCCGTCCGTAACCGCGCTGTAGAAACCCGACTGATCCAGGGCTTGACTGTCCGCGCGGTTGAAGCTGCGGTAGGCGAGGACGGTCGCGGCGAGCAAGATCAGAGCCGTCAGGGTGACCTTCAGGCGAGTACTCACCAGGCCCGTCAAGAGCAAGCGCTCATGACACGCCCACGCGCCCGTGCGACGAAATGTCCCGTCGGATGGTCCTGAGCCTGCCGAAACCGACCAGTCTTCTCCGTTGCTCGTCCCAGAGCCGGAACGACAACGACTGCAGACTGCGCCACAGCGTGACCGGCTTGACTTGCTGGAACAGCGGGGTCTCCCGGTGGCATTTCTCCAGGTTGTAGTTGGGAATGGCGGGGCTCAGATGATGGATATGGTGGAACCCGATGTTGCCGGTGAGCCACTGCAGGACCTTGGGCAGCTCGTAGAACGAACTGCCGTGAAGTGCCGCTTCCGCATGGTCCCATTCCGCTCGCCGATCCCATTGCACACCTTCGAATTGATGCTGCACGTAGAACAACCAGACTCCCGCCACCGCTGCGAACATGACCATTGGCAACCGCCTGTTTCCGGGCGATCGGCATCCTTTCGGTCTTGCTGCTTGGTTCTGGCACTTGCGATCCTCCGAGAATAGGACGTCAGTCCTCTCGAAAGTGAAGTGGATCTCTCAGGTTCTGCAGCGCACGGTGGTAGTAGAGCTTGGTCGGCCGCTTCCCGTCGAACCGGGAAAGTCTCAGGAGCCGGGTCTCTGCTTCCGTGATGTCACCGCTGAGCCGTTTGTCGTCGAGGAACTCAGCGAATCCGGACGGTCCGTCGGAGCCGTCGACCGCATCCGTTTCGACGAACTCGAAGCGGCGTTGCGAATCGACCACGAGCCGGCGATTCAGCGTGATGTCCAAGCGAAAGCTGTCCAGATCGATGTCCCAGGACTCAACCAGCGGGTCCATGAAGGCAACACAGTTCTCGCGGGAGACATTGAAGATGTCCGCATCCAGGAACTCGAGGATCATGCCCCGCGTTTCTTCGTGAGTCCGGCTTCCGACCCGCGCCGCCAACCGAATCCAGTTCTCGCTGTCCAGCTCCTGCCGCGCGATTCGCTGGACCACATCGAGCAACTTCTGCGTGATCAAACGCTCGAGGGTCCCGAACGGATGCCGCTCGAAGACCACGCGCACTTCATCGCGCTTCTCGGCGACGCACTTTCCCAGGATCAGATCGCGGAACCCCTGAAACAGCGGTTCCGGGGTCTGGCCGAGCCGGTGCTTGAGCTCCGCGGTTCGCTCGATCTTCGCAAGCCGTCCCAGGGCTCCCGGCTCGAGCCGGAGAAAGGCCTCCATCTTCGGGTAGATGTCCGTCCGGTCCGGGGCTGGCGGGGCCCGCTTGCGGGTGAGCAGCTGGGAGATGTAAGAATCCGCCACCTGGGCGGCCCGCGCCAGGTCCTTTTGAGCCCGGCCCAGCGTCGCCAGGCGCGACCTCACCAGAGCCACGAAATCCAAGAGCTTCTCCTTGAATTAACCAATCATAGTAAATTTTAGATCTAAATTCAAGGAATCTACGGACAATGCTTGACAAAGTTTTGTGAATTCACTAATACTGTGAATGCGGACGCCCAACGATCAGGTCTCTGTTTACTATCAACAGTCAAGTGCCCTGATCTGGTCGGCGGCCCGGGGATGACTTCCAGATGTATGCCCGAACCGTACCCATGAGTGTGAAAACCGGGGCCCTCGAGGCCTTCACCGAGCTGATCGAGTCCGAGATCATCCCCCTCGTTCGACATCTCGAAGGCTTCCAGGACGCCCTGACCCTGATCGTTCCGGGTGGCCGGGAGGCGATCGGCATCAGCCTGTGGAGCCGCCGCATGGACGCGGACCGATACGGCCGCTGCACGGAGAAGGAAGTCATGAGTCGTTTGGCACCACTGCTCGATGATTACGGCACGACCAAGACGTTCCGCCTGTCCAATTCGACGTTTCACAAGATCGGCACCCGCGTGTCGCTTTGACGGCGACGCTACGCGCTGCCTGACAAAAGGACCTTGATCATGCGTAACGGCTCACATCAGTTGCTGATCCTCCTGCTGGTTTTCGCCTTCTGGCCTGGTATCGCCGCGGCACAGGGTAATGCCGCCGGAGCGCCTCCCAACGCTCACGTGCAGCGCTATGGAGGGGGATGGGAGTGCGATCGAGGCTACCGGGAGATCGACTCTGCATGCGCGGCAGTCGAAGTGCCGGCGAACGCCTATCTCGCGGATTCCACTTACGGCCGCGGTTGGGAGTGCGCCCGAGGCTATCGGCAGGCCAACGAAGCATGCACGTTGGTCGAAGTACCTCCTAACGCCTTCCTGAACTACAACGGGCGGGATTGGGAGTGCGAGCGAGGCTACGCGCAAGTCGACCAATCGTGCGTCGCAATCACACTACCTGCGCACGCTTATCTGGCGGACTCCACCTACGGCCGCGGTTGGGAGTGCGATCGAGGGTACAGAGTGATCGACGAGGCCTGCGCCGCGGTCACGGTACCTCCGAATGCCTTCCTGAATTACCGCGGGCGGGATTGGGAATGCGCTCGAGGTTATCAGAGAGCCGACCAGTCGTGCGTTGCCATCGAGCTGCCTGCGCACGCGTATCTCGACACTTCCGGGGATCGCTGGAAGTGCACTCGTGGTTACCGGGCGAGCGGCCCGTCGTGCGTGACCATCGAGATACCTCGCGAGGGATACCTCGCAGCGTCGGGACGCGACTGGGAATGCAATCGCGGTTTCCGGAAACACGGTGAGTCATGCGTCGCGGTCGAAGTGCCCGCGAACGGCTACCTGACCGCCTCGGGACGCGACTGGCAGTGCGATCGGAACTACCGGAAGAGCGATCAATCATGCGTGACCCTGGAGATACCGGCGAATGCTCACATCGGTTCCTCCGGAAACGATTGGTCTTGTCTGCCGGGTTATCGGCGCCGAGGCGAGAACTGCATCGCGGACGAAGGGTAGCAGGTGATGATCACCAGGCGGTCTTCGTCGCCCGAGGCAAGCGTCGAATGATCAGGTCCGGCGGGACATCCGATGCGAGAGGGGCGTCCTGATGGGGTACTACTCGGTATTCCAACGCAGCGCGCGGGAGCGCAAGGTCCTCAAGGACTCCGGGTATCCTTGGGCAGCGCTCGCGTTGCACACAACGCCACCGACTGGCTCATTATCCTCGTATGAGCAGCGGGGCTACAAGCTGATCGGTGGTATCGAGGCAAATCCCGGATCGTTCCCCAGCCAGCGGTACCCCGGCAAGGAGATTCGCCATGTCCGACTCAGCCTCCGCCTTCGATCCCGTTCAGTACAAGAGCACGACGCGCGCGCAGTGGGACACCGCGGCCGAGGCCTGGCACCGCTGGGGCGGATTGCTCGGCTCGTGGCTGGGTCCGGCGACCGAGACGATGTTCGATATGGCCGACATCGGCCCCGACAGCCGGGTGCTCGACGTGGCGGCCGGCGCCGGTGAGCAGACCATGGCCGCGGCGCGCCGCGTCGGCCCCAACGGCTACGTGCTCGCGACCGACCTCTCGGCGGGCATCCTGGATTTTGCGGCCGCGCTGGCGACCGAGCGGGGGCATTCTCAGGTCGCCACGCAGGTGCTCGACGGTGAGGCGCTCGATACCCTCGAGGAAGGCAGCTTCGACGCCGTCGTCTCGCGCGTCGGCATGATCTACTTCCCGGATCAGCAGCAGGCGTTGGCCGGCATGAAGCACGCGCTGCGTGACGGCGGAAAGGTCGCCGCGATGGTCTACTCGACCGCCGAGAGCAACGCGTTCTTCTCGCTTCCGGTGTCGATCATCCGCCGCCGCGCGAAGCTCGGACCGCCGCTGCCGGGCCAACCCGGGCCGTTCAGTCTCGGCGGCGAGGGAGTGCTCGCCGCGGCGATCGAGCAGGCCGGCTTCAAGGACGTGCAGAGCGTGACGATCGATGCGCCGGTGCGTGTGTCGAGCGCCGCGGAATGCCTGGCCTTCGAGAAGGAGTCCTTCGGCGCGCTGCACCAGATGCTCGGCGGCCTGTCCGACTCCGAGAAGGACGAGGCCTGGGCCGAGATCGAGGAGACGTTGCGCCAGTTCGAGAGCCCGACCGGCTTCGAGGGCCCGTGCGAGCTGGTCGTCGCGGTCGGCACCAAGTAGGGTCCCGGTCCTTTCATCGTCGCTAAGGGGACGTTTCCCAAACCCCCATTTAGGGGGCAGTATTCAAACGGTCAAGAAACGCATAGCTGCCTCCTATCGGGGGGTTAGGAAAACGTCCCCTGTCTCCGAGGTACACTCCCCGGAGCGATGTCCCTCGAACCCGGACAGCAACTCCTCCACTACCGCCTGATCGCCAAGATCGGCGAGGGCGGGATGGGTGTGGTGTGGAAGGCGCTCGACACCATGCTCGACCGCGAGGTGGCGATCAAGGTGCTGCCCGAGGGGATGGCGCGCAACGAGCAGCGGCTGGCGCGGTTCGAGCGCGAGGCCAAGCTGCTGGCCTCGCTCAACCACCCGGGCGTCGCCACCGTCCACGGCGTGCACCACGACGCGGGCGTGCACTTTTTGGTCATGGAGCTCGTACCCGGCGAGGACCTGGCGAAACGGCTGCAACGCGGGCGCATGGAGATCCAACAGGCGACACGCCTGGCCGGATCGATTGCCGAGGCGCTCGAGGCCGCGCACGCCCAGGGCGTGGTCCACCGCGACCTCAAGCCCGCCAACGTCGTCGTGAGCGACGACGGCGTGGTGAAGATCCTCGACTTCGGTCTGGCCAAGGCCCTCGTCACGGACCCGGCCCAGCACGACCCGGCGCTCTCACCGACGATCACCTCCGCCGGCTCGGCGGCCGGCGTGCTGCTCGGCACGGCGGCGTACATGAGTCCCGAGCAGGCGCGGGGGCACGACGCCGACGCGCGCAGCGACGTCTGGGCGTTCGGCTGCATCCTCTGGGAGTGCCTGACCGGGCGCACGCTGTTCGGCGGGGCGACCGCCTCGGACACCCTGGCCGCGGTGCTGCGCCAGGAACCGGACTGGAGCCTGCTTCCGCGGGCCACGCCGCGCAACGTCGTGCGCCTGCTGCGACGCTGCCTGGCCAAGGACGCGCGGGAGCGCCTGCACCACATCGCCGACGCGCGGATCGAATTGCAGGACATCGAACAGGCCGAGGAGGGGCGGCGCTCCGCCACCGTCGTGTCGCGAAGCTACAAGGTCGCCGTCTCCGTGCTGGCGATCGCGCTGGTCGCGGCGCTGGCGGCCCTGCTCGTTCCGCGAAGCCCCGGACCTTCCGATTCCGCGGACAACCCGCTGGCCGGCGCCCGCTTCACCCGCGTCACCGACTTCGAGGGATCCGAGTACGACGGCGCGATCTCGCCGGACGGCCGCTTCGTCGCCTTCGTGGCCAACCGCGACGGCCCGTTCGACGTCTTTGTCACCCAGCTCGGCAGCAACGTCTTCCGGAACCTGACCAACTACCGCTACCTGGTCAACTACGTCCGCGAGGTCCGCCGGGTGGGCTTCAACGCCGACGGCACGGAGATCTGGCTCGGCGGCGGCCTGGAACGGCGGATGCGCTCGATCCCGCTGCTGGGCGGTCCGCCTCGGAACTTCCTCGGTCCCGATGCGGTGAACGTCGATTGGTCGCCGGACGGGACGCGCATGGTCTACCACGACCGCACCGCGGGCGACCCGCTGTTCGTCGCCGACCGCGACGGCGCGAACCCGCGCAAGATCCTGGCCCCGGAGGCGGGGGTGCACCAGCACCACCCCAGCTGGTCGGTGGACGGGAAGTGGATCTACTTCTCCCGCGGCCGGCCGGCGACCGGGGAGATGGACCTGTGGCGTGTGCGTCCGGACGGAAGCGACACCGAGCGCCTGACCGCCGGGCTGCTGTTCGCGTTCTACCCCACGCCGCTCGACGAGCGCACGATCCTGTTCACCGCGCGGGAGAGTGACGGCGCTGGCCCCTGGATCTGGGCCTACGACACCGAATCCGCGACGTCGCGCCGGGTCTCGGTAGGCCTGGAGCGCTACAACTCGATCGCCGCCGCACGCGACCGCAAGCGCCTCGTGGCGACAGTCGAAGATCCTCAGGCCGCGCTGTGGAGCGTGCCGATCCTGGAGCGCGTCGCCGGCGACGACGATGCGCGGCTACTCGAGGGCACGACCGGCCTGCGCGCCCTGGCGCCGCGGTTCGGCAGGTCGTCGATGTTTTTCCTGTCCTCGCTCGGCAGCGGCGACGGGTTGTACCGGCTGAGCGAATCCGAGATCATCGAGGTCTGGCGCGGATCGCGGACGGCGCTGCTCGAGCCGCCGGCGGTCGCGCCGGACGGCTCGCGTCTCGCGCTGCTCTTGCGCGGCGACGAGGGCTGGCACCTGCACCTGGTCAACGCGGACGGCACCGAGCCGCGCCGCCTGACCGTCCGCGTGGACGCGCGGGGCGCCGCCGCGTGGTCGCCGGACGGCCGCTGGATCGTCTCCGGGGGGAGCGTGGACGGAGTCGAGGGCCTGTTCAAGATCCCGGTGGACGGGGGAGAGCCGGTTCGCATCGCGGACGGGGAGGCGCTCAACCCGGAGTGGTCACCCGACGGCTCGATGATCGTCTACGCCGGCAAGCAAGTGGCCGCCATCTCGCCGCTCAAGGCCGTCGACCCCGAGGGCAACGCGATCGACCTGCCGGAGATCCAGGTCTGGCGCGGCGGCGAGCGCTACCGCTTCATGCCCGACGGCTCGGCGCTGATCCTGATGCAGGGCAAGAAGCCCGCCCAGGACTTCGTGCGCTTGGACCTCGAAACGATGGAGCTTCGCGAGCTGACGAGGTTCGAAAACTCCGCCACCATGCGCACCTTCGACATCACGCCCGACGGCAAGCGGATCGTGTTCGACCGCCTGGACGAGGCCTCCGACATCGTCCTGATCGAGCTCGGCCCCTAGAGGGGACGTTTCCCTAACCCCCACTTAGGGGGCAGTATTCAAACATCCAAGAAACACATAGCTGCCTCCAATCGGGGGGTTAGGGAAACGTCCCCTTCACTGGTGGCGGGATGGGCGTGGGTGGGGAAGGCGCTAGCGCACCAGGCGCTTCACCTCGTCGAGCCAGTCGACGACGACGCGGATCTCCGTCGCGACGAGGCGGTCGCCTTCGGGGACCGCGAGCAATATCGCGTCGCCGGCGCGCGACAGCGTGTAGGTCCACTGCAGGCTCGCCCGGGGCAGGTCCTTGCGCACGAGCCGCGGCGTCCCGGTTCGGAACGACCGCCCCTTCCCGTCGCCGGGGTCCACGTCCACGACCCACCAAGTGCGATTGTTGCGGTAGTGGATCCTGCGGCCGTCGGGCGACCAGTGGGGATCGATGCCGCCCGCCGAGATCTGCCAGCGCCCACCGGGGCCCGGGTACGGCCGCACGAAGACCTCGTAATCGCCGGTCTCGTCGGAGGTGTAGGCGACCCAGCGGTCGTCAGGGGAAAACCGCGGGTGGCGCTCGTCGGCCGGGGTGTCGACGAACGGGATCAGGTCCGCGTCGGGATCGTCGAGCGGCAAGACGTAGAGGTCGGTCTTCTGGTCGCCGTAGAACTCCAGCAGCGCCAGCCCGCCGTCCTTCGAGACGTCGAGCACGCCGAGCGACGACCCGGCGATGGAGCGGAGCGGGCGCGGCTCGCCCGAGCCGTCCGCCGCCGTGATCCACGCCGAGCCGAGCCCGCTGCGCACGGAGTAGAAGATCAGCGACTTGCCGTCCGGCAACCAGACCGGCGTGGTGTTCTCGCCCTCGAACGTCAGGCGCGCGCGCGATTCGTGCTCGAGGTCGAAGATCCAGATGTCGCGCGTGCGATCCCCGGCGAGGGCCACGGCGACGCGCTTGCCGTCGGGCGAGAGCGCGGGGTCGATGTAGCCCCCGGGTCCGGCGCCGGGCAGCGGCTCCTCGGTGCCGTCCTCGTAGAGCCAGGTCAGTCGATTGCGCGGGCCCTCCGGCCTGCCGGGCACGTAGGCCAGCAGGCCGTTCGCGGCGATCGAGGCGTAGACCACGCCCGAGTTCGCGGCGCCCGTCACGCCCTCGACGACGGGCTGCGGGGTGCCCTTCGTCTCCAGGCTGGCGATGTCGAAACTCACGGCGTAGAGGAAACCGCCGCGGGCCAGGACGAGGTGGCCGGTCGGGACGTAGCGGGCGAAGCTCGCGCCCTCGAACACGGTCTTGCGCTCACCGGTGGAGAGGCGCACCGCGTCGATGTGCGCGTCGTCGTAGAACTCCGGACTGTCGTCCGTGGCCACGGTGAACAGCACGACGTCGTGTCCCGGGACGGCCTGGGGCCAGCGGTGCGTGCGCTCGCGGCGCTCGACGTCGAGCTGCGTCAGCGGCTCGAGCTGCCCTCCCGCCGCGTCGACCTGCATCAGGCCGCCTTGGAAGTGGGCGGGGAAGATCATCCGGTCGTCGTCGCTCCAGGTGGCGCCGCGTGGAGTGCCGGGCATGTCGGCGACCGTGATCGGCGTCGCGGCGCCGAGCTGCAGCTTCATGACCTTGCCGTCGACGAAGAAGCCGACCCACTGCCCGTCGGGCGAGAAGAACGGGTTCAGGGCGCTCTCGGTGCCGGGCAACACGGTGAGGCTCGCGTCGTCCAGCTTGCGCAGGTAGAGCGAGGACGCCGGCGAGTCCGCCGCGAAGCCGCCGAAGACCAGCGAGCGCCCGTCCGGCGACAGCTCGAGCAGCTGCTCCTGGTCCTCGTTGAGCGAGAGGTCGCCCGGCATCGGGATCGACAGCACGACCGGCGGGCGCGCCGGCCCCGGCGCGGAGCCGCGGCCGAGCATCACCGAGCCCAGCGCAGCGACCACCGCGACCGCGGCGACGATCCAAGGCAGCCTGCTCGCGCGCGAGGCACCGGCCGGCGCCGCGGCGACCGCGTCCTGCGGGTCGAGCGCCTCCTGCAGCTCGAGCCGCGCGTCGGCCGCGTCGGCGAGCCGGTTGCGCGGGTCCTTGACCAGGCAGCGGCGCAGCAGGCGGCGGATCGCGGGCGGCGTGTCGTCCGGCAGCGCCGACCAGTCGGGCTCTTCCTTCAGCACCGCGGCCAGCGTGTCCGAGATCGTCTCGCCGGCAAAGCAGCGCCGGCGGGCCAGCATCTCGTAGAGCACGCAGCCGAAGGCCCACAGGTCGGCGCGCTTGTCGACCGGCTTGCCGCGCGCCTGCTCGGGCGCCATGTAGGCCGCGGTGCCCAGGATGACTCCGGCGACCGTGCCGGCCGAGGTCAGGGTCGGTGACAGCGACTGGCTGCGGGCCGCCTCGCCGGAGACCGCGTCGACGTCGAACGCCTTGGCCAGGCCGAAGTCCAGCACCTTGGCGTCACCCGACGCCGCGAGCTTGACGTTCGCCGGCTTGAGGTCGCGGTGCACGACGCCCTGCGCGTGGGCCGCCTCGAGCGCCGCCGCGACCTGCGTCGCGATCTCGATCGCGCGCTCGAGCGGCAGCGGCGCGCGCTCGATGCGCTGCTCGAGGCCCTCGCCCTCCACCAGCTCCATGACCAGGAAATGCGTCGCGGCGTCCGAGTGGAGGCCGTGGATCGTCGCGATGTTCTGGTGGTTCAGCGAGGCCAGCAGGCGCGCCTCGCGCTCGAAGCGGGCCAGCCGCTCAGCGTCGGCGGACACGGCCGCCGGCAGCAGCTTGATCGCCACCTCGCGTCCGAGCGTGGTGTCCAGCGCGCGCCAGACGACGCCCATCCCGCCCTCGCCGACCTTGTCGATCAGCCGGTAGTGCGCGAGCTGCCGACCTGCTTCCACCGCGGCATCGTAGCAGGCGCTTGCCCCGGGGCCCCTGCCCGGGTGACGGGGACGTTTCCCAAACCCCCGCTTCGGGGTCAGTATCCGGATCGTGCATCTTGCATAGCTGTCCCGGTTCGCCGGGTTCGTAACACGTCCCCTCGATGGCCCCAGCGACGGGCGTTCCGCGTGTTGCGGTAGCATTCCGGTGTGGCGATCGAGCCCGGACAGACCCTGCTCCACTACCGCCTGGTCGAGAAGATCGGTGAGGGCGGGATGGGCGTGGTCTGGAAGGCCGAAGACACGCGCCTCCACCGCCACGTCGCGCTGAAGTTCGTCCCCGAAGGCGGCGAGGAGGGAGCCGACAAGGTCGACCGGCACCTCCGCGAGGCGCGCGCCGCCTCGGCGCTCAACCACCCCAACATCTGCGCGATCTACGACATCGGCGAGTGGGAGGGCCGGCGGTTCATCGTGATGGAGCTGCTCGAGGGTCGCGGGCTGGACGAGCGCGTCCGCCGCGGTCCGGTCGACGTCGAGACCGCGGTCAAGCTCGCGATCCAGGTCGCCGAAGCGCTGGGCGCCGCGCACGGCAAGGGGATCGTGCACCGCGACGTCAAGCCGCACAACATCTTCGTCACCGGGGACGGGCAGGCCAAGGTGCTGGACTTCGGCCTGGCCAAGCTGGTGGCGGACGCGGGAGCCGGGCCCGGACCGGAGGACGAGACGCGCACCCACTTCGACGCCACGCGTCCCGGCGCCGTGGTGGGCACCGTGTCCTACATGTCGCCGGAGCAGGCGCTGGGGAAGCCGCTCGATGCGCGCACCGACGTCTTCTCGCTGGGCGTCGTGCTGTACGAGATGATCACCGGCCGCCGCGCCTTCGCCGGCAACACGTCGGCCGCGGTGTTCGACGCGATCCTGAACCGGGCGCCGACCGCGCCGGTGGAGCTGAACACCGCGGTGCCGGCCGAGCTGGAGCGGATCGTCAACAAGGCGCTGGAGAAGGACCCCGCGCTGCGCTACCAGACGGCCGCCGGCCTGGCCGCGGATCTGCGACGGCTACGGCGAGGCGAGGCGGTGTCGGCGACGGCGACAACGGCTGCGGCGCGCACGACGCGCCGGCGGGGCCTGCTCGCGGTCGGTGCGCTGGCCGCTGTACTGGTGATCGTGGCCGGCGCCTGGCTGCTGCGCGACGGCGATGCCGCCGGGGACGGGCCGACCGCTCCCGGCACCGCGCAGCCCGCCGTGACCGGGCTCAAGGTCGCGGTGGTGCCGTTCGGCGCCGCCGACCCCGAGCAACGCTACTTCAGCGAGGGGCTGACCGGCGAGATCGTGACCGAGCTTTCACGCTACGGCGAGCTGGCGGTGATGCCGTGCCGATCGGGTCCGTGCGAGGGCGACGAACCGGACCCGCGCGAGGTCGGCGGCGACACCGGCGCGCGCTACGTGCTCGATGGGCGCATTCAGTCGTCGCCGGAGCGCATCCGCGTGAACGTCCAGCTCCACGACGGACGCGACGGGCGCGCGGTCTGGGCCGAGACGTTCGAGAGCGAGCGCACCGCGCGCGACCTGTTCGACCTCCAGGACGAGCTGACCCACGAGGTGGTCAAGGCCATCGCCGGGTCCCACGGCGCCCTGGCCCGCATCGAGCTGCCGCAGGCGCGAAGGAAGCCCCCCGAGAACCTCGCCAGCCACGACTGCGTGTTTCGCGCCTACGACTACCTCCAGAACAGCACCGCGCACACGGCCGAAGTACACCTTCGGGCCCGCGATTGTCTGGAACGCATCGTCGAGGCCTCGCCCGACTACGTCGACGGCCTGGCCTGGCTCGCGTACCTGTACGCCGAGCAGTTCCACCACCGCTTCAACGAGCCCGACGGCGAGTACGACTCGCTGGTGCGCGCGCTGCGGATGGGCGAGCGCGCCGTGGCCCTCGACGACGGCAACCAGCTCGCGCACGTGGGCCTGGGACTGGCCGCCCTGTTCTCCGGGGACGACGCGCGCGGCCTCGCGGAGCTGCGCCGCGCGGCCGAGCTGAACCCGCGCAACCCCATCGTGCTGGGCCTGCTGGCCAATTACCTGGGCGTGCTGGAGGACTTCGAGCAGGCGCTGCCGCTGACCCGGCGGGCGATCGAGCTCAACCCGCACCCGCCCTCCTGGTTCGACTTCCCGTTCTTCATGGACCACTACCTCGAGAGCCGTTACGAGCAGGCGCTGGAGCTGGCCCGGCGCGACTTGATGGGCTCGTTGGACTTCCGCGATCCCGTGTTCCTCGCGGCGACCCTCGGCCAGCTCGGCAGGGTCGACGAGGCCGCGCCGGTGCTGGAACTGCTCCGCACGCGGTGGCTCGAGCTGTGCGAGCAGATCGGCTGCGACGCGCTGGACACGGAACTGCTACGCCGCGAGCTGGTCGAGCGCCACGCGTTCTCGGAGCCCTTCACGGACAAGCTGATCGAAGGGCTGGACAAGGCCGGGCTCCGCTAAGGGGACGTCTCCCTAACCCCACGTTAGGAGGCAGTATGCAACTCGCTCGTTCCGCATAGCTGCCCCCTGAGCCCCGGTTTGGGAAACGTCCCCTTCGTTCCCTATACTGCCCTGATGCCCCTGAAAACCGGACAGAACCTCGGCCGTTACCGCATCGAGCGCAAGATCGGCGAGGGCGGGATGGGCGAGGTGTGGGCGGCCACCGACACACGGCTCAACCGCCCGGCGGCGATCAAGGCGTTGCCCGCGGCGCTGGCCACCGACCCGGAGCGGCTGGCGCGGTTCAAGCGCGAGGCGCAGCTGCTCGCCGCGCTGAGCCACCCGAACATCGCCGGGATCTACGGGCTCGAGCAGGTCGACGACGTGTCGTACCTGGCGATGGAGCTGGTCGAGGGGGACGAGCTGGCCGACCGCATCGAAGGCCGCTCCCTCCCGATCGACGAGGCCGTCGAGATCGCGCTCCAGATCGCCGACGCGCTCGAGGAAGCCCACGACAAGGGCATCGTCCACCGCGACCTCAAGCCCGCGAACATCAAGCTCACCGCCGACGGCAAGGTCAAGGTGCTCGACTTCGGGCTGGCCAAGGCGCTGACCGGCGACGCGGACGACGGCGGCGTCAGCCCCGAGTTGTCCAAATCGCCGACGCTCACCGCTGCAATGGGCACCCAGGCCGGCGTGATCCTCGGCACGGCGGCCTACATGTCGCCCGAGCAGGCGCGCGGCAAGCCGGTCGATCGCCGCGCCGACATCTGGGCCTTCGGCGTGATCCTGTACGAGATGCTGACCGGGCAACGGCTGTACGCGGGCGAGACGGCGACCGACGTGATCGCCCAGGTCGTCACCCGCGACCCCGACTGGCGGCAGCTGCCCCCCGACACGCCGTCCGCGGTGCGCCGCGTGCTGCGGCGCTGCCTCCAGAAGGACTCGCGCAAGCGCCTGCGCGATATCCGCGACGCCGCGCTGGAGCTGCGCGAGGGGCCGGACGAGGAACCCGCCGCCGCTCCGGCGATGGCCGCCACGCCGCCCAGCCGGCGGGCCGCATGGGTGTTCGCCGCCGCCGGCCTGGCGCTGGGCCTCGTCCTCGCCACCGCCATTGCGAACGCGCTGCGCCCGTCGACTCGCGAGGTGCCGCTGACCTGGACCAGCCTGCGACCCGACCCCGCGCCCGAGTTCGACTTCGCCCGCTTCATCGAGTTGTCCCCCGACGGCCGCCGCGTCGTGTTCGCCGCCCCGCCGTCCGAGGGCGGCAAGTCCATGCTGTGGGTTCGCGAGCTGGGCGAGGACCAGGCCCGTCCGCTGCCCGGGACCGACAACGCCCAGCAGCCCTTCTGGTCCCCCGACTCGCGGTCCGTCGGTTTCTTCGCCGCCCGCAAGCTGCGCCGCGTCGGCATCGACGGCGGCGTCGTCACGGTGGTGGCCCCTGCCGGCATCGCGCCACGCGGCGGCTCCTGGGGGGCCGACGGCACGATCCTGTACGCCCCGGAGTGGACCGAACCGCTGTACCGCATCCCCGAATCGGGCGGCAGCCCCGAAGCCGTCACCGAGTTGAGCAAGGAGCGGATGGAGCTGTCGCACCGCTGGCCGTACCTGCTGCCCGACGGCAAGCACTTCCTGTACTACGCCGTCAGCACCTACCCGCAGGTCAACCCCCAGAACCCGGCCGAGGTCGATCGGTCGGGACTGTTCGTCGCCTCGCTCGACGGCGGCGAGCCGCGCCTGGTGCACGAGGTCGCTTCGCGGGCGGCCTACAGCGACGGGTCGCTGATGTACGTCGCCGATAACGTCCTGACGGTGCGCCCGTTCGATCTGGGGAGCCTGTCGTTCACCGGCGATCCCATTGCGCTGGTCAAAGGGGTCACGCAATCGGTGAACGCGCTGTGGGCCGGCGCGTTGTTTTCGGTATCCGACGGAGGCACGCTGTTGCTCGTCCGCGGCGCGGCCGAGCAGCGGGACCGCGCGCGACTGCAGTGGCTCGATCGCGAGGGCAACGAGCGGGGCACCCTGGGCGACCCGGAAAGCTACCTCGGCCTGCGGATCTCCCGCCAGGGCACCCACGTGGCCACGACCGTCGCGGACCCGGGCGACATCTGGATCCACGACCTCCGGCGCGACACCGCGACCAGGCTCACCTTCGACACGGGCAACGACAGCTCCGGCGTCTGGTCGCCCGACGGCAAGGCCCTCGCGTTCCAGTCCAGCCGCCTGATCCCCGGCCAGCCCTTCCAGCCGAGCAATCTGTTCCGCAAGGCCGCCTCCGGGCAGGGCTCCGCGGAGTACCTGCCGATGGCCGAACGGTACGCCCCGGTGATGGAGCCGAGCGACTGGTCGCCCGACGGCAAGGTGATCGCCTTCACGGCGGTGCATCCGAAGACGGGCGTCGACATCGTGATCTACTCGCTCGAGCACGAGCAGGCCGAGCCCTGGCTGGCCACCGAGCACAGCGAGCTGTCGGCGACGTTCTCGCCGGACGGGAAGTGGCTGGCCTACAGCTCGGACGAGTCGGGGGAGCCCGAGATCTACGTCGCGGCGTATCCGGGGCCCGGTGGCAAGTGGCAGGTGTCGCGAGGGGGCGGTCAGTATCCGGCCTGGAGGGGTGACGGGCGGAAGCTGTTCTACATGGGTGCCGACCACGTGATGGCGGTCGAGGTGGAGACCGAGGAGGTCTTCCGCCACGGGACGCCGGCTCCGCTGTTCGAGCTGCCGGAGGTGCTGTTCATCGTGGAGTGGCTGGATCGGTTGTTCGATGCAACGCCGGATGGAGAGCGGTTCTTGATTGCGACGCCATGGAAAGATCAGAACGCGGAGCGGGGCGTGGCGACGTTGGTGCAGGGGTGGCGGGGGTTGGTGGAGTGAGAGTAGGGGAGAGCAGGGGGACGTTTCCCTAACCCCACTTTAGGGGACAGTATGCAACGTGCTCATTCCGCATAGCTGCCTCCTAAAGCCCGGTTTGGGAAACGTCCCCTATTCGCGGCGCAGCCGCTCCAGCAGCGGCGGCACCTCGGCGACGGAGTCGATCACGAGGTCGGCCAGGCCCAGCGCCTCGGTGCGCACCTGCGGCGACCGCACGGCGACGCAGAACGCGCCGGCGTCCTTGGCCGAGCGGATCCCGTGCTCGGAGTCCTCGACGACCAGCATCGACGCCGCCGCGACGCCGAGGCGCCGCGCGGCCGAGACGTAGATCTCGGGGTCGGGCTTGGCCGCGGTCACGTCGTCGAGGCTCAGCGTGACGTCGAACCGGTCGCGGAGCCCGAAGCGGTCCAGGAACTCCTCGACCTCGGCGCGACCGCTGCTCGTCGCCATCCCGCTCGCCAGACCCAGCCGGCGCACCGCCGCCAGTGCCTCCAGCGCCCCGTCGAGCAGCCGGCCGTGCTCTCGCCAGAAGCGGGTGTAGACCTCGTCCTGCTCGCCGATGATCCGCCGCTGCTCGGCCGCGTCGATGCCGAACCTCCGCGCCAGCACCGGCACGTAGTCGCGCGGGTGGCGGCCGACGATCTTCGGCTCGTCCTCGGGGCCCAGCTCGTAGCCGTGCTCCTGGAACACCTCGAACGCCGAGCGGACGTTGATCGCCTCGGAGTCGGCGAGCACGCCGTCCTTGTCGAACACGACGGCCTCGATGACGGGACGGTCGGGCATCGACAGATTCTAGGACAAGGTCCGCGTGACCGCTTCGTCGTAGAATCGAGCCGGGAGGGGAGGCGGCCCGTGACCATCGAACCCGGACAGACGCTCCTGCACTACCGCCTGGTCGCCAGGATCGGCGAGGGCGGGATGGGCGCGTTGTGGAGCTGACCCGCCTGCTCGGGGGGCGGTGAGCCGCGAGGATCCCCGGGGTGCCATGGAAGGACTGCGGAGTCCGATCCGGATGCTGCTCGAGGGAAAGGAGGGGTTCGTGCTCCTCTTCCTCGCCGTCCTGAGCTGGCCGCTGTCGCGGTTCTTCCTCCACGATTTCGGTACGCGCCCCGACGAGCGCGAGCGGGAGTGGCCCGGCGACCGGTTGCTGACCCGCGTCGACGCCTGCGCCACGCGCGCCGTCACGGTGCGCGCGCCGGCCGAGGCGGTCTGGCCGTGGCTGCTCCAGTTCGGTCTCGACCGGGGCGGGTTCTACTCGTACGAGCTGCTGGAGCGGCTCGGCGGCATCGACGTCCGCAACGTCGAGCGCATCCTGCCC
>JBFKMV010000095.1:0-18654 GCA_041629655.1 Candidatus Polarisedimenticolaceae bacterium
ACACCCTGGAGGTCGAGTTTTCGAAGGACGCGCTTGCTCTACCGGAGGGTGCGAGCCGAGTGCTGGTCACGGAAGGCGCAACGACGGGTGGAACCACCCCACGCGCAGCGAAGGAGCTTCTGTCCAAGATGTTCCCGAATGTCGAGTTCCGATTTGCCGTCCTGATCCAGTCGTCCACGTCTCACTTCAGGGCGGATTACTGCGCGTTCGTCGAAACTCGCACGCTGACCAGACTGCCGTGGCACGGGCCTCGCTCGAAGACCTATCTGGCACCAAGCGAGTCCTGAGCGTTGACCGGCGAGGAGGTTGTGAATGGTCTTCGAACGTCGCCTCTCCGTCGCGCTCGAGCCGGAGTTCGGCCACCACGATCTGACGTCGGCTGCCCAGGAGTGGGTCGCGGAGTCCGGGATCGCCACCGGGGTGCTGGTCCTGCAGCTCGTCGGCTCGACCGGCGGCATCACCACGATCGAGTACGAGCCGGGGGCCCTGGCCGACCTGCGCCGGGCGCTGGAGCAGATCGCTCCGGCAGGCGGCAACTACGCGCACAACGAGCGCTGGCACGACGGCAACGGCTTTTCGCACCTGCGCTCGGCGCTGCTCAAGAGCAGCCTGTCGATCCCCGTCCTGGGGGGACGGCTGCAACTCGGCACGTGGCAGCAGGTGCTCGTGCTGAACTTCGACAATCGCCGCCGCGAGCGGGAGATCGTCGGCGTGGTCGTCGGAGAGTAGCCGCTACTTGGCCAGCTGGAACAGCAGGGACGAGACCCAGCCCTCGTTGCCCAGCTCGTCCGAGACCTTCCACCACACGCCGTCCTTGTCCCCGGTCGGATAGAGCATCATCCCGGGGTCGAGGTCGCGCACGATCTCGGCCGAGGGGTCGGGGTCCTTGTACATCCGGCCCGGCTTGGCCATCGTGACCGCCTGCCCGACGTTGTCCTCTTTCGCGTCGGGCTGGATCTGCTTGACCTCCTCGACCAGTTTCGCGTAGGCGTCGAGGTAGGCCATCGTCACGACCTGCCCGATCTCGGTGTTGGCGTAGCTGCTGGCGCCCGCCGCCGCGAAGCCGCCGAAGAACGCGCCGCCGCCGCCGCCCCAGCCGAGGTCGGTCTTCTTGGCGCTGCCCTGGGTCAACGCGACCTGCTCCGTCGAGCGCACGTCGGTCAGCGTCAGCACGACGTCGGCGGTCTTCTTCTTCAGGTTCACCCCGCCGAGCACCGCGCCGGCCTTGCGGCCGAGCATGCCGCCGAGGATGCCCCCGATCCGCTTGCCGCCGGCGTTGGCGTTCTGGTTCACCAGGTCCGGGACCAGCACGTAGTCCGCGGCCTTCATCTGTCCCTTGCCGACGTTGGATCCGACGCGCATCTCGCCGGACGAGGCCAGCGCGCGCTCCTGCTGCGCCGCGTCGAGGCCCTTGCCGCGATCGAGCAGCGTGAAGCACTTGGACTCGGAGACGAACACCTTGATCAGCGCCGCCGGCGACTCGAGCTGGTACGCCGTCCACCAGTGGTCCTCGGGCTCGACCACCGCGAGCGTGCCGATCTTCTCCGGGCAGACCGGGATCTCGACCGGCTCGTCCTTCTTCGCCAGCAGACTGCTCGCGGAAGCGAATACCGCGAGCACCACGACCGCACACGTTGCACACCTGGACATGCTGATTCCTCCGCACCTGGACGCCACGAAAACGTCGCGATCCTAACATGATCCGGGTGACGAGTCACCCGTGTTCAACCGGCTGCCGGTGCTCCGGGCCGCGCGGGCACAGACTCCAGCGTCTTCATCTCCCGGTCCGGTTCGCGGAACTCCGTCACCCACTTCAACGACGCCGTGGTGGGGTACTTGTCGGCGAAGGCGTCCGTGACGCGCTCGCGCAGGGCCTTGCTCCGCGTGTGTCGGGCCGGCACCCGCGGACATTATCCACCAGGTTTCGTTCGCCGGGCCGTGAGCGGGTGGATCGCGGTCTGAATCCGCATCGTGGCGACGGGCCCAAGCTGGCCTCCGCACCTGCGGCGGCCTAACTTGGACTGCATGAGAGGCCGACTGCGAATCGGAATCCCGTCGCTCGCCATCGCGGCCGCGCTCGGCTGTGCTCCGGACGACCCCGCGCGCACGGCCGGGCTCGGGTCGCCGGAAGTCTTCACGTGGGGCGGCCAACCGATCTCGTTCTCGCCCCCTCCCGAGGGCTGGGAGCGCCAGCGATCGCAACCCGGCGGCCGGGAGGGCATCGAGTTCATCAAGGTCGGCTCGGTCGGCGAGGTGATCGGCGTCGAGGAGGCCTTCTACCTGGACCACCGCGATCGTTGCGACCGGCTGCAGGCACTGATCGAGGACCTCGACAACCTCGAACCGCGCGGCCTGACCCGGGCCCTGCAGCGCGCCCGACCGTACGCCCAGCCGCCGCTCAACGTCGGGGAGGCGTGGAACGCCCGGGCCGCGAACGTGCGCCTCGACCGCGCGCAGGAAGCCCTGCGTGACCGCGATCACGGTCTCGCGCGCGAGGAGATCCTGGCGGCCCGCGAGCAGTTGAGCCGGATCCGCTACTCCCTGGACGAGGTCGTCGATCGTGTCATGTACACCGGGGAGGGTCTGCCGCCCTACGTCACCGTCCAGGTCGGGGAGCCCACCTCCAGCGAGCTGGCAGGTGTGCCGGCGATCGCCGTGAGCTACGACATGCAGTACGGCGGTCGGACGTACCGGGGACGCCAGATCTACGTCGTCAACAACAACCGCCTGTTCGTGATGCGCTACCAGGGTCTCGAGAAGAACCTGCCGCTGTTCGAGCGGGTCGTGGAGACGGTCTCGTTTCCACCCGGCGGGTGCGAGCATTGAGCCGTCGGATCGGAGTTGCTTTAACGGCCTGCCTGTTGCTGGTCGGCGCGTGCAGTGAGCGGCCACCCGAACCACAGCCGTTCGCAGTCGGCCTGCACCGGCTCGAGCTGGTGGTGCCCGAGGGCTGGCAGCACTACGATCACGGTCTCCAGCATCGTTTCGAGAACGGCACGTCGCACATCACGCTGACCGACCTCGGGCCCGTGCTCCCGGAGTCGTTGCTGCGCGAGATCGAGCACGCCCGCGAGCTGTTCCGCCAGGACCGCGGCAACGACGCGCGGACCATCCTGCACGGGCTGTCGCCCCGCGGCGTGTTCCCGAGCCAGCCGGGCTGGGAGGCATTCGAGCGACCCTGGAGCAAGCTGCGACGCGTCGGCGGGACGCGTCCGATCGTCGTCGAGGAAGTCGAGCACGCGTTCACCGAGGCGATTTCCCGGATCGCCGCGCTGCCGGCTCCGGATCTCCCGACGATCGCCGTCGCGGCCCTGGAGGGGATGTTCCAGGGTGCACACCGCGAGATCGCCCGGCGGCAAGCGACGACCCTCGACGGCGTCGACGCGCTCCTGATCGACACTTGGGACCGGCTGACCCACGAAGCCCGCAAGCGCTACCTGTTCATGCTCAACCGGGGGAACCTGCTGGTGGCCCGGATGGAGCTGGGCAAGTTCTCCGAGATGGAGCCTGCGTTCGACACACTGCTGAGCACCTTGCGCCTGGTGCAAATTCAGGGTCCGGCCTCGTAACGCAGCAGCCGTTGTTCGTGAGGGCGCACGCGTTCCCCGACGGCCCAGCCGTGACCGGCGTCGAGCAGGAACAGGGCATGCAACAGTTCGCCCGGGACACGCGACTGTTGCCCCCACGTCGCGCCGCCGTCCTCGGTGTGGATGATGGTCGACGTCGATGTGGCCCGGTCGAACCCCACGGCCCAGCCTCGCGAGGCGTCGACGAAACGGACCGCCGTCAGATCGGCGGTGGTGCCGCTGAGCTGGCGAGTCCAGCTCTCACCGGCGTCGCCGCTGTGCAGCACGGTCCCGCGCTCGCCGACCGCCCAGCCGTGCGTGGGGTCGGGAAAGTCGAGGTCGCGGAGGTCCTGCCCGCCCGCGGCCGGCGCGCTCACACGTGTCCACGTCTCACCGCCGTCGGAGGTGTGCTGGATGCGACCGGCTCGGCCCACCGTCCAGCCTTCCTGAAGGTCGAGAAAACGAACCGCCTGGGCGGAGAAGCCCTGTTCGGCCTCGCTCGAGAGCCCCGACTCCCAGCTTTCCCCACCGTCGGCCGTCCGCAGCAGGATCGGCCCGCCGACGATCCAGCCATGCTCGGCGTCGACGAAGAACAGATCGGACAGGTGTGCCACGCCCCTGCCCCCACGGTGAACCTCGTGCCAGTGCCTGCCGCCATCGATGGTGCGCAGCACGATCCCGCCGTCGGCGGCGATGACACCGGTGTGCTGGTCGTGAAAATGGACCGCGTTGAGATGAAACAGTGTCGTGCGCCGGGACGGGCGGGCGATGCCGCTGCGGAAGCTCCACGTCTGCCCGCCGTCCAGGGTCGTGCCGATGATGCCTCCGTTGATGTGGTAGGAGCCGCCCACGATCCAGCCGCGTTGCGAGTCGAGGAAGAACACGTCCTGGAACTCGGCATCGGTTCCGAGCCGATGCCAGACCCACGGTTCGGCGCCGCCGCCGCAGGTCGCCAGCAGGAGGCCGAGGAGTCCGACCGGCGCGGCCCGTCTCATGTCACGGGTTCCTCATCGATCTGTGCGAGGACCGCGGACGGTCATTCCTCCAGTCATCGCGCCGATCGGTTCCATCGTCGTCGTTGCAGACAGACGATGACCCCTGCCCCTACCGCACCCGCAGCGCCTTCCGCGCCAAGAGCGCCATCATTCCCAGCAACGCCGCCAGCGAGACCAGCTCGACCGACAGCCCGGCGTCGGTCCAGGCCGCCGGCAGCAGCGGCATCTCCGGGAACCAGCCGCGGGTCTGCATGATCACCAGGCCCGCGATCAGGATGCCCAAGATCGCCTCGCCGGCGACCAGGCCCGAGGCGAACAGCAGGCCGCGGTGGATCACCGACTGCCGCGCGTCGTCGGAGTCGCCGCGCCGCAGCGAGCGGCGGTCGACGAAGCGGTAGACCAGGCCGCCGAGCAGGATCGGGAAGGTCACGGTCCAGGGCAGGTACATCCCGACCGCCAGCGGCATCGCGTGCAGGCGGAACTTCGTGTCGTTGGGCTGGAGGAACGCGCGGTCGATCACGATCGCCACCACGCCGACCACCGCGCCCCAGCCGACGAGGTCCCAGCGCACCTCGCCCTCGCCGAAGATGCCGCCGATCAGCTTCTGGAACATCACGCCCTGCGGGGCCTTGAGCGCGGGAGTGCCCTCGCGCACGGCCTCGCCGATGCCGTAGGCGTTCTGGAGCAGCTGCATCACCGGCGCGATGATCAGCGCCGGGACCATCGTGCCGATCACCTCGCCCATCTGGAGCCGGCGCGGGGTGGCGCCGACGATCTGGCCGATCTTGAGGTCCTGGCAGATATCGCCCGCCGTGCAGGCGGCGCAGCACACCACGCCGGCCACGCCCAGCGTGGCCAGCATCCCCGCCGTGCCGGTGTAGCCCAGCACCAGCAGCAGCCCGGCGGTGATGATCACGGTGCAGATCGTCATCCCCGAGACCGGGCTGTTGGAGGAGCCGACCAGGCCGACGATGTAACTGGCCACGGCGACGAAGAAGAAAGCCAGCACGAACATCGCGATGGTGATGATCGTGGTCTCGACGGCGCTCTTGGTCATCAGGTAGTAGACCACCGCGCTGAGCGCGACCGACATCAGCATCAGCGAGAACAGCGCGCGGCCGGTGATCCCCTGCTCGGTGCGCGGCAGCGACGAGGTGTCCTCCATCCCGGTCACGCCGCGCACGGCGGTGCGGATCGCGGCGCCCATGCTGCCGGCGATCTTGATGATCGAGTAGACCCCGGCCACCACCATCGCGCCGATGCCGAAGAAGCGGATCTGGGAATCCCAGATGCCCATGATCGTGTCGGTCACCGGCTCGCCGCCGAACGGTGCGCCCCAGGCCAGCACCGGGATCGCCCCGATGAACGAGATCGCGCCGCCCAGGAACACCAGCAGCGAGACCTCCCAGCCGACGATGAAGCCGACCGCCATCAGCATCGGCGAGATGTCGGTGCCGACGTAGAAGCCGGTGCGGCCCGTCCGCCAGGCCCACTCCACCGAGCCCTTGAACAGGCCGACCACGCTGACCAGCGCCTTGAACAGGCCGCCGATCGCGAGCGCCGTGAAGATTCCCAGCATCTCGGCGCCGCCGCGGTCGCCGGCCTTGAGCACCTCGGCGCAGGCCACGCCCTCGGGGAACCGCAGCTCCTTCTGCTCGATGATCATCGGCCGCCGCAGCGGGATCATCATCACCACGCCCATCACGCCGCCGGCCATCGCGATCAGCGTGGTCTCGAGGTAGTTGAACTTCGTCCACAGCCCCAGCAGCACGATCGCCGGCACGGTGAAGATGATCCCGGCCGCGAGGCTTTCCCCGGAGCTGGCGATGGTGTGGACGACGTTGTTCTCGAGGATCGTCCCGCGCCGCATCAGGCCGCGCAGCACGCCCATCGAGATCACCGAGGCCGGAATCGCCGCGCTGACCGTCATGCCCGCGTACAGGCCGACGTAGATGTTCGCCGCGCACATCACCAGGCTCAGCACCAGGCCCAGCAGCACCGCCTGGAGCGTGAACTCCGGCAGGCTCTTCGACGCGGGCACGTAGGGCTGGATCTCGTTGGCCATGCTCCCCCCGTCCGGGTCCGCGGCGACCGCCGCGGCGGCCCCCATCATAGGTGAGCGCGGGAGCGAAGGGAACGAGCCCGGGTCAGTCCGTGCCGGCCGGTGCGGGTCCGCCCGTGTCGGGTTCGGCCCGCGCGCCGCCGGTCCCCGCGGCGTGCCGGGCCCCCAGCTCGCGCAGCAGGTGGTGGGCCTGGTCGATCTCGCTCATCACCCACAGCACGTAGCGGATGTCGACGTGGATCGAACGGGTGATCCGGGGGATGAAGTCCCAGTCGGCGATGATCGACTCCCAGTTGCCGTCGAACAGCAGGCCGACCAGCTCGCCCCGGCCGTTCAGCGTCGGCGAGCCCGAGTTGCCGCCCGTGGTGTCCACCGTGCTGAGGAAGTTCACCGGCACCGAATCCAGCGCCTCGACGCGGTAGGGCCCGAAGCGCCGTTCGCGGACCGCCTCCAGCAGCGGCGCGGGAGAGTCGAACGGATCCTCGCCGGTCTGCTTCTCCAGCAGGCCCTGAAGCGTGGTGAACGGGGTGTAGCGCAGCGCGTCGCGCGGGGAGTAGCCCTCGACCGTCCCGTAGGTCACGCGCAGCGTGCCGTTGGCGTCGGGGTAGACGGGCCGCCCCTGCTCGCCCAGGTACGCCACCAGCGCCGCCATGTACTGCGGGCGGAGCAGGCTGAAGCGGCCGGCGAGATCCTTGTCGCGTTCCTCCAGCTCCATGTCGGCCGGGAACAGCTGCACCGCGAGCCGGATGAACGGGTCGTCGCTGCGCTCGAGCGCGGACGGCTCGGCTTCCATCAGCGCCAGCCGCACGTCCAGCTCGCCGAGCTTCGTCTTGCCGTACATCTCGTCCAGTCGCGCCTGCAAGCGCGCCTCGTCGACCGTGGTGCCGGCGATGCCGAACCAGGCGTCGAACGGGGCGACGTGCTGCTCCACCGGGATCGCGGCGTAGTCGCGGATGAAGCGGCTCCACGCGGCGCGGTCCACGGCGGGATCGAAGCTGCGGTCCATGCGCGTCAGACGCTCGCGGATCCGTCGCAGGTCGCGCTCCTGGTAGCCGGGCTCGCGCTCGGCGTCGGGCTGCTGGCGCTCGCGGCTCAGCCGGTACAACGTGCGCGCGGTGCTGAGCAGGCTCGAGCGGCCGACGAAGCTCTCGTAGAACATCGAGCGCTCGCGGTCGGCCTGGCGTTTTTCGACCAGCCGCTCCAGACCGTCCAGCACGTCCAGGTAACGCGCCCGGCGTGCGGGGTCGCCCACGATCCAGGCCCGCAGCCGCCGCTCCAGCGCCTGCTTGCGCTCGATGATGTCGCTCTTGGCAAAACCGTCCAGCATGCCCTCGTAGTTCTTGGACGCGTTGTTCAGCCCGGCCATCAGGCCGGCGTACTTGATCGCGGCGTCGGGACGGTCGGCGGTGGCGGTCTCGATCGTCTCCAACAGGTTCAGCAGCAGCCGGCGACGGGTCGGGTAGTACCACTCGATGCGGTTACGCACCTCACGCGCCAGCCGGTAGCGGTTGGTGTTGCCGGGATAACCGGCGACCAGCACCAGGTCTCCCGCTGCGAGCCCCTGCGGGGCGACGCGCAGGAAGTGGCGCGGCCGGTACGGCACGTTGTCCTCGGAATGGTCGGCGGGCTTGCCGTCCGGGCCCACGTAGGCGCGGTAGAACGCGAAGTCGCCGGTGTGGCGCGGCCACATCCAGTTGTCCACGTCGCCGCCGTACTTGCCGATCGACTCCGGCGGGGCGTAGACCAGGCGGACGTCGCGGATCTCGAGCTGCTTGACTTGCCAGTACTCGAGCCCGCCGTAGAACGAGGCCACGCGACAGCGGTGCCCTGCGTCCCGTTCGCACTCGGCGACCAGCGCCTTCTCGCGCTCCTCGATCGCCTGGTAGCGCGCGCGGCCCGAAAGGTCGGAGGGCAGTCCGCCCAGCACCCGCTCGGTGACATCGGTGAATTCCACCGTCACCAGCACGCGGCGCCCGGGACCCGCGGACAGCTCGGCGTCCTGCGACTCGGCCAGGAAACCCCGCTCGAACAGGTTGTCGTCCTCGGTGGAGTTGTGCTGGATCGCCCCGTAGGCGCAGTGGTGGTTGGTGATCACCAGTCCCGCGGGCGAGACGAACGAGGCCGTGCAGCCGCCGAGGCTGATCACGGCGTTCATCGGGTGCGCCGTGAGATCGGTCAGGCCGCTCGGGTCCAGCTCGAGGCCGAGCCGCTTCAGCTCGCCGGCGAGCTCGGGAAGCTGGGCCGGCGTCCACATCCCCTCCTCGGCCTGGAGCACGGGCGAAACGGCGGCGAACAGTACAACGGCCAGGACCGACAGACGCTTCATGACGGATCTCCGGGAATCCTCGAGCGGGCGGCTCAGGATAGGTCATCGCACGGGCGGTGTCACCCGGTTCGACGGGCCACCCGGGGGCCGGTCAGGAGAAACCGGCCCCCCTGCGGCGCCGTCTAGAGCCCGCGGGCCCACTCGGGCTTGAGCGGCAGGTCGCCGGCCAGCGCGGCGTCCACCGCGGCCACGATGCGGTCGCGGTCCCGCGGCAGCCGCCCCGACAACGGGAGGTAATTCGAGGCGTGGTTGGTCCGGAACACCGCGTCGGTCGGGCGCGTCTCGGCGACGAAGGTGCGCAGTTCGCGCAGCAAACCCAGCACGTCCGGCAGCCGGAACTTCCCGCGCTCGGCCAGCTTCGCGATCGGCGTGCCGGGGATCACGGTCAGCGTCAACAGCGACACGAACCGTGGGTCCATCTCGGCGGCCAGCCGCGCCGAGGCCCGCGCGTGCTCGTCGCTGCGCTCGACGCCGCCGGCCCCGAGCAGGAAGATCGCCGAGAGCTTGAGGCCCGCGGCCGCCGCGCGGCGGGCCGCCGCGACGTGGTCCGCCGCCGTGGCGCCCTTGGCGATCCGCTTCAGCGTCACGTCGTCGCCCGATTCGGGTCCGATGTACAGCAGCCCGAGCCCCAGCTCGCGCAGCCGGGCCAGCTCCTCGGGCGTCCGCTCGAGCAGGTTCATCGCCGTGGCGTACGCACTGACCCTGCGCAGCCGCGGGAACGCCGCGCGGCAGGCGGAGAGGATCGGCTCCCAGTGATCGAGGTCCATCACCAGCGCGTCGCCGTCGGCCACGAACACCTTGTCCACCTGCTCGCCGAAGGTCGCCTGCGCCAGCCGGATGTCGGACAGCGTCTGTGCCAGGTCGCGCACGCGGAACTGCTTGTCGCGGTACATGTCGCAGTAGGTGCAGGCGTTCCACGAGCAGCCCACCGTGGCCTGCAGGATGTACGACCCCGCCTCGCTCGGCGGGCGGTAGATCTTGCCCTCGTAACGCATGACGGTGGATTGTAGCCTGCCGGACCTATACTGGGCACGTTTTCGGCTACTGGCGGAGCGATGGCCGTCCCCTGCCCCCGGTGTGGTCGCGAGTACGACGTGACGCTGTTCCAGTTCGGACGCACGGTGGAATGCGATTGCGGGACGCGCGTCACGCGCGACGCGCGGGTGCGCGGCCCCGGCCCCGCGGGCGTGGTACGGGAGCTCGCCATCGGCGACGCCGAGACCGCCGAGCTGTTGCGCTGGGCGCTGCCACGACTGGGCCTGCGCTGGCGGGGCTTCCGCCGCGTGCGCCGCCAGGTGCGCAAGCGCATCGCGCGGCGGGTGGCCGAGCTGGGCCTGGACGGCGTGGCGGCCTACCGCGCGCGGCTTCAGGAAGATCCCCGCGAGTGGCCGCTGCTCGACGCCGCGTGCCGCATCACGATCTCCCGCTTCTGGCGCGACCGCGGAACCTGGGAGCGGCTGCGGGACGAGGTGCTGCCCGAGCTGGCGCGGGCGGCGGCGGCGCAGCGCCGCCTCCGGCTGCGCGCCTGGAGCGTCGGCTGCGCCTCGGGCGAGGAGCCGTACAGCCTGCGCATCCTGTGGGACCTCGCGCTCGCGCCGGCCCACCCCGCGCTCGAGCTCGAGATCGTCGCCAGCGACGTGGATCGCGAGCTGCTCGAGCGGGCGGGCGTGGCGTGTTATCCGCAGGGAGCCTTGCGCGAGCTTCCCGCCGCGCTGCGGTCCCGCGCGTTCGAGTCGCGCGGCGAAACGCTGCGGCTGCTGCCCGCGCTGCGGCACGGGATCGAATGGGTCCACCAGGACGTGCGGCGTAGCATGCCGGAGGGGCCGTTCGACCTCGTGCTGTGCCGCAACCTGGTCTTCACCTACTACGACGAATCGCTGCAGCGCGACGTGCTGCGCGGTCTCGTGGCGCGGATCGGTCCCGGCGGCCTGCTCGTCGTCGGCCGGCACGAGACGCTTCCGGCGGACGGCGGCGCCGAGCTCGAGCCGTGGCCGGGCGACCGCACGTTCTTCCGCCGCCGGGGTTAGGATGGCCGCCCCGCGATGTTGAACCGCGACGGAGCACGAGGCGGCGACGACCCGCCGGACCGGCCACCGCTCTCGGAGCGCGTGCTGGCGTGGACCGGGCGGGACGATCCCGCGTGCTCGGCCTCCAAGTGGCTCGCCTTCGCCCGGCTGCTGCTGCTGCTGGTGGCCGTGGAGTCCTGGGAGTCGCTCCACTACTGGCGCACCCAGCCGGCCTACCCGCTGCACCTGGCGCTGGGCCTGCTGCTGTCGGCCTGCGCCGTGGCCGGGTGGTTCCCGCGCTTGACGCGCCCGGCCGCGGGCGCCGCGACGGCCGCGATGCTCGTGCACAACGTCTCGGCGTTCCCGCTCAACGCCAACCACCACCATCTGCAGTTGCTGTGTCTCGGCCTGGTGGCCTCGTTCGACGGCGCGCGGCACGCCGAGCGCGCGGTGCTGCTGGGCGGCCTGCGCTGGCTGCCGGTGCTGGGACTGGCCTGGGCGGGGCTGCAGAAGCTGCTCTACGGCTATTACTTCCGCGGCGAGTTCTTCGCCTACGCGATCTCGCAGCACGCACGGTTCTCGGACTTGTTCCGGCTGTTGATGCCGGCGGACGAGTGGACGCGGGTGCGCGCGCTCGAGTTCGCGGAGGGCGCGGGGCCCTACCGTGTGGAGGCCCCGCTGTTCGTGGCGGTCTCCAACATCAGCTACCTGGCCGAGCTCGCCTTGCCGCCGCTGCTGCTGTTCCGGCGCACGCGGGTGCTCGGCGTCTGGGCGACCCTGGGGTACCTGGTCGCGATCGAGGCCGGCGCACGCGAGCTGTTCTTCGGACTGTTGATGCTGGGGCTGTTGCTGCTGTTCTTCGAGCGCGACGTCAACCGGCGGGTGCTGCCGTGGCTCGTGGCGTTGTTGCTGTGGATGCTGCTGGTCTCGTTCGGCGTGCTGCCGCGCTGGTACTTCACGTGAGTCTGGCGGCCAAGCGCCGCGTGCTGGTCCTGGTGCTGCTGCTCTGCGCACTGTGGCCGGCGGCGCACCACCTGCTGGCGCTGCGTTACGGCTTCGACCCCTGGCGGTTCTTCGGCTGGTCGATGTACGCCGTGCCGGATCCCCGTATCGAGGTCAAGGTGGCCGAGCTGTCTGGTGGACAGGCGCGGCTGATCGACCCGCCGCCGCCGGCCGCCGCGGGCTACGCGTTTCGCCGGGCGGTATTCGGCGAGCTGCTGCCGCCGGACGATCTCGCGGCCGAGCTGCTGCGCGAGCGGCCGCACGCCGAGGGGCTGGTGATCCGCGTGCGGACCTTCACGCTCGATCGCGCGACCGCGCGGATCCGCGCCGAGGACCGGATTCACCGCTACGATCGCGACGGTCCGATGACACAATAGCGGCGAGGAGAATCGATGACCGACGCACCACCGAACCGCCGGCGCTCCGCGTGGGCCCGGGCCCGCGAGCTGGCCGAGCGCACGCCCGAGTCGCGGAACCGCTACGTCGACCTGCTGCGCGCGCTGTCGATCTCGGCGGTGGTGTTCGGCCACTGGCTGATCGCCGCGCCCTCGGTGCGCGACGGCGAGCTGCAGCTCGAGCACATGTTGAGCGTCTCCCCCTGGACGCAGGGACTGACCTGGCTGTTCCAGGTCATGCCGGTGTTCTTCATCGTCGGCGGCTACTCGAACGCGGCGTCCTGGGAGGCCGCGCGGCGCGGCGGGGGCGGTTACGGCGTGTGGGTCGGGGCGCGACTGCGGCGGTTGACCGGACCGGTGGTGCCGCTGCTTTTGGTGTGGGCGCTGATCGCGCTGTTCGCGCGGGCGCTGGGCGCGTCGCCGGCGATGATCCGGATCGGCTCGCAGGCCGCGCTGGTGCCGCTGTGGTTCCTGGCGGTCTACGTGCTGGTGGTGGTGCTGGCGCCGCCGACCCGCGCCGCGTGGCGCCGCTTCGGCATCGCCTCGTTCTGGGCGCTCGCCGCCGCGGCGGTGCTCGTCGACCTGGCGCGGTTCGGGCTGGGACTGGTCTGGCTCGGCTGGGCCAACTACCTGTTCGTGTGGCTCGCGGTGCATCAGCTCGGCTACCTGTGGCGGGACGGCAGGATCGCGGGACCGGCCCGCGCCCTGCCCTGGGGCGTGGGCGGGCTGGCGCTGTTGCTCGGGCTGGTGACCGTGGGCGGGTATCCGCACAGCATGGTCGGCGTGCCGGGCGAGGAAGTCTCGAACACGCTTCCGCCCTCGCTGGCGATGCTGGCGCTGGGCCTCGCGCAGGGCGGGCTGCTGCTCGCGCTGGAGCGCCCCGCGCGGCGCTGGCTCGCCGGGACCGGGGCGTGGGCGGCGACGATCCTGGTCAACGGCATGATCATGTCGGTGTACCTGTGGCACCTGACCGCGATGATCCTGGTCATCGCCGCCGCCAATGCGCTCGGCGGCTTCGGGCTGGGGCCGCAGCCCGGAAGCGCGACGTGGTGGGCCACGCGCCCGGTGTGGATGGCGCTGCTGGCCGCGGTGCTGTTCCTGATGCTGCTCGTGGTGGGCAGGTTCGAGCGGCTCGGCGACGCGGCATCGCCGGCGGCGCTGCCGGCGTGGCGCGCGGTGCTCGGGGCGGCGCTGTTCTGCGCCGGGCTCGCGTTGCTCGCGCTCCAGGGCATCGGCAGCGACGGCGCGCCGGGCGTGCGCTTCGGCGTGCTGGCGCTGGCGCTCGCCGGCGCGGGACTGGTCGGCGGGATTTCACTCGGTGGCCGCCGGAGCGTGTCCGGCGCATGATCGAGCTGCGCGCGGTCTCGAAGACGCTCGGCGGCTCCGCGGTGATCCGTGACGTCAGCTTCGAGGCCGTCCGCGGCGAGACCGCCGTGCTGATCGGCCCGAGCGGCTGCGGCAAGTCGACGCTGCTGCGGCTGATGCTGGGCCTGCTGCGGCCCGGCGCGGGCCGGGTGTGGTTCGACGGCGTCGAGGTCGGGCCGGCCACGGTGCGCGAGGTCCGTCGACGCGCCGGCTACGTGATCCAGGACGGCGGCCTGTTCCCGCACATGACCGCGCGCGGCAACGTGACGCTGGTCGCGCGCCAGCTCGGGCGGGACGCGAGGAGCGTCGAGGGCCGGGTCGAGGAACTGGTGGCGCTGACCGGCTTCCCCCGTGACGGGCTCGAGCGCTACCCCGTGGAGCTGTCGGGCGGCCAGCGCCAGCGCGTGGCGTTGATGCGCGCGCTGATGCTGGACCCCGACGTGCTGCTGCTGGACGAGCCGCTCGGCGCGCTGGATCCGATGATCCGCCACGACCTCCAGACCGAGCTGCGCGAGATCTTCCGCCGGCTCCGCAAGACCGTGGTGCTGGTGACGCACGACCTGCACGAGGCCGCGTTCTTCGGCGACCGGATCGTGCTGCTGCGCGCGGGGCGGGTGGTGCAGGACGGACCGCTGCGGGAGCTGCTGGAGCGTCCCGCCGACCCGTTCGTGACGCGGTTCGTCGGAGCGCAGCGGGGACATCTGGACGGGGGCGCGTCGTGAGGGCGCGTCGCGGCGCGACGCTCGTCGCGGGGCTGTTCGCTGCGGCCGCGGCGACGGCGGCCGGCGCCGCGGTCACCGTCGGCTCGAAGAGCTTCACCGAGGGCGTGCTGCTCGGCGAGATCGCGACCCGCGCGATCCGCGCCGCCGGCATCGAGGCCGAGCATCGCGCCGAGCTCGGCGGTACGCGCGTGCTGTTCCGCGCGCTCGAGCAGGGCGAGATCGACGTCTACGCCGAGTACACCGGCACGCTGGCCGAGGAGATCCTCCAGCAGCTCGACGTCGACACGCTGCCCGAGATCGAGGCCGCGCTGGCCGCGCGTGGCATTCGCGCCACGCGGCCGCTCGGATTCAACAACAGCTACGCGATCGGCATGCTGCCGGGCACGGCGAAACGGCTCGGCGTCCGGAGGCTGTCCGACCTCCGGGTCCACCCCGGCCTGCGGCTGGGGTTGACCAACGAGTTTCTCGACCGCGGCGACGGCTGGGCCAGCCTGCGGCGGGCCTACGGCCTGCCGCAGACCGACGTGCGCGGGCTCGACCACGACCTGGCCTACCGGGCGCTGGAGGCCGGCGAGATCGACGCGATGGACGTCTACACCACCGACGCCGAGATCGCCTACTACGAGCTGTCCGTGCTCGAGGACGACCTCGCGTTCTTCCGCGCCTACCACGCGCTGCTTTTGTATCGGGCGGACCTGGAGTCGCGGGCGCCCGGCGCCGTCGAGGCGTTGCGGCGGCTCGAGGGCCGGCTCGACGAGCGCCGGGTGCGCACGCTGAACGCCCGCGTCAAGCTGGACGGCGACTCCGAGCGCCGCGTCGCCGCCGACTTCCTGGAGCGCGAGCTGGGGCTCGAGACCGCGGTGGTCGAGCGCGGGCTCGCCGGCCGGCTGTGGCTGCGCACCCGGGAGCACCTGCTGCTGGTCGGCCTGGCGATGCTCGCCGGCATCCTGGTCGCGGTGCCGCTGGGCGTCGTGGCCTGGAAGTCGCCCGGACCGGGGCAGGTCATCCTCGCCGTGGTCGGCGTCGTGCAGACCATCCCGGCGCTGGCGCTGCTGGTGTTCATGATCCCGCTGCTCGGGATCTACGAGCCGCCGGCGGTCGCGGCGCTGTTCCTGTACAGCCTGCTCCCGATGGTGCGCAACACGTTCACCGGACTGCAATCGATCCCGTTGCCGGTCCGCGAGTCGGCCGAAGCGCTGCCGCTGTCGGCGTGGTCGCGGCTCGTGCACGTCGAGCTGCCGCTGGCCTCCCCCGCGATCCTCGCCGGCGTCAAGACCTCGACCGTGATCACGATCGGCTTCGCGACGCTCGGGGCGCTGATCGGCGCCGGCGGCTACGGGCAGCCGATCTTCACCGGGATCCGGCTGGACGACTTCGGGTTGATCCTGGAGGGCGCCGTCCCCGCGGCGGGACTGGCGCTCGCGGCGCAGCTCGCGTTCGACGGTCTGGAGCGGCTGGTCGTGCCGCGCGGGCTGCGGCTGCGCGGCCCGTCCTGATCCTGCGTCAGCCGCCGCGGCGCGACGCGGTCAGCGCCCGCAGCGCGCGCTCGGAGCGCGCGGACCAGCCGGAGTGGATCTCGGTCACCGAGCCGCTGCCGTCGATCAGCACCGTCACCGGCACCGTGGCCTCGCCGGTCGGGTACAACCGTTCCAGCGCCGCCTCGTCGGTGGTGTAGACGGGATAGGTGATGTTGCGCTCGCGCAGGTAGCCGGGCACCTGGTCGGCGGTGTCCAGGTCGACGCTGATCCCGACCAGGTCCACGCCGGCCCGTTTCAATGCCGGGGCCAGACGCTCCAGCTCCGGCATCTCCTTGGCGCAGGGTACGCACCACGTGGCCCAGAAGTTGACCAACAGGCGCCGGCCCGGACGCAGCAGGTCGGCCAGGCGGCTCGGCGAGCCGTCGGGGGAACGCAGCGCGAGGTCCGGCAGCGGTTGCCCGGTGCGGAAGCCGAGCCGCGCCAGGAACGCGTCCTCCGGCGACAACGGATCGACCAGCGAGAAGCGGCGCTCGGCGACCTGCAGCGGGTCGCGCCGGCCCTGCACGACGCGGATCGCCGAGCCCGGCGCCACCGGGCCGACCCGCTGGACCTCACCGCCCGGCCAGACCACCTCGACCTCGCGCGGGGCCGGATCGTCGCCCAGCCCGAACGTCAGCCGCGGGTCGTGCTGCGAGAGGAACCCGCTGCCGCCCGACTTGAGCTTGACCCGCAGTCCCTCGGGCCCACGCACGCGGACCACCGCGCCGAAGGCGTCCTTGCCGGCCGCGGCGCCCTCGAGCGCAACGCGCAGGAACCCGTTCCTGTTCCCGACGTTGTTGCGGAACAGGAAGTGCGCGTCGCCCTGCGCCGTGGTCAGGAAGATGTCGGTGTCGCCGTCGTTGTCCAGGTCGGCGAACACCGAGCCGCGCCCGTCGGAGATCGAATCGACCCCGCTGACGCCCGAGACGTCGAGGAACGTCCCGTCGCCCCGGTTCAGCACCAACAGGTCGCGCTCGTAACCGCTGAAGGAGAAACCTTCCTTGAAGATCGCCCCCATGTGGTTGTCATGGTAGCCGGTGCTTCCGGCCTGTTCGGCTCGTTCGGCGGCGGCCACGACGTGGCGCCAGAACAGGCTTCACGTGTCCTTCATCGACTTGCCGGAGACAAAGCCGTTGGGCGTGTAGATGTCCTCCCAGCCGTCGTTGTCGAAGTCGATGAACCCGCCGCCGAAGGCCCAGCCGCCCGACAGACCGCCGAGCGATTCCGTGACGTCGCGGAACGTGCCGTCGCCGGCGTTGGCGTACAGGCTGTTCCCGGCGGCCTGCTTGGTCAGGGTCTCGCGGACCTCGTGACCCTCGGGGTACAGGAGCTTCAGGATCCGGTTGCCGGCGGTCGAGGACATGTTGGTCACGTGCAGATCGAAGTCGCCGTCGTTGTCGTAGTCGCCGAACGAGACCCCCATGCCGAAGCCGGGGTCCACGACGCCCATCGAGCCGGCCACGTCGGTGAACCGCCCGCCGTCGTTGCGGTACAGCGCGTTCTCGCCGAAGTCGTTGGCCACGTAGAGGTCGGGGTCGCCGTCCTGGTCGACGTCCAGGAACCCGGCGGCGTAGCTCCAGCGCGAATCCGCGACGCCCCACTCCGCGGCGGCCTCGGTGAAGGTGCCGTCGCCGTCGTTGAGCAGCAGCAGGTTCGGCGTGCCGTTGGTCGCCTGGACCCACGAATTCGGCATCACGGTGCCGTAGTGGTTGTACGAGCAGACGTAGATGTCCGGGTAGCCGTCGGCGTTGACGTCGGCCGAGACGGCGCTGAACCCCACCGCGGCCCGGTCGACCCCGGCCTTTTCGGAGACGTCCCAGAAGCGCAGCTCGCCGTCGGGGACGAAGCGGTTCTCGAGCAGCACCTGCTTGCCCACGGCGGCGAAGAACAGGTCGGCGTCGCCGTCGTTGTCGTAATCCAGGAACAGCACCCCCGAGCCGGTCGGCGCGAACTTGACCAGCGTCTCCTCGCCGGCTTCGCGGAAGCGGCCGTCGCCCAGGTTGAGGTACAGGTAGTTCTCGTCCACGCCCGTCGCGGCGAGGTCCAGCAGGCCGTCGCCGTCGACGTCGGCCGCGGCGGCGCCGTGGGACACGAAGCCCTGGTTGTTCCCCACGCCGAACGCCGGGAAGCGCGACGCGACGCCGGCCGGGAACGCGACCTCCGAGAACAGCTCCTCGGCGGCGACCTTGCCCTCCAGCGTCTCCAGCTCGAAATGGTCGATGCGCCACGGGCCGTCGCCCGAGCGCTGGATGCCGACGTGGGCGGTGCCCTTCAGCCACTCGCGCTGTCCCGCGGCGTTGCGGCCGACGACGAAGAACTTGAGCCCGGCGTCTCCCCGGCCGGGCGCGGCGGGGTCGAACGCCGCCTGCTTGACCTTGAACCGCACGTCGTCGAGCTCGCGGAAGCGCTCCAGGAACGCGAACAGCTCGTCGCGGAACGCGGGGCCGGGGACCGGGCGGGGGGATCCGGCGGCCGGCCACTCGCGGCGCTCGACCCAGCGGTGCAGCGGCTGCGCCGCAGGCGGCTCGGCGGCGAGCGGCGTCGCCTCGACCTGGTCGGCGAAGTACCGACCGGCTCCCTCGCGGTCGCGGTCCCGCGTGGCCACCGACAACGCGAGCAGGTCGTTGGCCAGCGATTCGCTGAGATCCTCGAGCGTCTCGAGCCGGCTGCGGTCGAACGACCCGCCGTCACCGCCGCA
>JBFKMV010000096.1:0-18637 GCA_041629655.1 Candidatus Polarisedimenticolaceae bacterium
CGGGCTGGGGCTGGCCGCCCGCATTGCTGGCACCGTTCGGCTTCCCGGTCCTGCCGCTGGTCGTGTTCCGCTCGATGTGGACCACACTGCGGCTCGGCGGCGTGCGCTGGCGCGACACGTTCTACCCGCTCGAGGTGCTGCGGCGGGGGCGCGTGCGCTGGCCGTGACCGATCCGGGCTAAGATCGTCGGCATGACCGCGGGACCGATCAAGATCGAGGCACCGGAGCTGCGGCTGGACCCCGAGCGCACGCTCGAGGGACTCGCGTGGTCGCAGACGTTCGGCAGCGACCGGCCGGTGGAGATCGAGATCGGCATCGGCAAGGGCCGCTTCCTGCTCGCCGCGGCGCAGGCGCGGCCCGAGGTCAACCATCTCGGGGTGGAGTGGGCCAACAAGTACCTGCGCTTCGCCGAGTCGCGCGCCCTGAAGCGCGGCCTGGACAACGTGCGCTTCGCCCGCGTCGACGCTCGCGAGCTGGTCGAGCGGGCGATCCCGGACGCGTCGGTCCGCGCCTTCTACGTGTTCTACCCGGACCCGTGGCCGAAGAAACGGCACCACAAGCGCCGCTTCCTTCGCGCGGGCACCGTGGAGCACCTGGCGCGGACGCTGGTCGCCGGCGGCTGGCTCCACGTCGCCACCGACCACGCGGGCTACTGGCGCGAGATCGAGCCGCTGCTCGACGCCCACGCCGGGTTCGAGCGCCTGCCCGAGTTCGGTGGCCCGGAGTTCCCGCTGCCGGTCGACGCGCCGCTGACCAACTTCGAGGCCAAGTACCGGGTCGAGGGCCGGGACCGTTTCCGCGCCTCCTGGCGCCGGCGCCTCGACGCCGCGGCCGGTGCTTGAACTCGACGACCCGCTGCTGGGCGGGCCGGGGGACTTGGGCTAGAATTCCGGGACCGCGCAGGGGAGTAGCTCAATTGGTAGAGCACCGGTCTCCAAAACCGGGGGTTGCGGGTTCGATCCCTGTCTCCCCTGCCATTGCCGGCGGATGCCGCTGAGGGGCAGCGCGAGTGACCCTGGCGAGCCTCGATCCGTTGGCCCGCGCGCTGCCCGTTCCGCTGGCGATCGTCGATCGTCACGGCCGGGTCGTGGGAGCGAACCGTCGCCTGGAAGAACTCGCCGGCCGGCCGGTGGGCGAGCTTGTCGGCGTGCTGTTGCTCGGTGAGCTGATCGAGACCTCGGCCGATGCGGAGGCGCGGCTGCGCCGGGCGCTCGACTCCGGCAGCGTGGAGCTGCGGCTCCGTGGATCGTTCCGCGGCACGTCGTCGGACACCCGGTCCTCGACGGTGCTGCTGCGGTCGTTCACGCACGACGGCGAGCTGCGCGTGCTGGCCTGGCTCGACGACGGGCCCGCGGAGACCTCGGGCGGTGACGGGGACGCGGAGCTGCAGGAGGCGCTCCGGCAGGTCGCCAAGGCACGCCACAACCTGAACAACCTGCTGATGGGGTTGCTGGGCCATGCGGAGTTCCTGCGCGAAATGGATCAGCTGCCCGAGGGCGCGCGCGCGCGCGCTGAGGCGGTCATGCAGCAGGTCGGTCGGCTGCGCGACGCCGTGCAGCGACTGGGAGCGATCTACAAGCGCTGAAGGATGCGCCGCCCTTCGGCTGCGTCCGCGGGGCGCCCCGCCGCTTCCATCACCCGGGTGTAGAAATCCCACGCGTCGCGGCCGTCGGGGTCCAGCCGGACCGCGTGCTCGGCTTCCTGCGCGGCCTCCGGGAAGCGACCGAGCCGCGCCAGGGCGTTGCCCCGATTGAGCCGCAGCGCGGCGTTGTAGGGCTCGCGCTCGATCGCGCGCGCCCACAGCTCGGCCGCCTCCTCGATCCGGCCCGCGGCCAGCCGGAACCGGCCCAGCTCGGCCAGCGCGCCCGCGTCGCCGGGCCAGGTCTCGAGCATCCGCTCGAACACCACGGCCGCCTCCGCCGCGTTGCCGGTCCCGCCGAGCGCCTGCCCCAGCGCGAACGCCGCGTCGTAGTACGAGGGGTTCCGCTGCTGCGCCGCGCGGAACGCCTCCAGCGCCTCCGCGGGCCGCTGCAGGTAGCCCAGGATCTTGCCCAGGAAGAACCACGACTGGTCGGTGTCCAGCCCGCCGGCGATCGCCTCCCGGAACGAGCGCTCCGCCTCCTCCCACATCGCTGCGCGCCCGCGCCCCGGCGTGGTGAGGGACATCAAGAGGTTCGCCCGGCCGCGGTAGAACGCCCGGTCGGCCTCCGGCAGCTCGGCGAACCGCTCCGGAAACACCGGCTCGATCGCCAGCGAGCGCCGCCGCGTCCGCGGTGCGCCCTCGATCTCGCGCCGGATCCAGTGATCGGTGAAACGCGAGAACAGCAGGTCGTCGGGCTGGGCGGTGCGCATGTGGCACGCCACGCAATCGTCGCTCAGCCCCGGCGTCGCCGCCCGCGCCGCGTCGTCGGCCGTGCAGTCCTCGACGGCGTGGCAGCCGATGCATTTGTCGCGGAAGAAGTCGGGATCGCGCTCCGGCCGGTAGACGGTCACGTGCGGGTTGTGGCAGGTCAGGCACTCCAGCCGGCCGCCGCTCTCGGTGTAGCAACGGCTGAGGAGCATCCGGTCCGCCTGCGCCGAGAGGCCGAAGTCGTGCTCGACCTGCTCGACGAAACGGAACGGCACCACGACCTCGGTGATGTACTGCCCGGGCCGGTAGTCGAGCAGCGAGCGGTCGTAGCGCTCGACGCGGTGCGTGGCCTTGGAGTCTCCGAGGTGGCACTGGAAGCAGACGTGCTTGCGTTGCTCGAGCGGCAGGCGCGCCGGGTTGACGATCGTCGGATCGGGCCCGCCGCTCGGCACGGCGCCGCCCCGGGACCACTTGTCGGCGTGCCGCGAGCCCGGTCCGTGACAGCGCTCGCAATCGATGCCCATCGGGAACGGCTCGCGGTAGCGGTTGACCGATCCCGGCTCGAGCTCCATCCGCCCGTTGTGGCAGAACACGCAGCTCTCGGTCACCGCCCGGGAAAAATGCTCGCCGTCGTGTTCGAAGCCCGGGCAGAGGTACCAGCGTTGCTCTTCCGGGTACCAGCACACCGGCGACTGGAACAGGGCGCCGTCCCGCTCGATCGCGTAGCCGCGGTTGTGGTTGGCCGAACCCACCGCGTAGACCAGCTCGTGCTCGTCGACCGCGATCTCGCGGCCCCGCGAGTCGAGCATGAACTGGCGCATGCGGTAGCTGCCGTCCTGCTCGCTCATCCTGTAGCGCAGGCCGCTCCGCGGATGCTCGAACAGGTTCCGCTCGCGGAAATCCGCGGCCTCGACCTGCGGGGTCATGCGGTCCCACGACCGCCCCATGCCGGTGTGGACGTAGGTCGCGTCGACCTCGAGGTGGCAACCCCGGCACTCGGCGATGCCGATGTACGTCGGCTCCGTGGAGCCGGAGGGGTGGTCACCGGGCGCTCCGGTGTCGCCGCGGCACGCGGCAAGCAGGCACACGACGCTGGCAAGCGCGAAGACGAGCGGCCGCGGGATCATGCAGGGAAGTATACGCCGACGAGGTTGCTCACGAGCTCGTGGTCGGCACGCCAGGGAATCGGGGGCCGCGCGTCGTCGTCGAGCGGCGCGACGTCGATCGGCAGCGACCGCACCATCGCGTTGTGGGCGTGCAGCATCAGCGGCTTGAGGTTCACCACGTCCTCGAGGCAGTAGCGCACCAGGGTCGGGAGCGCGCCCGGATGACCGCGGCGGTGCGCGTGCCAGAGGCGGATCGCCAGGCGGCCGTCCAGCTCACGGATCTCGGCCGGCCGCTCGATCCCGAGCTTCCGCTCGGCGGCCTTGAGGCCGCCCCGGTAGCCCAGCCGGCCCAGCGGGTAGCGCAGGTCGACGTGGCGCAGCCGCCCGAGCTCCAGCGCGGGGAACGCGCGCGCCAGCACCGGCAGGTCGTAGCACGCCCCGTTGTAGGTCACCAGCAGCTCGAAGCGCGCCAGCGCCGCCGGCAGCTCGGCCAGGTTGCGCCCGCGCACGTAGGCCTCGACGGTCGCGCCGTCGGAGAGACCGACGCAGGTCACCGCATCGCGCTGGCCGTCGATCTCGGCCGTCTCGATGTCCAGGTAGGCCGCGCGGTCGCGGTAGCTCGAGAACAGCCGCCAGGCCTCGCGCCGCGGCATGTCGCGCGCCGCTCGCTCGCGCTCCAGCCGGTCGAGCACCAGCTCGCGCCAGCGGCCCTCCGGGTAGCCGCGGCGGAACGCGTCCCAATCGGTGAAGCCGGCGCGCCACAGCTCGCGCTCGCGGTGCGGGCCGATTCCGGGAACGTGGATGAACGAATGCTCGAGCAACGGTCACGCGGCGGGCACGGACTCCGTCGACAGGCCGTAGATCCAGCCCTCGAGACGGATCCGCTGCCCGTCTTCAGGCGCCAGGCTGTCGGCGGGCCGCTCGGCCTCTCCGCTCAGCACGGCCGCCGCGGCGAGCCGCGCGGCAATCGCGGCGTCCAGGGCGTCGCGCTTGGCCAGGCACTGCTTGCGCTGCGGCTCGTCGAAGACCAGCGGGAGATACTCCAGCTGCTCCATCGCTTCGATGATCGCCTCCTTGCGTGACGCGCGCCCCCCGTCGCCGGCGCCGATCGCCAGCCGCCGGAGCAGGCCGCCGGGGTAGACCTCCAGCAGCAGCCGGCCCTGGGCCGTCTCGAACGGCTTGATCGCGTAACGCGACCGCTCTTCCGCGATCATGCGGATCCCGTGGTAGGTCATCGGCCCCAGATCCGGGTTGACCCGGTGCAGCGGGGAGAAGCCGCCGACCTGCTCGTCGGTCAAGCGCTTCGGCTCGCCCGCGGCGTCGCGGAACTCCTGGAGCGCGATCAGGTAGTCGGGGCGGCTCAGCCGCTCGAGCCGCCGCGCCAGCGCCCACCAGCCTTCGTCGGGGAACGGTCCGGCGAGCAGCTTCTCGGCGAACGGCAGCGGCACGCCGAACGGGAAGTCGAGCCCGATCGCCTCGACGTTCATCAGCAGGCGATCCGGATCGCGCAGGTGAGCGTGCAGGCCGTGTCGGCCGGTCGGCTCGAGACGCGCCACGTGCAGCGCGGACCCCTGAAGCCGCACCAGCGCGAGCCAGGTGGCGTCGCGCGGGTCGCGCATGTCCCCGCTGTAGTCCACTCCGCCGAACAGGCGCGTTCCCGGCGGCACGTCGAGGACCGCCGGCGCGCCGGCCGGCGCAGGGCGCGCTTCGACCGACTTGGGCGCCGGGGTCGGGGCGCGCCTGGCGTCCTCGCGGCGGTGTTCCGCCGCAGCCCCGGCGGGGCGCGCCGCGGTGGCGACGCCCGTCGGCTGCTCGGGCCCGGGATCCCAACCTTCGGCCAGCGCCGCGTCCCAGACCTTGTCGAACAGGTCCAACTCCGGTTGCGGCCAGCCGGGATCGCAACACAGGAACACCCGTCGCGGCGCCTGACCCAGATCGAGCGGCTTGGCGAAGCGGTGCGCGGTTTCGAGATCGATCCAGTAGAAGCCCTCGCGATCGGCGCGTCGCAACCCCGAGACGCGGGCGATCCCCAGGAACCGGTCGGCGCGCTCGGGGTGCTTGCGGCTCGCCGGGTAGTAGATCGCGATCAGGTCCTCGAGCCGCAGCCGCCGCGCCACGGTGTCCAGCGCGTAGACGTGTCGCGGCATTCCCTCGTGCCACACGTTCGGGTAGCGCGCCCGCACGTCGTCCCACTCCAGCGCCCGCATCATCCAGCGCGAGCGTCGTCGGAGATCCTCGACCGTCATGGCAGCTCCTCTCCGCACCGGCCGGCCGCGACCGGGAGCCTGACGGCCGGCTTGTGGTGGGTGGGATTTCGTTGACGGAACACCGGCATCCTAGCAAACCGGCGGATCGGCGGACAAGAGACCGCTCCGGTCGCGATGCCCTGGCAGTCGCGGTCGGAGTCCCGCTAGAATAGCGGCCTCGGCGGATCCCGGGAAAAGGAGTCTGCGGCATGCGTTTCGACAAGTCTTTCATTCCGTACGGTGCCTACTGGAGCACTCCGTTCTGCAAATGGCAGGGCAGCCTGGCCACGGTCAACTCGGTGCCGCTCGCCGCCCAGGCGGCGCGCAAGGCGCTGGCCCGGCGCGACATCCCGACCGCTGCGCTGGAGCGCGTCGTGCTGGGCATGACCGTGCCGCAAAAGCACACGCTGTACGGCGCGCCGTGGCTTGCGGCGATGATCGGCGCCGAGGGAGTCACGGGCACGATGATCTCCCAGGCTTGCGCCACCGGTGCGCGGTCGCTGGCCACGGCCGGGACCGAGATCGAAGGCGCCGGCGCGTCGACCGTGCTGGCGGTCACCGCGGATCGTTGCAGCAACGGCCCGCACATCTACTACCCGAACCCGGCGGGTCCCGGCGGCACCGGCGAGAAGGAAGACTGGGTGATGGACAGCTTCGGGTTCGATCCGTGGGCCAAGAACTCGATGATCCAGACCGCCGAGAACGTGGCCAAGGAGGCCGGGATCTCACGCGAGGAGCAGGACGACGCGACGCTGATCCGTTACGAGCAGTACGCGGCGGCGCTGGCCGACGACGCGGCGTTTCAGCGGCGGTACATGCTGTGGCCGTTCGAGGTGCTCGACGCCCGCGGCAAGAAGACGCTGGCCACCGTCGAGGGCGACGAGGGCGTGTTCCCGACCAGCCGCGAGGGTCTGGCCAAGCTGCGCCCGGTGATGCCGGACGGCACGGTGACCTTCGGCAGCCAGACCCATCCCGCCGACGGGAACTGCGGGATGCTGGTCACGACGCGCGACAAGGCCCGCGAGCTGTCCCGCGACTCCGACGTCGAGATCCGGCTGCTGTCCTACGCCGAGGGCCGGACGCAGCCCGGCTTCATGGCCAAGGCGACCGTACCGGCGGCGCGAGCCGCGCTCCAGGCGGCGGACGTCGAGGTCGGCAAGCTGGGAGCGATCAAGACCCACAACCCGTTCGCGGTCAACGACGTCTTCCTGGCGCGCGAGCTGGGAATCCAGCTCGAGGACTTCAACAACTACGGCTCGTCGCTGGTCTACGGTCACCCGCAGGGCCCGACCGGAATGCGGCTGATCATCGAGACCATCGAGGAACTGGCGCTGAAGGGCGGCGGTCTGGGGCTGTTCGTGGGCTGCGCGGCGGGCGACACCGCCGCCGCGGTGGTGCTCCAGGTCGGCTGAGCGGGCCGCTACTCGTAACCGACCAGCTTGTCCAGCCGGATCTGGCTGCGCAGGAAGGTGCCGCTGCCGCGCGCGACCTCGCGCTGCTGCTCGTCGAGCAGCACGGCATCGGCCACGAACAGCCTGCGCGAGCGGTAGTTGAGCCGGGCCTTCGCGGTCAGCGTGCCCGAGACCACGGGGCGCAGGAAGTACAGGTTGAACGACACCGTCAGCACGAACACGTCGTCGACCACCGATTGCGCGGCGAAGAAGGCGGCGTCGTCGAGCGCCTTGAAGTAGATCGACCCGTGGATCGCGCCCCCGGCGTGGAAGAACTTCCGCTGGACGGGGATCGCCAGCTCGGCGGTGCCGGGCCCGATCGTGAGCCGCGGCTCGAAGTATTCGTTGATCGGCGCGTTGGCGTAGGCGCGTTCGAGCTTCCGATAGTGCTCGGTGTCCGCGGGCTCGGGACTCATCGCTTCTCCTCTCTCGTCCGCCGCGCTCAGCGCTGCATGATCCGCGTGAACCTCCGCATCAGCAGCCACAGTAGCAGCGCCTGGTAGGCGAGCCCGGCGGTGAAGTACAGCGCGGCGACGCCCGGGCGCCCGCGTTCCAGCAGCCAGTACAGCTTGGCCGGCCAGTAGGTCGGGACGCAGCCGAACGCCCACTGCCACGGCAGGGGCGCGAACCACGCCAGCAACGGCGGCCAGTTCAAGAACCCCGCGGCCTTCATCAACGCGAAGCCCTGCACCTTGTCGCGCGCGAACGCGGCCAGCAGCAACGCGTAGACCGGGGCCAGCGGCGCGGCGGCGAGCGCCGCGGGCAGCAGCACGGCGGGACGGAACCCCGCCAACCCGGTCAGCGGAACCGCCACCAGCGTCATGATCACGCTGATCGCGACCGGGACCCCGAGACGGTACACGAGGTAGCCGCCGAGCCCCAGCGGTGTGACCTGGAGCGCCGACAGCGTGCGGTCGTCTTTCTGGTCCAGCAGCAGGAATCCGAGCACGACGCCGACGATCATCGGCACCGTCAGCACCACGAAGCTCGCGATCAGGGTGTGGTAGGGGGCCAGGTCGAAGCCGAACCGTTCGTCGAGCCGCGTTGCGACGACGGGCACGCCCCAGCGGACCAGCAACGCGATCAAAATCGGCACGAAGACGATCCAGCGCAGCAACGAGTCGCGGGCCACACTCTTGAGGTCGATCGGGCCCAGCCCGGCCAACGCCCGCGCCGTCAGGCCCACCGCCGTCTCCGTTCCGGGGCCACCACGAAGCGCCGGAAGGCCACGCGACTCCACAGCAGCGCCGGCACGATCCAGGCCGCGGAGGCCAGCAGCGCGCGGAGCTGCTCGGCGGGCCCGACCGGCAGGAACGCGGCCTTCAACAGGACCAGCGGTCCGTGCAGCGGATGCAGCGCCATCCACGGCCCGTCCCAGATCCCGAAGTACGAGAGCAGCGGGGCGCCCAGCAACGCCGTGAACACCGCCGACGGGATCAGGTACTCGTTGATCGAATCGTAACGCACGACGAAGGCCAGCCCGAGCAGGCAGTACAGCACCGAGGCCAGCACCACGCCCGCCGCGAACGGCGCCGGCCGGAAGGCGGCGCCGTGCGTCAGCAGCACGATCACCAGGTTCTCGAGGAACCCCAGCGCCGTCAACGTGGCCAGTTTCGAGGTCACGTACTCGCCGGTCCTCAGCGGTGTGACGACCAGCGCCTCCAGCGTTCCCTCGCGCTTCTCGAGCAACACCAGGCCGGCGAGGAAGTAGAACGTGTTGACCAGCAGGTTCGACCACACGAACGGTGCGATCGCGACGAGCCGTGGCTCCGGGCTCAGCAGGTGCAGCAGCACCACCGAGTACAGGACCACGAAGCCCGCCGCGTACCAGAACCCGTTGCGGCGCTGGAGCCGCGTGTCGCAGCGGAGCGTCGCCAGCAGCCGGCTCACGACAGTCCTCGCCCGGTCAGCTGCAGGAACACCTCCTCCAGCGTCGCCTCCAGCGTGTGGATCGTCCGCACGCGCGCGCCGCGCAACAGCTCGTGGAACTCCGTGTCGTCGGCCAGCCCGTGCAGCGCGAACTCCCGCTGCTCCGTGCGCCCGTCCCGCTGGTACTCGACGCGGATCCGGGGCTGGCCGTGGCGCAGCTCCAGCTCGTGCGGGGCGTCGATGGCGACGATTGCGCCGTCCACGATGAACGCCACCTGGTCGCACAGCTCGCGGGCCACCGTCATGTCGTGGGTGGTCAGGAACACTGTGCGGCCGTCGTCGCGCTGGCGGCGGACCAGGTCCTTGACCCGGCGCGCGCCTGCCGGGTCGAGTCCGGTGGTCGGCTCGTCCAGGAACAGGAGCTCGGGCTCGTTGAGCAGCGCGCGCGCGATGCCCAGCCGGGTCTTCATGCCCTTGGAGAACTGCGAGACCGGCATCGTGTCGTCGTTCGCCAGATCCACCGCGGCGAGCAGCTCCTCCGGCTCGCCCGTGCGGCCCGCGTAGAGCGAGCGGAAGTACTCCAGGTTCTCGCGCGCCGTCAGCTTGAGGTAGTGGTTGGGGAACTCGAACTGCACGCCGATCCGCTCGTAGTACTCCGACCCCCAGGCCGCGACGTCCCGGCCGAGCACCGTGACCCGCCCGCGGTAGCCGCCGAGCAGGCCGATCAGGATCTTCTGGGTCGTCGACTTCCCCGCCCCGTTGGGCCCCAGAAAACCGAAGATCCGGCCCGGCTCGATGCGGAACTGGAGGCCGTTTACAGCGTCGCGATCCGCTCCGGCGTAGCGGTAGCTCAGCTCGGCGACCTCGATCACACCACGACCAGGGGGACGGCGTAGAGCGCGGCGCCGCCCAGGAACAGTACGAACAGCAGCATCAGCACCCAGCGGCGCAGCGGGTTGAGGTACACGATCTGCAGCGCGGCGCGAAACAGCCAGAACAGCGCGATACCCAGGCTCAGCGAGCGCCCCAGCGCGGTCGTCGTCAGCTCCAGCGGGTGGACCAGCGACAGGTAGGCCAGCAGCAAGAACGCGAACGTCAGACAGAGGTTGAGGATCTTCATCACGGCGCGGTTGACCGACGTGAGCCGGGCCAGGTCCTCGTTCCAGCGCAGCAACTGCGGGAACACGAGATGGAACACCGCCATCAGCACGTGGAACACGCCGCCGATCACGATGCACGTCTCGGGGCTCACGCCGACTCTCACTTGCTCAGCGCTGGGCGCCGAACTCGTTGACGTCCAGCCGGAACTGCTTGCCGTCGGTGAGGTAGAGGCGGTTGGCTTCCGTGCGATACTCGAGCTGCGCCAGCTCGACGTCCGGCGGCAGCACGTGGATCAGGTTGCGCGCGTCGGAGAGCGCGACCAGCCGCTCACGCAGCTCGGGACGTCGTGCGAACTCGTTGCGGCTGAGATTGAACACGAACGCGTAGCCCTCGGCCCGCGCCGTCGTCTCGCCGGCCGACGACACCTCGCCGACGAAGTGCCGCCGGATGTCGCCGTCGAATGCGCGTCGCGTGATGACGTGGATCTTGTCGCCCGGCTCCAGAATCATGCCGACTCCGTCCCCCGACCTCCGGGGCATCGATGACGGTATTATACCGGGACGGAGGTGATCGATGGGTCAGGACCAGGACACCCGGCGACCGGAAACGGGATCGATCGGCTGGATCGATCTGACGGTCGACGACGCCGAGCAGGCGCGTGACTTCTACGTCGAGGTCGTGGGCTGGAAGCACGAGCCCGTGGACATGGGGGGCTACAGCGATTTCAACATGAAATCGCCGGCCGACGGCGAGCCGCGGGCCGGCGTGTGCCACCGACGCGGGGGGAACGCCGGGCAGCCGTCCTGCTGGATGATCTACATCAACGTCGACGACCTCGACCGGAGCATCGAACGCTGCCGCGCGCTGGGCGGCGAGGTGCTGGCCGGCCCCAAGGGCGCCGGCGGTCACGGGCGGTACTGCGTGATCAAGGACCCGGCGGGGGCAGTGGCGGCGCTGTTCGAGCCGGCGGGGTAGGGTGACTCAGCGCTGCGGCTCGATCACGATCTTCAGCGAGCCTTCCGAGTCGTCCTGATCCCCCAGCATCAACCCGAACCCCCGCCCCGTCTCGGCGAGACCCAGGCGATGGGTCACCATCGCGGTCACGTCCACGCGGCCGGCCGCCAGCAGGTCCAGCGCGGCGCGCATGTCGGCGGGCGGACCGGCGTAGGAGTGCACGATGTTCGTGCCGCGGAACCAGATCTCGGACAGCGGCAAGGCGTGCAGCACGCCGGGATCCGGCGGCGCGTAGAGGATCACGGTCCCGCCGCGGTCCACGCACCGGAACGCCTCGTCGATCGCCGGCAGCGCGGCGGTGCAGACCACCACGAGCTCGGCCAGCCGTCCGTCGTTGGCCTCGCGAATCCGCGCCGGCAGGTCCGGCTCGCGGTCCGCGCGTAACGCCAGGTCGGCGCCGAAGCGGCGCGCGCACGCGACCCGGTAGTCGCTGACGTCGGTGGCCACGATCCGGCGCGCGCCGTTGGCCCGGGCCAGCTGCAGGTGCAGGATCCCGGAAATTCCGCTGCCCAGGATCGCGACGCTGTCGCCGGTCGGGGGCGCCATCCTGGCGATCCGTTGCGCGCGCACGACGCAGGCCAGCGGCTCGACGAAGGATCCCGCCGCGAAGCCGACGTGGTCGGGCAGACGGAACGTGCCGCGCTCGACGTTGATTGCCGGGATCCGCACCAGCTCCGCGAAGCCGCCGGGATCGAAGTGCGTCGTTCGCAACGTGTCGCAGACACTCTCGCGGTCGGTGGTGCAGTAGCGGCACGTGCCGCAGGGGACGTGGTGCGTCGTGACGACGCGGTCGCCGGGAGCGAACGCGGTCACGCCGGCCCCGATCTGCTCGACGACGCCCGCCACCTCGTGTCCCAGCACCAGCGGCGCCTTGGGCACGCGGTACCACTCCATCAGGTCCGAGCCGCAGATCCCGCTGGCCTCGACGCGCAGCAGCAACTCGCCTCGGCCGGGTACCGGGCGCGGCCGCTGCTCGAGCCGGATGTCGCGGTTGTTGCGGTAGACGGCGACGCGCATGAGTCCGGCCCCGCTCACCGGCAGGACGGGATCACCGGGCGACGCCGGCGGTCTTCTCCTGCTCGTAGATCGCGAAGGCGTCCTCGACGCCGGCGCCCTGCTGGACGACGGCACGCACCGCCTTGATCATGCCCACCGGGCAGTCGGACTGGAAGATGTTGCGACCCATGTCGACGCCCGCGGCGCCGGCCTGGATCGCGTTATGGGCCAGCTGCACCGCGTCGCGCTCGGGGATCTTCTTGCCGCCCGCGATCACGACCGGGACGGGGGTGCTGTGCACGATCTGCTCGAACCCCTCGCAATAGTAGGTCTTGACCATGTGCGCGCCGATCTCGGCCGAGATGCGGCAGGCCAGCCCGAGATAGCGCGCGTCGCGCACCATGTCCTTGCCCACGGCGGTCACGGCCAGCACGGGGATGCCATTCCGCTCGCCGGCGTCGACCAGCTTGGCCAGGTTCAGCAGCGTCTCGCGCTCGCCCTCGGCGCCGACGAAGATCGACAGCGTGATCGCCGAGGCGTTCAGGCGGATCGCGTCCTCCACCGCCACGGTCAGCCCCTCGGCCGACAGCTCGCGCAGGATGCTGGTGCCGCCGGACATCCGCAGCACGATCGGGATGTCGGAGCCAGCCGGAATGCACCGCCGCAACACGCCCCGCGTCAGCATCAGCGAGTCGGCGTAGGGCAACAGCGGCTCGACCGTTCGCCCCGGCTGCTCCAGGCCGCTCGTCGGTCCCAGGAAGTAGCCGTGGTCGATGGCCAGCATCACCGTGCGGCCGGTGTCCGGTTTCAGGATCCGGCTGAGCCGGTTTTCGATTCCCCAGTCCATCACGTCACTCCTCATCAGGCTCGCGTGCGGTGCGTCGATTCTAGCAAGCCGGTGCGGGGCCAGCCGCTACCACGGGGTGGACCACTCCGTCCCCAGCCCCGGCCCGTACAGGATCGCGTTGACCAGCATCCGCCGCGTGCCCAGCGTCCAGGCGCGGAAGTTGGGCTCGTCCACGAACAGGATCACCTGGCCGCGGCCGACGCCTTCCCGGGTCGCGTACGCGGTGTGCGCGACCCGGCCCGCGGCCTCCGGCCACAGCAGTCCGCCGAGGTGCAGGCTTCCCACGTCGGCGAAACGCGCCGCCACCTCGACCGGAGGCTCGGCCACCAGCGCGGTGCTGGTGCGCAGCAGCACGTCGACGGACTCGCCGAGCCCCCAGGTCAGCCAGCGCTCGGGGTCCAGCTCGGCGCGCAGGAACGCGCCCTCGGGCCCCAGCTCGCGCAGCCGCGCGTCGGCGCGGTCGAGGTCGCCCGGCTCGGGCTCGCCCTGCCCGGGCGGAAGCAACGGCCGGACCCACTCGGCCAGCCCGACGGGCTGCGAGGTCACCGGGGTGCCCAGCGCGACCCCCTCGACGAACGGCCGGGCGCCCGGTCCGATCACCGGCGCCACGTCGTAGGGCGACTTGCGGGCCGCGGGCGCCACGCTCGCCGGCTTCGTGCCCTTGCGCTTGCCCGCCGCCTTGTTCTCGCTCTCGTTGCCTTCCGGCTCCGGTTCCTCCGGCGGCCGCAGGCCTGCCGCGCGGAACCGTCCGCCCCGCTCGGCCTCCTCGGGCCCGATGCCCCACACCACGGGCGGGTACTTGTCCAGCGCTTGCCGCCGCAACCGCGTCGCGGTCCAACCGAGCTCGCTGTCGGCCAGGAACTGCGCGCCGTTGCCGATCCCGATCGCGGTCCCGCCCGCTCCGATCCACTCCTCCAACCGGCTCAGCCCCGGCTCGCCCAGCAGGTGCTTGTAGCCCTGGGCCCCGAAGAACGACGGCGGGAACACCAGCACGTTGTAACGCGACAGGTCGACGCCCAGGAAACGGCCGATGTCGAGCGCGCTGAAGCGCAACCCCATGTTGTAGTCGAGCAGGTACCAGATCGAGCCGTAGGCGCTGGGTGAGATCGGCATCCCGGTGAGCACGCCGACGCGCGGCGCGACGAGCTGGTTGAAGTGCCGGCCGCCGAGGTCGGGCCCCTGTTCGGCCCGCGACGTTCCGATCGGCACCACCTCGATCCCCCGACGCGTGGCGACCCAGGAGACCTGGTCCGCGAGATCGGCCGGGTTGCCCTCACGCTCCACCAGCACCGATCCCCGCTCGAACGAGCGCCCGGCGACGCGGAACGGCTTGTCGGCGACCCGGACGCGCAACCCGCGTTGCAGCAGGTCCCCCAGCGCGAACGCGGCGTTGTCGCTCGTACCGTCGAAGGCGTAGGCGAACAGGGCACCCTGCTCGGCCGGGGGCAGCGACTGGGCGAGGATGGTGTCCGAGGGAGGTCCGACGGGCTTCCAGTTGCCCGGCGGTTTCGCGCCGGACCAGTAGGCCTCGATCCCGAAGGACAGGATCAGCGACCAGGCCGTGGTGTCGTAGAGCCGCGAGCCCTTGCCCCGCTCGATGTACTCGCGCTGCTCGTGCAGAAAGCCGGACTCCATCGGGACGTGCGGATCCAGCAGCACCCGCGCCAGCCGTCCGGCGGGCTGGTCCAGCGGAATCAGGAAGCTCTGCGACGGCAGGCTCACGGTCCGGGCCTCGCCGGTGCGGATATCGTGCAGGCCGCCGGCCTCGACGGGCCCGCCGGCCAGACGCAGCACCTCGACGCCCTGGCGCACCAGCACCGCGGCCAGCCACTCGGTGCGCTCGGGGTAGCGGCCCATCGGCAGCACCCAGGCCCGGATCTTCCCCCGCTGCCCCTGCTCGACGGCCTCGCGGCGTGAGGCGACGTAGTCCCGCAGCAGCTCCTCGCGGTTGTTCAGCAACGTGGTCAGGTTGGCCACCGAGCTGGTGACCTGGTGCTCGACCGCCTGGGCGTAGCTGCGAACCACGCCCTCGCGCTTCTTGACCAGCGTGCCCTCGGTGCCCGACATCTCGTACAGGATGCCGATCGAGCCGATGTAGCTGGCCCACGACGAGCCGTAGCCGGGGAAGAACTCCTCGTTCCATTCCCGGGTGTAGTAGCCGTAGCCGCGCCGGTCGAGCGCCCGGCCCTGGTCCGCCGCGAAGCGGTCCCACCAGCGGCGCACGTGCTCTCCCTTGTGCGGGTTGAACGGGTGACGGGCGGGACTGAACAGGTAGGTGTCGTCGGAGCCCATCTCGTGGCTGTCCACCATCAGCTGCGGGTTCCACGAGGCGATCACCCCCGAGCGGGCGCTCTCCGGATGGACCAGGCTGAACCAGTCCCGGTTGAGGTCGAACAGGTAGTGGTTGCCGCGGCCCCACGGCCAGACCGAGGTGTGCGAGATGTCCTCGGTGTCGGGATTGGGCACGCGACCCTGGAAGGCGAAGATCTGGGAGAGGAACCGCTCGCGGCCGTCGGGGTTCTCCATCGGGTCGATCAACACGACCAGCTCGTCGCGGATCCGTTCCGCCAGCCCGTCCTCGCCGGCGATCAGCCGATAAGTCACGGCCACCGCCGCGTCGACGCTGCTCAGCTCGTCGCCGTGGATCCCGTAGGCGATCCAGGCCACCGCCTTGTGGCCCGACAGCGCCTGCGCGTCCTGCGCCGCCGGGCGGCGGCGCGGGTCCATCCGCACCGCGTGCGCCTCGCGAAACGCGTCGAGATCGGCGATCGTGGCCGCGTCGCTGATCGCGACCACGTACAGCGCGCGCCCCTCGTGCGACTGCGCGTAGGGCAGGATCGTCGCCCGCGGCGAGGCCGCGGCCAGGGTCTCGAGGTACGCCTTGACCTCGGCGTGGCGCAACGGCCTCGCCCCCGGCGTCACGCCCAGCGCGGCTCGCTGCGTGGGGATCGAGGGATCGAACACCGCGCCGGGGAACAGCTCCGACAGCGCGACCTCGCGCGGCGGATCGGCCGCCGCCGCGGCGCCGGGCAGCAGCAACGCCGCCGCAACGAGGAACGAGAACACCCGGCACCGCAACCCGTCACGCTCGCAACAACCCGTCATCGGTTCAGCCCTCCGCCGTGGAGCGGACATTCTGCTACAAGGCGGGTTCCCGGCCAAGCGGGGCTCAGTTCGCGCGCAGCGTGACGGCGATCGGGAAGTGGTCCGAGAAACCGTCACGATCCATCCCGCGCGACGGGCGTCCGAAGCGGCGCGGCGCGCTGCCGGACCCGCGAATGAGCTCGGGCCGGAAGATCTCGACGCTTTCCGGAAGCACCCGCACCAGGCTTTGCGTCCGCAGCATCCCCCTGGTGACCAGGAACTGGTCGAGCATGTTCCAGTCCGAGCCGAAACGGTGGGTCCCCGGATTGCGAACGGACATCAGCGGCCACATCAGGTTCAGCACCCGCGGGCTGCGCGCCCGCGTCACCCGCCCGCGGTCGCGGGCACCCAGCAGGTACTCCTGCATCGAGCGGTTGAACGGCTCGTCGTTGAAATCGCCCATCAACAGGATCGGGATGTTGGTCCCGATGTCGAAGCCGTGCATCAACTCGTCCACCACCACGCTCAGGGTCTCGCCGGTCAGCAGCCGGAACGGCTCGCTCTCGTACTGCCCCGCCGTACGCGATGGCCAGTGGTTGGCGGCGGCGACGAACACACCTCCGGTCGCGCGCACGATCAGGTCGACCCAGAAGATATCGCGCGTCGCGGTGCGCTTGACCACCGTCTGGTGCCCGGTGTTCTCGGCCTCCAGCAAGTTGGCATCCATGATGAACGAGACGTCGATCCCGCGCGTGTCGCGCGAGTCGTGGCCGATCACGCGGTAGTTGCGGCCGGGCATCGCCATCCGGTCGGCGAGCATCCCCAGCACCCGCTCGTTCTCGACCTCGCAGACCCCCAGCAGGTCCGGACCGGCGCCCCCGAACATCGCGCGCACCACGCGCGCTAACTGGTCCAGCTTGCGGTCGCGGACGGCGACGGTCCAACCGCGCAGCTCCCTGCGCAGCGTGCGGGCGAGGTCGGGGTGGCGGTCCGCCGTGGCGTGATCGAACAGGTTCTCGAGGTTGTACCAGGCGACTCGGATGTCCGGCATGAGCGGAGCCCTCCATGGCGGGTGTTGCCTGAAGTCTGCTACAGCGGGCGCGATTCTCCAAGCCCTCAGCGGCGGCAGCGATGCCCGCCGGCCGGTTGTGGTGCATGCTGGAGGCGTGCGACGGAGCATTCCTAAAACGGTCCTCGCGCTGGCCTGCCTGTGGGGCGCGCCGCCGCTCGCGGCCGGCGAGGTCGTCCTGACCCACCCCGAAGCGGCGTGGTCGCTGGTGCTGCGGCTCCCGTCGTCGTTCGAGGCCGGGCCGGCGCGTAGCAGCCACGAGGGGTCCGCGGTCGCCGTAACGGCCGCCGACACCGAGTCCGGGATGCTGCTGCAGGCGCGGATCCAGCCCGCCGGGCCGGCCGACGACGCGCGGCAGTGCCGGGAGCGCGCGTTCCGGCGCCGCGACGCCGCCTCGCCTGCCGTCCGCGACGTCCGCCGCTACGAGCGGGCCGAGCGGGCGGTGCTGGAATACACCGTGATCGAGAGCGCGGGCGTGAGGATCACGCGCCGGCACCTCGCGGTCTGGATCCACCGCGACGGCCTGTGCGTCGAGGCCGAGGTCACACTGGCGCCGTACGACGAGGAGCAGGACCGCGCCCGCCTGGACGCGGTCCTGGACTGGATCGGGATCGTCGGGCGGTAGGCCCGGCTAGCGATCGTCCCCCTCGTCGTCGTCGTCGAACTCGATCCCGACGACCTCGATCTCCGGCTCGAACTCGAACTCCGATCCGTCGAACTCGAACGACAGCTCGACCTTGAAGTCGAGGGTGATCGTGGTCGCCTGGCCCTCGACGACCATGAAGCTGACGGGAATCAGCGCCTGGGTCCCTGCGCCGGGCAAGGTGATGTCGAACGCCGTGCCGTCCTCGGCGACGAGCTGGACGCTCTGGATCGTGATCCGCAACGCGGCGTAGTCGCCCGCCGGGACCGCGTCCGCGGCCAGCATCAGCGTCCGGCCGTCGACCAAGGTCAGCAGATCCACGGTCATCGGGAACTCGCCGGCCACGTCGACCCACATCCCGTCGAGGCTGCGCGCCTGTATGCCGGAAAACGTGACCACCGCCGCTTGCAGCCGCGGGTCGTCGTCGTCGTGCATCACGACCCGGAGCTGTCCCTGTCCCGCGGTGGCCGTGACCCCGTCCGAACCGCTGGAGCATCCGGCCAGTGCGACCAGAGCGATAGCGAGCAGCAGGCCCGACGCAGTCTGGATGAGCTTCATGGTGTCCTCCCTCCGATGGTCCCTCGATGATTCCGAGTCACGCAAGCCGCGTGCCGCCGGGAAAGCGCCCGTCCGCCCGCGGATCCGCGCAGAATATACGCTGAACGGGTAATTCCTGCACAGAACGATCAGTCCACGAAACCGCGTGCGCGCAGGAACTGCTCGGCCGCCCGGTAGGCCCGCTCGCGGACCTCGGGGTCGGGGTCGGGCCAGCCGTGGTCGGGCTTGTCCGACGGCGTCCACAGGTGGCCCACCCCGTCGTAGACGATCAGCTCGGAGGAGTTGCCCGCCGCGAGCATCGCC
>JBFKMV010000097.1:0-18611 GCA_041629655.1 Candidatus Polarisedimenticolaceae bacterium
GGCCGGGCGCGGGGATCTCCCGCGCCCGCCGCCGGTGCGTGGGGGGTTACAGCAGATTCAGCAGGAACAGCCTGAGCTGCAGCTCCTCCGGGCAGGACTGCGGGTAGTCGGGATCGCAGACGTCGTCCGAAGCGCAGAGACCCGCCGCGTGGCAATACGTCGTGCCGCCGGGACACTCGGCGTTTTCGGCGCAGGCGATCGGCGCGCATTGCGAGAACTCGACGCACTCGCCCCAACAGGTGTCCACGACCCGCGGGACCGTGCCGGCCCGGAAGCACAGCGGCGGCAGCTGGTCGCACATCACGTGACCGGGATCGCAGTCCATCAGGCCCGTGTCCGGCAACGGGATCTCGCCGTTGACGTTGAGGTCGCCGGGCGGGTCGTCCTTTCCGAGGTCGGCCGTCGCGATCGTGGCGGAGCCGAACCCGACCGCCAGGGAAACCGCCGCCAAGAGCCACCACGTGCGCTGTCTGTTCATGGCCCACCTCCTTCGGAACCGGAGCCCGATCGGCAACCGTTGCCGTTGCGACCCCGTGCGGAGGTTGTGCACGTGACGTGCCAGCCGGAAACCCGCGTTTCAGGGCGCCACGCGCCGCGCGACTGAACCGGCGTTCCCGGCGCGAGGCCCTGCGGGTCGCAAGCGCGCCGCGGCTTTCGCGGCACGTTCACCGGCGCTCACCGGACAATGCGCACCGCCACGGTCCTCAACGCCACCGCGTTACGCGCGCACCGAGCCGCGCGCACGTTCGTCGCGCAAAACCTCGTTCCCGCATCGGCTTCGCCCCGTGCGATGACTCGCGAGCGCCCGCCGGCGCCGACCTTCGTCGGCTTTTCTATTGACGCACGGGCGGAGACTTGGTATCTGATGGGGACACACAAGCGCGGGGTCGTTACAATCGGGCGCTCACGGCTGAACGGGGCGCCGGCCATGCCATTTGAAAGTGGGAGGGGATGGCACTACTGCTCAGCCCGAGCGCCCTGCGTGACACGTTGGACGCAATCTCGGCGCATATCGCGATCCTGGACGACGACGGAATCATCCTCGGCGTCAACGAGCCGTGGCGCAGCTTCATGGACGCCGCGGAGCTCAACCACCCCAACTACGGGCTCGGCACCCACTACCGCGAGTTCTGCGCCCGGATCAGCGCGGGGGACGACGGTGTCGCCGGTGCGTTGGCGGACGGGATCCGCCAGGTCGTCGCCCGCGAGCGGGCCAATGTGGCCATGACCCTCTCGTGCGAATACGACGACGGCCGTCGCTGGTTCAACGTCCGGGTCAGCCGCCCGCGGGGCGATCACGAGTGCGTGCTGATGACCCACGAGGACATCACCGAGCTCAAGCTCGCCGAGGAAGAGTTGCGTCACCGCGTGGAGTTCGAAAAGCTGATCTTCTCGATCTCGACACGGTTCATCAAGCTGCGCCCGGACGAGATCGACGATGGCGTCGCGGTCGCGCTGCGGGAGATCGGCACCTTCTGCCGGGTCGACCGCAGCTACGTCTTCTCGGTCGCCCCCGACGGGGAGACCGTCGACAACACGCACGAGTGGTGCGCCCCCGGAATCGAGCCCCAGATCGACAATCTCCAGGGGCTGCCCACCGGGACGGTCCCCTGGTGGATGGAGCGCCTGCACCGCCGGGAAACGATCCACCTCCCGCTGGTCTCGGAGCTGCCCGCCGAGGCCGCCAACGAGCGTAAGATCCTGGAAGCGCAGAACATCCGCTCGCTGGTGGTGCTTCCGATGGTCGACCGGGGCGAGCTGGTCGGCTTCCTCGGCTTCGACTCCGTCCGCTCCTCCAAGGCCTGGAGCGAGGAGACCGTCGAGCTGCTCCGGCTGGTCGGCGAGATGCTGGTCTGCGCCCTCGAGCGCAAGCAGGCCTCCGCGAGCTCGTGAGCCCGATCGACTTCGGACGACACAGCGAGGACTACGTGTGGTCGAGCATCGCGTGGTGCGTCGTGGCGAGGAAGCCGTCGCCACCCGCGATCGCCTAGCCCGACCCGTCGAGCATGACCGTCCTGCCGCTCCAGCCGGCGTGAGTCCCGACGGCGACCGCGACGCCGCTGCCGGACGTCGCCAGCTGCGCCAGCAGCTCGCCGTGTTTCGACCAGATCGCGCTCCGTCCCGCCGCGGCGAGGCCCCCCGACGGTCCGCCGTAGTTCGCGAAGGCGACGGTCATCGAGTGCGTCGCGGCGTAGCTCCTGAGGTTGGCGGTCTCACGCTCGAATTCGGACGGAATCACGAACATGCAGGCCAGGTAGGTCCGCGCGCCCCGCTCGGCGGCGGCCCGGGGGTGTGACGGCCGGCCCGTGTCGGCGCACACCGCCACCGCCGCGGTGGTGTTGCCGATGCGGACGAGCGGATCGCGGTCGCCGGGCCGGAAGACGGTCGCCTCGGCGGGAGGCACGACGCCGTCGCGGGCGGCCCGCGGGGAGAACGCGCCCAGGTGCTGCTTCGTGTACAGCCCCACGGCGCGGTCCGGGGACACGATGAACGCCCCGATGTGAAGCCGGGCCCCCAGCCTGACCGGAGCTCCCGCAATCAGCGTCAGCGGGTGGGACGCCGCCGCCTCGATCAGCGGAGCCAGACGGGCATCGCCCGGCGAGAACGCCAGGTCGGCGGCGAGATCGAGCTCGTAGCCGGTCAGCGACAGCTCGGGAAACACGAGCACCTGCGCCGACTCGTCCGCCGCGAGGCGCGCCAGTCGCAGGTGCTGCTCGAGGTTGGCGTCGAGGTCACCCCGCTTCGGAACCGTCTGCGCGACGGCGATGACACGGGTCGGCGCCACGGCCACGACCTGGAGGTCCTACCGCACCTCGGCCGTGTCGTACTCGACCTTGACGCCGTCCTTGACCCGCAGCTCGCGGAACGCCGCGAGCAACCTGCGGGTGGTGTCGCCCGCGCCGCCCCCGATCTGCCGGCCGTCGATGTTGGTGACGGGCATGATCTCGGCGCCGGTGCCGGTCAAGAAGCACTCGTCGGCGTTGTAGAGATCGTGCAGGCCCATCCGCGTCTCGTGGCACGGGATGCCGGCTTCGAGGGCCAGGTCCATCACGGCGCCGCGGGTAACGCCGCCCAGCGCGCCTTCCATCAGCGGGGGCGTTCGCAGTTCCTCGCCCTTGACGATGAAGATGTTGTCCGCGGTGCACTCGGCCACGCGGCCGCTGTAGTTCAGCATCACGGCCTCGGGCACCCCGGCGCGCGTCGCCTCGATCTTGGCCAGGATGTTGTTCAGGTAGTTCAGCGACTTGATCCGCGGATCGAGACACTGCATCGGGATGCGGCGGAAGCTGGAGGTCACCAGGGAGATCCCCTTCTCGTACAGCTCGGGCGGATAGAGCTGGATCGAGTCCACGATGATCACCACGGTCGGCTCGGTGCACTTGCGCGGATCGATGCCCAGGTCGCCGGGGCCGCGCGAGATCACCAGACGGATGTAGGCGTCGCGCTGGGCGCTGGCGGCGACGGTGCCCAGCGTGGCCTGCGTCATCTCCTCGGGCGGCATCGGGATGGTCATCGCGATCGTCTTGGCGGACTCGTAGAGCCGGTCGATGTGCTCCTCGAGCCGGAACACGTTGCCGTCGTAGACCCGGATGCCCTCGAAGACACCGTCCCCGTAGAGGAAGCCGTGGTCGAACACCGAGATCTTGGCGTCTTCCTTCGACACGAGCTTTCCGTTCAGATAGATCAACATGCTGCCTCCGTCTCCTGGCGGGTCGCCGCCTTGATTGTCTCGGGCTGCGGAGAGGCGCTCCCCTCCGCGATCTTCACGAAGTAGCGGTGGAGCCGGTCGTCGCCGGCCAGCTCGGGATGGAACGTTGCGGCGACGACGCAGCCCTGCCGCACCAGCACGGGCTCGCCGTCGCGCGCGGCCAGCACCTCGACCTCCGGCCCCACGGAGGAGAAGCGCGGCGCGCGGATGAACACCGCCCGCAACGGGCCGCCCAGCGCCGGCACGCGGAGCTCGGTCTCGAACGAGTCGACCTGTCGGCCGTAGGCGTTGCGGGCGATCGTCGCGTCCAGCAGGCCGAGACCCGGTTGCCGGGGGTGCTCGACCTGGCGCGCCAGCAGGATCGCTCCGGCGCAGGTGCCGAGGATCGCCCCGCCGCGCCGGTGCAGCTCCCGCAGTTCCTCGAACCACGGCTCGTCACCCATCAGGTTGAGCAGCGTCGTGCTCTCGCCCCCCGGAATGACGAGCCCGTCGAGCCGGCGCAGCTCGAGCGCGTGCCGGACCTCGCGGGCCGCGACGCCCAGCCGCCCCAGGGCCCGGGCGTGCGCGGCGAAGTCGCCCTGGAGCGCCAGCACGCCGATCGCCGGTCGTTTGCTCATCGTCGGGTCACCAGCCCCGCGTCTGCATCAGCTCGGATTCGGGGAGCTTCGAGGTCTCGATGCTCTCCATCGCCTGGCCCAGCCCGCGCGAGACCTCGGCGACGACCTTCGGCTCCTTGTAGTGCGTGGTCGCGCGGACGATCGCCCGGGCCCGCGTCGCCGGATCGGAGGACTTGAAGATCCCCGAGCCGACGAACACCGACTCCGCGCCGAGCTGCATCATCAACGACGCGTCGGCCGGCGTCGCGATGCCACCCGCGGCGAAGTTCGGAACCGGGAGCTGGCCCGTTTCGGCCACCGCGCGCACCAGCTCGTACGGGGCGCCGAGGTTCTTGGCCTCGGTCATCAGCTCGTCGGGCCCCAGCGTGGTCAGCCGGCGGATGCCGCCGGTCACCGCGCGCATGTGCCGCACCGCCTCGACGATGCTGCCGGTGCCCGCCTCGCCCTTGGTGCGGATCAACGCCGCGCCCTCGCCGATCCGGCGCAGCGCCTCGCCCAGCTCGCGGCAACCGCAGACGAACGGCACCGTGAACGCGAACTTGTCGACGTGGTGGTGCTCGTCGGCCGGCGTCAGCACCTCGCTCTCGTCGATGTAGTCCACCCCCAGCGCCTGGAGCACCTGCGCCTCGGCAAAGTGGCCGATGCGGCACTTGGCCATCACCGGGATCGAGACCGCCTGCATGATCTTCTCGATCATCTCGGGATCCGACATCCGCGCCACGCCGCCGTGCTTGCGGATATCGGCCGGCACCCGCTCCAGCGCCATCACGGCCACGGCGCCGGCGTCCTCGGCGATGCGGGCCTGCGCGTCGTCGGTGACGTCCATGATCACGCCGCCCTTGAGCATCTCCGCGAGCCCCGTCTTGAGTCTCAGCGTTCCCTTGATCCTGTCGTCCATGTCGCTCACCCTCGGCCCCGCCCCGGCGGAGCTACAAGATCGGTACGGTCTCGGCCGGCCTGCCCGACGTGTCCGCGGATCCGGCAGGCCAGTGTTTCCTCAACAACTCTCCCAGGATCGAGATCCCGGACTCGATCCGCTCCGGCGTCACACCGCCGTAGGTCAGCCGCAGCGTCTCGCGGCCCGACCCGTCGCTGTGGAACAGCTCGCCGCGGCTGAACAGCACGCCGCGCTGGCGCGCCGCCACGAACAGGTCGTTGCTGTTCATCCGCGCCGGCAGCGTGACCCACAGGAACAGCCCGCCGTCGGGCCGCGTCCAGTGCACCCCGCGCGGAAAATCGCGCTCGAGACTGGCCAGCATCGCGTCACGGCGCCGGCGGTAGACCGGAAGCACGGCGCGGAGGTGCTCGGCCAGCCCGCCCGCCTGCAGGAAGCGGTGCAACGCGGCCTGCATCAACGGGCTGGTTCCGAAGTCCTGGATCTGCTTGAGCGCCTCGAGCCGGCGCATCACCGGCGGCGGCGCGACGACCCATCCCAGGCGCAGCCCCGGCATCAGCTTCTTCGAGAACGTGCTGAGATAGATCACCCGGCGGCCCCCGTCCAGCGCGTGCAGCGTCGGGGGGCGCGGATCGCCGAAGCCCAGGTCGCCGGCCCAGTCGTCCTCGACCAGCACGCAGCGGTGGCGGGCGGCGAGGGCCAGGATCTCGCGACGGCGGTGCTCGCCCATCACGGCCGTGGTCGGGTTCTGGAACGTCGGCTGCAGGTAGACCAGCCGCGGCCGGTGACGCTCCAGCGCCAACGCGAGCAGGTCGGGCCGGATCCCCTGTTCGTCACACGGCACGCCGACGATACGCGCTCCCAGGGACTGCAGCGAGCTGAGCGCGCCGGTGTAGGTCGGCTGCTCGAGCACCACCGAGTCGCCGCGATCGAGCAGCGTGCGGAACACCAGGTCCATCGCCTGCTGCGCGCCGTTCGTCACCAGCACGCCGGCGGAGCTTACGGGCGAACCCTTGTCGCGCATCTCGGCGGCGATCGTCTGCCGGAGCGGCGGGTAGCCCGGGGTCGGTCCGTAGCCCAGCACCTCGGCGGCACCCTCGCCGATCACCTCGTCCATCGCGCGGCGGAAGGTGTCGAGCGGCATCAGCTCCGAATCGGGGAACGTGCCCGCGAACGAGATCCCCTCGGAGGAGATCGCCACCGTGTAGATCGACGCGAGCTGCCCGGCGCCCGCGCCCTCGACGGCGCGGGAGAAACCGGTGAACCACGGCGTGTCGTCGAGCGGCCGCGGCCAGCGCGTCCCCTCGTCGTCCGCCTCGGCGTGCGTCTCGCCGGAGCGCGGCGCGACCAGGAACGTGCCCTTGCCGGTGCGGCTCGCGACCAGCCCCTCGCCGGCGAGCAGCTCGTAGGCGGAGACGACGGTGTTGCGGTTGACGCCCAGGGCCCGCGACAGGTCGCGCGTGGGCGGCAGCTTGGCCCCCGGCGCCAGCCGGCCGGCCAGCAGCGCGCGCCGCACGCCTTCGGCGATCTGCCGGTAGACGGGCACGGCGCTGTCGAAATCGACTTGGAGTCCGGGGATGGTCATGGTCCGGTCCGGGTCACCCAATTTGGCCTAGTCCAATGGCCATTAGAGCGCCGAAAACGGGACCATGCAAGGGGTCCAAGCTAGACCAAATAACTCCAGAGCGGGCCGATACTTACCCGCGCGGCGGGTCGGGTCAGTGGATCGAGAGCTCGCCGGGCTCCGCGTCCGAGGGGCCGTAGCGGCGCGGGGCGCGCCCGTTGGGCAGGTACTCGCGGAGGCGCCTCAGCAGCCCGTCCAGCCCCTCGCGCCGCGTGGCCGAGATGCAGACCACGTCGCGGCCGGCGGCCCGCTCCTCCAGCTCGTCGGCGTCGAGCAGGTCGACCTTGTTGAACACCAACAGCCGCGGGATCTCGCCGTAGCCCAGGTCGCCCAGCAGCCGCTCGACCGCCGCGATTCGCGCCGCGTGGTCGCGGTGCGCCGCGTCGACCAGGTGCACGATCAGGTCTGAGTCCTCGATCTCCTCCAGCGTGGCGCGGAACGCCGCGATCAGGTCCGGCGGCAGGTCGCGGATGAAACCCACCGTGTCGTTGATCACCACCTCGCGCTCGCGCGGCAAACGCAACCGGCGGCTGGTCGGATCGAGCGTGGCGAACATCCGCTCCTCGACGAACACGTTGCTGCGCGTGAGCACGTTGAGCAGCGTGCTCTTGCCGGCGTTGGTGTAGCCGACCAGCGAGATCACCGGGATGTTGCGGCTGCGGCGGCGCGCGCGGCGCTGCTCGCGGCGCGTGCGCTCGGACTGCAGCATGCGCTCCAGCGCGCGGATCCGGTCGCGGACGCGCCGGCGGTCGATCTCGAGCTTCTGCTCGCCCGGCCCGCGGCCGCCGATGCCGCCCATCAACCGCGACAACCCCGAATCGCCGCGACTCATCAACCGCGGCAGCAGGTACTTGAGCTGCGCCAGCTCGACCTGGATCTTGCCCTCGTGAGTCCGCGCGCGGCGCGCGAAGATGTCGAGGATCAGCTGCGAGCGGTCGATCACCTTGAGGTCGCTGGCCTGGGCGATCGCGCGGCCCTGGGCGGGGGTCAGGTTCTGGTCGACCACGATGAAGTCGGCACCGAGCCGCAGCGCGTGAACGATCAGGTCCTGCAGCTTGCCCGCGCCCATCAGCGTTCGCGGATCGAAGGACGGGCGGCGCTGGATCATCCGCTCGACGACCGCCAGGTCGCAGGACGCCGCCAGCTCGGCCAGCTCGTCCATCGACTCCTCGGCGGCGGCGCGGCTGCCGGTGGAGACATGGACCAGGATCGCCCGGCCGACCTTGCCGGCGATCTTGGTGCGCTGCATCCGGCGATCGAACTCCTCCTCGAGCGCGCGGATCAGCTCCTGGAAGTCGTCGTCGACCAGGCTGGCCGGGCGCGGCGGGAACAACCGGTAACGCTCACCGTCCGAGGTGATGTCGCGCACCGTGCGGCGCGCCCGGCCGCGACGCCCGCGGAATCGGCCGCGTCCCGGAACCACGGCTCCCGGCGGCAGGCGCGGCGCCTCGGGCTCGCGCTCGGTCGCCCCGGACGCGCGCTCGGCGTCGCCGCGCGACGTACCGTCGCTGGCGCGTTCCTCGGCGGGGAGCAGGTGCGCGACGCGCACGTCCCCGGGTAGCCCCTCGTCGGTGACGTCGATCATCGCCATCGCGTCGAGACGGTGCAGCGCGAGCGGCACGAGGTCGACCGCGGTCAGCTCGTCGCCGCGCAACCGCGTGGCCAGAAAGCGCAGCGTGCAGAAGCGCATCCGGCCGGCCGGCGCGCTCGGCTGGCGGGGCACGTCGATGCGCACGGCGTCGCCGACGGCCACGCGTTCGACTCGACCCGCGCGATCGACCAGCATGCCGATGCGCCGGTTCAGGTCGTGGGTGATCCGCGCCAGCTCGCGCGCCAGCTCCTGGTTGACGATCGATCGCGGGGGAACGCGGCGGCGATAGAGACGCTCGATCTGTCGCTTTTCCGCAGGTGAGAGGCCCAGGGTGTGGCCGAACAGCTCGCGAATGGGTCGCTACCTCCCGTGCGGGAACGCCCGCCGTCTTCTAATGTACGCCGTCCGACCCTCCGGCTTCAACCGCGGACCCCGAGGTCCCCGGAACGGCTGCTAGATCTTGCCGACGAAATGGGTTCCGGCGCGGCCCTCGATCGCGGCCGGCAGGCTGTCCGGGTCGGTGATCAGCGCTCGCCGACCGCCGGCCTTGAGGAAACCGATCACGGCTTCGATCTTGGGCCCCATCGTGCCCGGCGCGAAGTGCCCTTCCCCCCGCAACCGCTCGATCTCCTCGAGCGTCACCGCCCCCAGGGCCCGCTGCGACGGCTTGCCGAACTCGACGTAGACGTTGGGCACGGCGGTGAGGATCACCAGGTGGTCCGCTCCGACCTCGCGCGCCAGCACGCCCGAGGTGAGGTCCTTGTCGACCACCGCTTCGACACCGACCCAGTCGCCGTCCGGCTCCTTCTTGATCGGGACGCCGCCTCCGCCGCACGCGATGACCACGTGTCCGGCCAGGGCCGCGTCGCGGATCATGCGGCCCTGCACGACGCGCAGCGGCTTGGGTGACGCGACCAGCCGGCGCCAGCCGCGTCCGGCGTCCTCCTTGATCTGCCAGCCCAGCGTGTCGCGGCGGCGTTCCGCCTCCTCGCGCTCCAACGCCGGGCCGATCGGCTTGGTCGGATTGTCGAACGCGGGGTCGCTTCCGTCGACGAGCACCTGCGTGACCACGGTCACCACGTAGCGCCGGATGTCGTTGTCGCGGAACTCGTTGAGCAGCGCCTGCTGCAGCACGTAGCCCAGGCTGCCCTCGGTCATCGCCACCAGCACGTCGAGCGGCATCCCGGGGACGGTCTCGCGAGCCGCCTCGCTCTGGATCAGCAGGCTGCCGACCTGCGGGGCGTTTCCGTGCGTGATGATCAGGCGGTAGTCGCGTTGCACCAGCGACATCAGCACGCTCGCGATGCGCCGGGCGTTGCGTTCGTGCTCCTCGATCGTGCCTCGCTCACCCTTCTGCATGAATGCGTGGCCGCCCATGGCGACCAGCACGATCGGATGCTCGCTGTCGTTCGGCACGGATCCTCCCTCGTCGAGCAGACGTGGCGTCAGTCTCTCACGACCACGCCGCCCCGTTCAACGTAGTGCCGCGGCGAGCGCCGTGCACGACCTCCGGCCGCGGCGGGACGATCCGCGTATACTCTCGGCTCGGCCGCGCCCGGCGCGCGGTCAAGGAGGGCGAGCCCGGTGAAACGCCTCTTGGCGACCCTGTTGCTGCTGGTCGCGCTGCCGCCCGTCGCCGGTTGCCGGACCCTCGGCGGGTCCGAGGCCGGCGGCGTGGACGGCATCACCCGGCACGAGCTGCGCCGACACGTCGAGTACCTGGCCTCGGACGAGCTGGCCGGCCGCGATACGGGCGAGCCCGGCGTGGCGGCCGCTGAGGAATACATCGCGGCCGCGTTCGAGCGGTGTGGGCTGACGGCGCCACCGGGACGGGAGGGTCCGTTCCTGGACCTCACGCTGTACCGGACGAGCTGGGACGCCGAGGCCACACGCCTCGCGGCGCGCGCCGGGGACCGCGAGCTGACCGGCGACGCCGGCGTCGACTTTCGCCCGTTCGGGTTCTCGGACGCGGGCAGCGTCGAGGCCCCGGTCGTGTTCGCCGGCTACGGGGTCACCTCGGACGAGCACGACTGGGACGATTACGCCGGGCTGGACGTGACGGGCAAGCTGGTGCTGGTGTTGCGCCACGAGCCGGGTGAGAACGACCCCGCGAGTCCGTTCGACGGAACGACCAGCACGACCCATGCGCTGTTCACGACCAAGGCCGACAACGCCCGCAAGCACGGCGCGCGCGGGATGCTGCTGGTTACCGACCCGCTGCATCACGAGCCCGCCGACGATCTGAGGCTGGGCGGGGCGCTGGAGCTGGAGCCGCCCGACGCGGAGGACGAGCAGGAAGGCCCGGGGCGGCGTGAACCGTTTCTGGCGGTCCACGTCAGCCGCGAGCTGGCCGAGTCGTTGATCGCCCCCTCCGGACGGTCGCTGTCGGAGCTCCAGCGGGCGCTGGACGAGGGCCAGCCGCCGGCGACGTTCCCGGCGGTCGACGCCGCGGTGACGCTGACGGTCCGGCGGGCCGCGGGGCATGCCGAGGTCGCGGCGCGCAACGTCGCCGGGTTCCTGGAAGGCGGCGACCCGGCGCTGCGCGACCAGTGGATCGTGATCGGCGCGCACCACGACCACCTGGGCGGCTTCGACGGCCAAGGGGACACCGTGTTCAACGGAGCCGACGACAACGCGTCGGGCGTGGCCGGCCTGCTGGAGCTGGCGCAGGCCTTCGCCGCGCGGACCCAGCGGCCGCGCCGCAGCCTGCTGTTCGTGACGTTCACCGGAGAAGAGCGGGGACTGCTCGGCTCTCGCGCGCTGGTCGCGCAGCAGCTCGTTCCGCTCGGGCCGGTGGTGTTCATGCTCAACCTGGACATGATCGGGCGCAATTCCGATCGGGCGGTCCAGGTGTTCGGCGACGGCTTCGTGCGCGGGTTGCGCGAGCTGGTCGAGTCGGCGGGCCCGCCGCCGGCGCCGGGTCTCGAGTTCGCCGGCACTTCGTACGCGGGAAACAGCGACCACGACGCGTTCTACGACGAGGACGTCCCGTTCATGTTCCTGTTCACGGGCACCCACGAGGACTACCACCAGCTCGGGGACCACGCGGACAAGCTGGACTACGCACGGATGCAGTCGATCGTCCGGCTGGCCTACGGCGTTGTGGACCGGATCGCCGACGCCGAGTCGGCGCCGCGGTTCGTGCACAACGTCGATTGGCTCGGGGTGCGCGTGGAGGTGCTGGAGCAGGCCGGCGGGCCGCGGGCCACGGTGACCGCGGTCGACGCGGGCTCGCGCGGGGACGCCGCGGGGCTCCGCGCGGGCGACGTGATCACCGCGTTTGGCGGCGAAGCGCTCGAAGACCCGGGCGGCGTCGGCCGCCGGTTCCGCTCGATCGAGCCGGGGACGCGCCTGGCGCTGGGCGTGACGCGCGGCGGCGGCGCCGTGACGGTGGAGCTGGAGCGGGCGCGGCGGGGCTACCTGGGCGTCTGGCCCGCCACCGCGGACGAGGACCAGCGCCGCACGCACGGGCTGGCCGAGGACGAGGGCCTGGTGTTGCGCCGGGTGGTACCGGAGGGGCCGGCCGCCGCGGCGGGGTTGCGCGAAGGCGACATCCTGATCCGGATCGCCGGACAACCGGTCGGCTCGGGCAACCTGGGCGCGCGGCTGGCGCAGATCGGCGCCGGCGAGACGGTGCAGGTGCAGGTGATTCGCGAGGGCCAGCGGATCGAGCTGCCGCTCACGCTGGGAGAACGACCGCGCAGCGCCGGCGGTTGATGCTGGTAAGATAGGCCGTCGACCGGTTCGACCCGGAAGAGGTTGCACTGTCCGTGACCCGAGCCCCCGTTTCCGCCCTCGCACCCGACCTGCTCGCGGGCAAGACCGCCTGGATCACGGGCGGCGGCACCGGGTTGGGACGGGCGATGGCGTCGTGCTTCGCGGGGCTCGGGGCGAAGGTCGGGCTGTCCGGACGCCGCGAGGACCCGCTGCGCGAGACCGTGCAGGCGATCCGCGACGCCGGAGGCACGGCCGCGGCCGCCGCCTGCGACGTTCGCGACCCCGAGGCCGTCGCCGGGGCCTTCGACCGGCTGCGCGACGAGCTGGGCGAGATCGACGTGCTGGTCAACAACGCCGCCGGCAACTTCATCTCCCCGTCCGAGGCGCTGTCGCCCAACGCCTTCGCCTCCGTGGTCGGGATCGTGCTCCACGGCACGTTCCACTGCACCTCGGTCGCCGGCCGGCATTGGATCGCGACCGGGCGTCCGGGTGCGGTGCTGAACATCGTCACGACCTATGCCTGGACGGGCTCGGCGTACGTCCTGCCCTCGGCCTGCGCCAAGGCGGGAGTCGTCGCGCTGACGCGCTCGCTGGCCGTGGAGTGGGGGCGTCACCGCATCCGGCTCAACGCCATCGCGCCGGGACCGATCCCGACCGAGGGCGCGTTCACGCGGCTACTGCCCAGCGACGAGCTGATCCGCGAGCGGACCTCCAAGATCCCCGCGGGCCGGATGGGCACGCCGGGAGAGCTGGCGCAGCTCGCGGCCTACCTGGTCTCCGACGCCGCCGACTGGATTCGCGGCGAGGTCGTCACGCTCGACGGCGGCGAGTGGTTGCGCGGAGCCGGGCAGTTCAGCTTCATGCTGGACCTCGACATTCCGTGGGACGAGATGCGCAAACGCGGCAGAGCGAAGGAGAAGCCATGAGTCGCGTCACGCTGGTCACCGGCGCCGGCGCCGGTATCGGGGCCGAGATCTGCAGACAGCTGCTCGTGCAGGGAGACACGATCGTGGCCTGCCCGCGCCGGCCGGGCTCGGAAGCGCTGGCCGAGCTGCGCGCGAAGTACGCCGAGCGGCTGCACGAGATCCCGATGGACCTCGCCGACTCACGTTCCATCGAAAGCGCGTCGCACGACATCGAGCACGTCGTGGAGCGCATCGACGTGCTGTTCAACAACGCCGGGGTCTATCCGCGTGGACAGGGGCTGGAGAATCTCGATCCGGAGAGTCTGGTGCAGGCGTTTCGGGTCAACGCCGTGGGCCCGCTGCGGATCGTCGCCGCGCTGCTGCCGTTGCTGCGCAAGGGCCACGACAAGCGGCTGATCCAGGTCACCTCGTTGATGGGCTCGATCGCCGACAATTCGTCGGGCGGCGCGTACGCCTATCGCATGTCGAAATGCGCGCTGAACATGGCCACGATGAACCTGGCGCACGAGCTGAGCAAGGAGGGGTTCGTGGCCTTGGCGGTTCATCCCGGCTGGGTCAAGACCGGGATGGGCGGCCCCGACGCGCGTCGCGACGTCGGCCCCGCCACCTCGGAGCTGCTGCGAGTGGCGCTCGAGACCGGCCCCGAGAACAACGGCGGTTTCTTCGGGCCCGGCGGCAAGCGGCTGCCGTATTGACGCGAGCGGCGACCCGACCGATGCCCCGCCGATCGCAGACCACCCGGCGACGCACGCGGCGTCCGCGGCGCAGCTGGGTCCACTATGACGACGCAGAGTTGCTCGACCTGCGCATCCGCGATCTCGACCTGCGCGTCGAGCGCACGACGATCGAGCCACGCGTCCGCAAGTTGTGGGACGAGCTGGAGCAGCGCGGGATCGGCTTCCGGCCGCACGTCTGGCTGTCGAGCGAGTGGTTCTCGCCGGACGGCGTACCGGGAATCGGGATCCCGTTCTACCTCGCGCATCCGCGGCTGATGAAGCTCGAGCAGCGGCAGATGTTCGAGGTCGAGGGAGGTTCCCAGTCGTCGTGCATGCGGATCCTGCGCCACGAGGCGGGGCACGCGATCGACACGGCATACCGGCTGCACTACCGCAAGCGCTGGCGCGAGATCTTCGGTCGTTACACCGAGCGCTACCCGACCACGTACAGCCCGCGGCCCGCGAGCAAGAAGTTCGTCGTGCACCTGCCGGGCTGGTACGCGCAGGCGCACCCGGCGGAGGACTTCGCCGAGACCTTCGCGGTGTGGTTGGCCCCGCGCTCGAACTGGCGCCGGCAGTACCGCAACTGGCCCGTGGCGCTGGCCAAGCTCGAGTACGTCGACGGACTGATGCGCGAGATCTCCGGCCGGCGGCCCGCGCTCCGCTCGCGCGCGCACATCGAACCGGTGAGCCGCGACCGGCGAACGCTGCGCGAGCACTACGTGGAGCGGCGACGCACCTACGCCACGGAGCCGTCGGGCGTCCTCAATCGCGACCTGTTGCGGCTGTTCTCGGACGACGAGCGCTACGCCGGGCGTCCGACGGCCGTCAGCTTCCTGCGCGGCATCCGCCGCGAGCTGCGCGACACGGTGGCCGAGTGGACCGGCCATCACCCCTACACCATCGATCAGGTGCTGCTGGAAATCATCGAGCAGTGCAAGAAACGCCGACTGCGGCTCGCCCGCGCGCGGCATCAGGCGAAGACGCATGCGCTGATGCTGGTCACGACCCAGACGATGCGCAGCGGCCGCTACGAGATTGCCCTATGAAGAAGACGCTGAGGGTTCTGGTGCTGGTTCACGAGGACCTGGTTCCGCCGGACTCGATCGAGGGCCTGACGGACCAGCAGATCCTGCCCTGGAAGACCGAGTTCGACGTGGTGGTCAGCCTGCGCGAGCTCGGCCACGAGGTCCAGGTGCTCGGCGTGGCCAGCGACCTCGGGATCATCCGCAGCACGATCGAGGAGTTCAAGCCGCACATCACGTTCAACCTGCTCGAGGAGTTCCACGGCGTGTCGGTCTACGACCATCACGTGGCAGCCTACCTGGAGCTGCTCAAGCGCCGCTACACCGGCTGCAATCCACGCGGCCTGATGCTGGCCCACGACAAGGCGCTGTCGAAGAAGATCCTGTCGTTCCACCGTATCCCGGTCCCCGACTTCGCCGTGTTCCCGATGGGCCGCAAGGTCAAGCGGCCGAGCAAGCTCGGCTTTCCGCTGCTGGTCAAGTCGCTGACCCTCGAGGGCTCGGTGGGGATCGCCAAGGCCTCGCGGGTCACGGACGACGAACAGCTCCGCGAGCGCGCGGAGTTCGTGCACGAGCAGCTCGGCACGGACGCGATCGCGGAGCAGTTCATCGCCGGTCGCGAGCTGTACGTCGGCGTGATGGGCAACCAGCGGCTGACGACGCTCCCGATCTGGGAGCTGGAATTCACCAAGAAGAAGCCGGAGGAGCCGCTGATCGCCACCGCCAAGGTCAAGTGGGACCTAGCCTACCAGAAGAAGCTGGGGCTCAAGACCGGTCCGATCGCCAACCTCGAGCCGGCGCTGCGGCAGAAGATCCTCAACGTCTGCAAGCGGTCCTACCGCCGGCTGAACCTGACCGGCTACGCGCGGATGGACCTGCGGTTGACCGACAGCGGCGAGGTGTTCCTGATCGAGGCCAACCCGAATCCGGACCTGCAGTACGGCGAAGACTTCTCGGCGTCGGCCGAGGTGGCCGGGCTCGAGTACAACGACCTGCTGCAGAAGATCATCACGCTCGGCCTGGGCTACCGAGCCGCGTGGCAGGAGTAGCGGCTCAGCGGAACGCGGCCTTGACCTTGGCCCGCGAGAAGTAGGCGATCCACGCCGCGGCGAACAGGATTCGCCAGGCGGACATCCCGGGCTGGCGCGCGAACAGGAACAACACCTCGAACGCGATCGAGACGGCGAGCAGCGCCAGGAATGCCGTGCGGGCCCAGTTGCGGCGCCGCACCAGCCCCACCGCGATCCAGGCCATCGCGGCGGCCAGCGTGAGCCAGGTGACCGTCCAGGCGGCCGAACGGCTGAGGAACACCGCCGCGTGAAGCTCGACGCCCACGAGGGCCAGCAGGAACATCGCGGCCACCACGACACCGATCGGCGGCCGCTTGCGCGACCGGCGGGACCGCGCCTGGCCTTCGACGCCGGCCACGCCGCCGCCTGCGCCGGGCGACCCGCTCATGCCCCGATGCGGACGTGACCGGGCTGCGCGCGAACGCGCTCGACCCACGCCGAGACCGCGCCGTACGGCGCCAGCTCGAACCCACCCTCGGGAGCCACGTGGATGTACGCGAACAGCGCGATGTCGGCGATCGAGTAGCGGCCCTCGACCAGGAACGGGTGCTCGGCCAGCCAGTGCTCCACGACCTGGAGCCCCGCGGTCCCGGCTTCGCGGGTCTGGGCCAGCCGCGCCGCGTGCTCCTCGGGCCGGCCGAGGATCGACATCAGGTAGCGCGCGACGGCCAGGTTCGGCTCGAGGTTGTTCTGCTCGAAGAACATCCATTGCAGCACGCGGGCGCGAGCGAGCGCATCGTCGGGAAGGTACGGGGTGCCGTCGGCGAGGTACCACAGGATGGCGTTGGACTCGGCGAGGTGCCGGCCGTCGTCGAGCTCCAGGATCGGGATCTTGCTCGCCGGGTTCATCGCTTGCAGCAGCGCCTTGCGGTTCTCCCGCGAAACGACGTCGACCGGAACGCGCTCGTACGAGAGGCCGAGGTGCGACAGCAACAGCCGCACCTTGTAACAGTTGCCGGAAACCGTGGCGTCGTACAGCTTCATCGCGCCTACCGGCTCGCGGGGTCCGAGCGTCGGGGGAGCCCCCACCGCCGCAGCGGGCTCCGCTCCTCGATCGCCAGCGACGCGATCAGTCGCTCGACGGTCTCGCGGTCCGCCCCGCCGGAACGCCGGACCGCCAGGTGGACCTCGATCCGCGTCCCCTCATGCTGCAGGAACGCCTGCAGGTGCCGGTCCGACCCCACCCCGTACTCGAGGTAGGCGACACCTCCGCGTTCCCAGAACGTCTCGTCGGTCTCGGGCGGATCCAGCGCGATCAGCCGCTTCCAGCGCGCGGCGCGGTAGTCCTGCGGACCGAGGCGCCCGATCGCCGGGCGCAGGGTGACGGTGAGCTGGATCCGGCTGTCCCGGTGCAGGAACACCATCGTCCGGTTGTCGGCGCCCTGGTTCTGCTCGCGCACCAGCGTGAAGTCGGCCAGATCCAGCGCGACCCGCCAGCGCGCGCCGGACAGCGCGATCTCGGGGCCCGCCGGAACGCGCAGGCCGGGTTCCCGAGGCTGCGCCTCCTGCGGCGGAACCGGGGTCTCCAACGCCGGCGACTGCGCGATCACGGGCGCCGCCGGCGTCAGCATCGCCAACAGCAACAGCGGCGCGAGGCAACGATCGACGGAAGGGAAGTGCATTGCGGGTCCCGGAACGACGCGAACGGCCGCCGGGAGCCTAGAACAGACGCGTTTCGGTGTCAATCGACGCGCCGCATCACGAGATCGCGACAGGCGAAGAAGTCCCTGCCCGGCGGCGCCAGCTCGAGCACCAGGCGGTACTCGTCGTCGCCCAGGATCTCGTAGCGCAGCCGGGCGCGCGTGCCCGACGCACCCTCCGCGCTGACGGTGTTGAAGATCAGCAGGCGCGCGTCGTCACCGACCTCGTCGAGCACGTAGGTGTTCACGAAGCCCTCGGAGAGGAACTGCCGCAGCATGATCTTGCGGCGTTCGGAGTCGTAGCTGAAGAACCCGATGTCCTTGTGGGTCTCGGGCTCGGCCTCGCCCTCGCGCAGCTCGAACACGGCGCGCGTGGTCATGCGGATGAACTGCTGCTCGAGCACCGGCTCGTAGCGGTGGCGCGTCTCTGCCCGGCCGCCGAGCCCGGTGCCGGTCCCGGCCCACTCGCCGACGAAGAAACGGATCACTTTCCAGGGGTCGGACGCCTCCGGCTCCGCGGCCCAGGACGAGCCCAGCGCCAGCAACAGCCCGGCGGTCACGATCGAGGTTCGCATGGCTCCGGCCTTCTGGCCCGCATTATACCGTGCCGGGGTTTGGCGTAAGATGAGGCATGGCCGTCCCCCCGGGCACCGTTTCCACCGCGATCGGCCGGTTCGCCACCGGCCTGCGGTATCCAGTGCTGTTCGCGATCACCGCGGCGGTGTTTCTGCTCGACCTGGTGGTGCCGGACCTGATCCCGTTCGTGGACGAGATCCTGCTCGGTCTGTTCACGCTGCTGCTGGGCGGGATGAAGAAGCGGGTCGACGGACGGCCTCCCGAAACGCCGCGCTGAGCCCGGAAACGTCCTCTCGAGGGGACATCGCGGGTGGTCGCAGGCGAGCGGTTTTCCGGAGAAAGCAAGGGAACAAAGGCTGTTTTGCCGTGGCACCGGCCTTGCGATGAGACGGGGCGGGACTCGGATTCCCGAAAGGAGTCACGCCATGAAGACCCTGCGTTACCTGCTGATCACGACGATCGCCCTGTTCGGCGTGGCCACGGTCGCCTCGGCCGACCACCGCGA
>JBFKMV010000098.1:0-18462 GCA_041629655.1 Candidatus Polarisedimenticolaceae bacterium
AGCGCCGCGAGGAGGTGATCCAGCACGTCTACGCCAAGTACGGCCGCAGCCACGCCGCGATGGTCTGCAACTTCATCCGCTACCGCGCGCGCTCCGCGGTACGCGACGTCGGCAAGGCGCTCGGCATCGCCGAGACCGCCCTCGACCGGCTGTCCAAGCTGCTCGGCCACTACGGCGGGATGAGCGAGGAGACGTTCCGGCAGGCCGGCTTCGACGTGGCGCAGCCGGTGCACCACCACCTGCTGCGGCTGGCCGCGGAGCTCCAGGACTTCCCGCGGCACCTCTCGATCCACCCCGGCGGATTCCTGCTCGGACACGAGCCGGTCCCCGACCTGGTCCCGATCGAGAACGCCGCGATGCCCGAGCGCACCGTGATCCAGTGGGACAAGGACTGCCTCGAGGAGCTGGGGCTGTTCAAGGTCGACCTGTTGGGCCTGGGCGCGCTGCACCAGCTCCACCTGGGCTTCGACCTGCTGCGCGGGCACCACGGCCGCGAGTGGTCGATGGCGACGATCCCGGACGACGACCCCGCGACCTACGCGATGATCCGGCGCGCCGACACCGTCGGGGTGTTCCAGATCGAGAGCCGGGCCCAGATGGCGATGCTGCCGCGGCTCAAGCCGCGCACCTACTACGACCTGGTGATCGAGGTCAGCATCGTGCGTCCGGGCCCGATCACCGGCGGCATGGTGCACCCGTACCTGCGGCGGCGCGCCGGCCAGGAGCCGGTGGTCTACCCGCATGCCTGTCTCGAGCCGGTGCTGGAGAAGACGCTCGGCGTGCCGCTGTTCCAGGAGCAGGTGATCCGGCTGGCGATGGTCGCCGCCGACTACACCCCCGGCGAGGCCGACCAGCTCCGGCGCGACATGGCCGCCTGGCGCCGCAGCGGCCGTATCGAGCGGCACCGCCAGCGGCTGGTCGAGCGGATGACCGCCAAGGGCATCGCGCCGGAGTTCGCCGAGCGCGTGTTCGAGCAGATCCGCGGCTTCGGCGAGTACGGCTTCCCCGAGAGCCACGCCGCCAGCTTCGCGCTGATCGCCTACGCCACCTCCTGGATGAAACGCCATTATCCCGAAGTCTTCGCCTGCTCGCTGCTCAACGCGCAGCCGATGGGCTTCTACTCTCCCTCCACGATCGTCGAGGACGCCAGGCGCCACGGCGTCGAGGTGCGCCCCGTGGACGTCCGCGAGAGCCGCCGTGACTGCACGCTGGAACGGGCACGGTCCCGCTCCGAGATCCCCTTCGCGGTCCGGATGGGGCTGCGCTACGTCAAGGGGCTGGGCGAGCGGCACGTGGAGCGGATCGAGGCCGCGCGCGCGGAGCGGCCGTTCGCCTCGGTGGAGGACCTCGTCGAGCGCACCCGGCTCGACGAGGGCGCGCTCGGGAAGCTCGCCGAGTCCGGCGCGCTGGCCGGCCTCGACCCGAGCCGGCGCGCGGCGATCTGGCGCGTGCGCGGCGCGGCCCGCGTGGCCACGGCGGCGGCCCGCGAGACGAGCGACTCCTCGCTGGCGCTCCGGGACCGCGAGCGGCGCCCCGCGTTCGCCGCGCTCGACGACCTGGAGACGATCAACTGGGACTACCGCACCACCGGACACAGCCCGCGCGGCCACCCGCTGGCGCCGCTGCGCGAGGCGCTGCGCGCCCGCCGGCTCCCCGACGCGAAGACCGTGACCGCGCTACCCGACGGCCGCCGCGTGCGCTACGCGGGCCTGGTGATCTGCCGCCAGCGCCCCGGCACCGCCTCCGGCGTGGTGTTCATGACGCTGGAGGACGAGACCGGCTTCGTCAACGTCGTCGTGTGGAGCCGGGTCTTCGAGCAGCACGCCGTGCTGATCAAGACCACCGGCTTCCTCGGCGTCACCGGCAAGCTGCAGAAGCAGGACGGCGTCGTGCACGTGATCGCGGACTCGTTCTGGGTCCCGCGGCTCGACCGGCGGCGGCCGGAGAGCGGCGGCAGCCGGGATTTCCACTGAAGCAGCCGGCCTACCCCATTTCCGGCCGGTGGGCCGGCGGCGGCACGCAGCGGCAGCGGTAGTGCATCCAGTCGCCCGGGCACCTGGCCGGATCGTACCTGTTCGGCAGCTCGCGCAACCCCGCCAGCAGCTGATCCACCAGGTCGTAGATCCGGCCCAGGTTGGCCGGGTTGGATACGTACCGCCCGAGCAGGTCCTCTCCGATGGTGTGGGTCAACATCTGGAGCCCGACCACGTCGAGCAGCTTCATCTGCTTGTCCTGGTTTCCGCTTTCCATGCCTGGTCCTCCCCGTGAAAATGTCTCTCCCCGGTTACGGTGTAGTCACGCCAGACCGCCGTTTGTCACGGATCAGCCACACATCCGTGTTGACCTGGTGCCGCGAGAACAGCAGCGAGCCCCCGGACAGCGGCTCCAGGCCCTCGAACGTCACACCGGGCAGGCGGTTGTCGGTCAGCCGCCGGGACGTGCCGGAATCGAGATCCAGGGCGAACACGTTGTGGGCCCCGGTCGCGGCATCGATCGCGGTGGCGTAGAGCACCTGGCGCGACGCGTCGAGCCGCGCGGTCCCCCCGTAGGTCCGCTCGAGCACGCCGATCGCCCGCAGGCGGCCGTCCGGCCGCAGCTCGGACACCGTCAACCGCTCGCTCCAGTCGGGGTTCGCACTGCCCGCCAGCACCAGCAGCGACTCGCCGCCGCGCAACCAGCCCGCGCAGTAGAACGGCTGCGGCGCGCCGGTGTCACCGGAGTGGGCGACGCGCTCGGTCCCCGTCGCGAGGTCCCGCACCCGCAGCTCGATCCGCCCGGTGCTCCACGGATCGAGCTCCGTGTACGCCAGATGCCGCCCGTCCTCCGACAGACGCAGGTCGCGCAGGTCCAGCCCCGGCGCGCCGGCGACGATCAGCTCGGTGCGCCCGCTGCGCTCGGCCGGCCGGATGCGGCGCAGCTCCTGGCGGCCCTCGCCGTCGGACACGAAATACAGGGTCGCGCCGTCGCGCGTCCAGGCCAGGTTGGCGCTCAGCCAGTCGCGCGGGAACTGGTGGGTCCACGAGACCCGGTACGGCGCCTCGGCGGGCCAGGCGTGGCCGCTCTCGAGCTCCTCGATCCACAGCTCGTAGCCCGCCACGCCGCGCTGGACCCAGGCCGCCCACGCGCCGTCGGGCGACAGCCGCGCCGCGCCGCCGTACTCCGCGAGCGGCCGCAGGTCGCGGACCTCCTCGCCTTCGATGCGCCCGAGCAGGATCTGCGAGCCCAGGATGCCCGTCGACGTTCCGAGCCGCGGGCCGCGACGCTGGAACACGATCGTCGAGCCGTCGCGGGCCACGCTCGGCCAGTAGTCCTGGAGCGTGTCCGCGGTGAGCTGCGACATCCGCCCGCCGGCCGGATCCAGCCGCCACAGGTCGCCGCTCTCCTTGAGCTCCTCGAACGTCATCAAGCTTCCGTCGGGCGCGGTCGCACCGGCCTGCTCGACGGCGACGCTGAGCGTGAGCCGACGCGCCGCCCCGCGCGGCACCTTCATCATCCACAGGTCGATCTGGCCCGTGCGGTTGGAGGAGAACGCGAGGAAGCGGCTTCCCGGTCCGATCCACAGCGGGCTGTAGTCGCTGACGCCCGGCGGCGTGAGCAGCAGCGGCTCTCCCCCGCCGATCTCGGCGATCCACAGGCCGTTGCGCTCGCCCTCGGCCATCGTGTAGGCGACCCGTTTCCCGTCGGGGCTGACATCGAGGCGCCGGCGCCGGCCCGGCGGGTCGCCCCGCTCCAGCAGCTCCTCGTAGCTGCCGGTCGTGAGGTCCCAGCGCAGCAGCGCGTCCTCGCCGTCGTCGATCCAGATCACGTCGTCGATCCAGCGCAGCAGCCGGCCGTCGCGGAAGCGCGGTTCGAGCTCCACGCTGGCGGTGGGCGCGCCGCCGAACGCCGGAATGAACTGGAGGAACGGCGCCTGGCCCTGGTCGAGCAGGTAGGCGATCTGCCGGCCGTCGGGCGACCAGAGCTGGGAGATGACGTTGCCCGGCTGCGTCGTGACCCGGACGGGTTCGCCGCCACCGGCCTGCTTGACGTAGATGTGCTGCTGCCCCACGCCCCCGGCCAGGAACGAGACCCACTTGGCGTCGGGCGAGACGGCGCTGCCGTGCTGGTCTCCCGCGGCGGTCAGCAACGCCTCCAGCTCGGGATCCTCGAAGGGCACGTGGCGGTCCGGGAAGACCCACCCCACGACCAGCGCCACCAGCGCGACGCCGGCGAGCGCGGCGAACACGGCCAGCCTGCGCCGGCGCTTGCGCCGCACGAACGGCGCCGACTGCGGGCCGGTGGGGAACTCGCCCGCGTAGGACTCGAACTCGACGTGGCGCTGGACCGCGCGCAGGTCGTTGCCCAGCGCCGCCGCGCTCTCGTAGCGCCGCGCCGGGTCCTTGGCCATCGCCGCCTGCACCACGTCGTCGAGCGCCGCGGGGATCTCGGGAGCACGGCTGCGCACCGGCGGGGGCTCGAGGTGCAGGATCGCGTCGACGGTCGCGCCGAGCCCCGCCGCCGCGAACGCCTGGCGCCCCGTGCACATCTCGTACAGCAGCAGTCCCAGGCAGAACAGGTCGCTGCGCCCGTCCAGCGGGCGGTCCAGGATCTGCTCCGGCGACATGTAGGGCGGCGTGCCGACGACGTGGTCCTTGCGCGTCAGCTCGAGGCTCATCGTCCGGGCCTGCGACGGGTCGGCGGGCTGCGCGAGGGTTCGCGCCAGACCGAAGTCGGTCAGCATCGCCCGGCCGTCCTCCGTCACCAGCACGTTGCGCGGCGTCAGGTCGCGGTGCAGCACGCCCTGGGCGTGGGCCGCCTCGAGGGCCGCGGCCAGGTCGCAGCCGTAGCGCAGCACGTCGCGCGCCGGCAGCGAGCCGCGTTCGATCAGCTCCTCGCGCAGGCTCCGGCCGTGGATGCGCTGCATGGCGAGCCACGGCAGGTGCCCGTGCTCGAACACCTCGTAGATCGCGACGATGCCCGGGTGGGTGATCTGGGACGTGGCGCGCGCCTCGCGCATGAAGCGCAACCGGATCTCGGGCTCCCCGGCCAGGTGCGGCCAGGGGCACTTCAGCGCCACCTCGCGCGGCAACGTCAGGTCGCGCGCCAGGTAGACCACGCCCATGCCGCCGCGACCGAGCACCGATTCGATCTCGTAGTGCCCGACCCGGTCTCCGGGTCGCGCGGGCAGCTTCCGGTCCCCGCCCCGTGTGAGATCGTCCGGCATGGGCGTCGAGCCGCGGCTCCGTGATCGGTGGATCGCGCCCGGCGGCCCCTCCCCCGGGCCGGGCCGGACTGACGACCTCGGTGCTCGAATCGGGCTCGATTGTACCGCGCCGGTCGCCGCCGGGGATCCGTCGAGCGAAGGCGAGGGCACCCCGCAACGGGATGCCCTCGCGTCGCTCTTCCGCAGGAGTCTCGAAGCCGGCAAGGGCGAGACACGCCCCGACGAGGGCGCCGGGGCATGTCTCTCGGGGGGATTGTGCGTGGTCCCAATCTACGACTGCGCTCGCGACGCGACAGCGGAAACGGCACGCGCAGGAACAGCTCGGTTGCAGGGCGACAACCCGCCCCGGCCTTCGTCGCGGCGTGGCACAATGGAGGCGAACCCGGATGCGGAGGACGCCATGACCGAGATCAAGATCGAGCGCGACCCGTCCGAGGACCGGCTCGCCGAGCTCGGCGTGCGGCAGTGGCCGATCTGGACCAAGGAGCCCTCCGAGTTCCCGTGGAGCTACGACAGCAGCGAGACCTGCTACTTTCTCGAGGGCGACGTCACGGTCACGCCCGACGGCGGAGCGGCGGTGACGGTCGGTCGCGGCGACCTGGTGACCTTCCCCGCCGGGATGTCCTGCACCTGGAAGATCCGCGGCGCGGTGCGCAAGCACTACACCTTCGGCTGAGCCACGCCCTCGCGGGGACCCGGAAAGCCGACCCTCCAGGTCCCGAATCTCCCGACGGTCCGTCGGCCGCCGACTGGCCGGAGCCCGCGGAACAGTTGCAATTCCTGTGTTGTCATCGCGACAAGCGGGAACCTATGTTCGCCCTGAGCCGGGGGTACCGACGAGGGCGAGCCATGACGATGAGCGTAGTGAACAGCCGCCTGGTGGTGGTGCGATTCCGTGACGGCCGGATGGTCAAGGGGACGACGCACGACTTCTTCCCCAACAAGACCGAGTTCCACGTTTACGAGGGCGGCGACGAATCGCAACGCGCGGTCAAGGTGCCGCTCGTGGATCTCAAGGCGGTGTTCTTCGTCAAGAGCCTCAAGGGCGACCCGCGGCACAAGAAAGGCAACGCGGTCGCCGACGCTCCCCCGCAGGGCCGGCGGCTCGCCGTGCGGTTCGAGGACGGCGAGGAGCTGGTCGGATCCTCGATGGGCTACAACGCCTCGAAGCCCGGCTTCTTCCTCTCGCCGGCCGACACCGACGGGAACAACACCCGGGTCTACGTCGTCAGCGCCGCCGTCGAGGACGTGCGCTTCCTCTGACTCAGGCCTCCATCACTGCCCGCACGGTCTCGTCCGGCGCTGCCTCGCCCCGCGGCGGCGCCGTCCACCACGTCGCGAGGAACAGCGCGGCGAACGAGCCGGCCAGCGCCACCGCCGCGGGGAGCACGCCCGCGGCGAACGGGAAGGCGTCGGTGCGGCGCAGCAGCTCCAGCGTCACGTTCAGCACCGTGCCGGTGACGATCGAGACGCAGGCGGCGCGAGCCGTCACCCGCGTCCAGTTGAGTCCCACGGCCAACGCGGGGGCGAGCGCCGCGGCGAACGTCCCGAACGCGAACGTCCCCAGCAGCGCCACCAGGTCGCCGTAGGCCAGCGCGAGCGACGCCGCGGCCACGGCCAGCCCCACCGTGACGATCCGGCCCCACAGCAGCTCGTCGCGCACCGGCCGGCGCAGCGCGCGCGGCAGGTCGCGCACCAGCGCCGCCGAGCCGATGTTCACGAACGAGTCGGCGGTGGACATGATCGCGGCCAGCACGGCGGCCAGCACGAGACCGGCCAGCGCGTCGGGCGCGAACCCCAGCAGGAACGCGGCGGCCGCGTCGTCGGGCCGCTCGAGCGGCGCCAGGCGGCCCTGGGCGACCAGCGCCGGCACGGCCAGCCCGATCCCGACCCAGATCAGGATGCACGCCGCCTGGCTGCCCCCGAGCACCGCCGGGAACCAGCGCAGCTGGCGCGGATCGCGCAGCATGTAGAACTTGTGCAGCATCTGCGGCTGCCCCAGCACGCCGACGCCGAACACGAAGAAGAACCCGAACGCGGTGAACGCCGTGCCGCCCCCCAACGGGTCGAGAAAGCGGGGACCGAACGCCTCGGCGTCCGCGATGCTGGCCGTGATCGCCGACCAGCCTCCGGGGACGCGGACCGCCAGCGCGAACACCGCCAGCGCGGCGACCGTCATCAGCGCGCCCTGGAACAGGTCGGTGTAGACCCCCGCCAGCATCCCGCCCGCCACGCTGTAGGCCAGCACCACGGCAACGCCGACGGCCACGGCCGGCGCCAGGCCCTGGAGCCCGAGCATCGATTGCAGCAGCACACCCAGGGCCAGGAACTGCGCGCCGAGGTAGCCCACCGTGCCGAGCGCCACCGCCACCGCCGCCAGCCCGGCGGCCGCGCGGCTGCGGTAGCGGCAGGCGATGGCGTCGGGAACGGTGAACACCTCGCGGGCCTCCGCCAGCAGTCGCAACCGCTTCCCCACCACCCAGCACAGCAGGCCCGAGGTGAAACCGACCGGCGCCACGATGAACAGCGACACGATGCCCATGCGGTAGGTCAGGCCGGGGCCACCGAGGAACACGAACCCGCTGAACGCCGCCGACATCGTCGCCAGGGCGGCCACCACCAGCCCGACCCCCTGACCGGCGATGAAGAAGTCCCGCGCGTTGCGCGTGCGACGCGCCGCCCACACCCCGATCGCCAGCACGACCACCAGGTAGGCCAGCGACGCCGCCAGCAGCAGCGGACGCTCGGAGGCCGTCATCCGCCGGCGTCTCCGTCGGTTCCCGGCCGTTCCCCGCCCGCGAGACGGCGGATCCGGCGCAGGTCGCGCTCGTCGATCCCCGCGCGACCGAACGCGACCGCGTAGGCGATCGCGACCAGCACCAACGGTGCCACGCCGAGACCGAGCAACAGCACGAGGAGCGCCGGCGCACCGCCTGCCCCGCCGCCCGACAGCGCGAGCAGACCGACGCCCGACCCGACCAGCAACAGCGTCAAGGCCAGCAGCACGGCGCCGAGGCGCGCGGAGCCGTCCCGCCGCGCCACGCCGAGCGCGATCAGCGGCACCGGGAAGGCCAGCGCGCCGATCGCGAACACCGCCTGGGCCAGCGGATGACCGACGAGCGTCGCCGCCAGCAATGCGAGCGACAGCAGGGTCAGTGTCGCGACGGCCAGGTTCCGGGACACGCGGGACTCCTTTCCACGGCGCCCCATTCTAGGTTGACTCCGGTCGGAGCGGAGCCTAGCCTGAAAGCATGCTGCGCCTCACGCCGCCCGCGTTGGTAGCCGTCGTGCTGGCGGCCACGGCGCTGCTCCCCGGAAACGCGCTCGCCCCCGCGAAGCCCCGGCAGCCGGAGCCGCTGGTCAAGGTCCGCACGCAGGAGGTCGTGGTGCGCGACGGGCTGAGCTACATCGCCCGCACCGCCGGGCTGGTGATCCTCGATCTCGACCGGCCCCTGGAGCCCGTGGAGGTCGGCGTGCTGAAGCTGCCGGCGACGCTTCACGGCCTCGCGCTGCGCGGCGACCTGGCCTTCCTGGCCGCGGGCGGTCACGGCCTGTACATCGCCGACGTGTCCGACCCCGCGACGCCGCGGCTGCTCCATCGGCACGAGACACCGGGCTTCACGCGGCAGGTCGCCGCGCGCGGCGACGTGGTCTATCTCGCCGAGTCGTCCGACGGGCTGCTCGTGCTGGACGTGCGCGAGCCCGACCGGCCGTACCGCCTGGCGCGCATCACCACGCGCAACAAGCTGTGGGCCCTGGCGCTCGAGGGGAACCGGTTGGCGACCGCCGAGGGCACGGTGGGGGTGCGCGTGTTCGACGTGGAGGATCCGGGCTCGCCGCGCGAGGTCTCGCTGCTCGGCAGCGCGGAGGGCGCGATCGACGTGGCGCTGATGGGCGACCTGCTGCTGGTCGCGCAGGGACGCAACGGGGTCGGAATCTACCGGCTCGTCGACCGCGGCCGACCCTCCGAGATCGGCCGGATCGAGCCGCTCAGCTCGGCCAGCCGGCTGCTGGTCGCGGGGCACGACCTGTACATCGCCAACGGCTCCTCGGGAGTCCAGGTGGTGAACCTGAGCGACCCCGAGCGTCCGCAGCCCGTGACGAGCTTCGAGCTTCCGCGCGCGTTCCCGGTGGGAGCGATGTTCCTGGACGGGACGCGGCTGTACATCGCCACCAACATCGGCGGCGTGGCGGTGGTCGATCTGGCGGATCCGGCCGAGCCGGTGGTGTTGGCGCCGCGGGGCCGCGCGATGAGGATCCGGCTGCGCTGAGACCCGCGGCGGGGCGTCAGGCGTCGCGGTCGGCGCGTTCGGATTTCGGCCGGGGCTGGAGCTCGAGCTCGAGCACGGCCTCCTCGCCCGCGACCAGATCCACGGGCTGGCCCTTGCGCTCGCCGTAGCCCTCGGCACTGGCGCTGACCTTGACGCGGCCGGGCGGAAGCGTGCTGACGCGCACGCCGGCCGCGTTGGCCGGGAACGGGCCGCGGCGCTTGCCGGTCGAGGTCACGAACCGCACCCGGCCTTCCTCGATCGGCTCGCCGGTGGCCGCGTCGCGCAACCGCACCAGCAGGCTCGCCGCCCGCTCGAGGCGCAGCGGCTTGTCATGGGGCGTCGCGGAGCGTTCCAGGACCAGGTAACCCTGCGCGACCACCCGCACCCGCGGGACGTCGGAATCGGGCAGCGAGTAGTAACCCCGGGCGTCGCTGACCGCGCACAGTCCGGCGGCACCGCCGGGAAGGACGTAGCACACCCGTGCGCCCTCGAGCGGCTGCGCGTCGGTGTCCTGGATGTAGCCCTCGAGCGCCAGCGCGGCCGGGGCGAGCGCCGCGGCCAGCAGCAAGGCCGGAATCGTCGCGATGCGCCGCACGGCGTTGGACCCTCGACGCGGGCTCAGTGCGAGCCCGCGGTCGCCGGCGCCAGCTCGTCACCCTTGCGGTGCGAGCGGTCCTGCGGCCCCTTGTTGGCGGGATCCCACTTCTTGATCTCGTCGTGGCGCTTGCCGCCGAGCTCGTAGAGCTTGTCCTTGTCGAAGATCATCAGCTCGCGGGACAGTCCGGTCACCACGTAGGTCTGCGACATGAAGATCGCCTCCTCGGGGCAGGCCTCCTCGCACAGACCGCAGTAGATGCAGCGCAGCATGTTGATGTCGAACCGCGACGGGTACTTCTCGACCTGGTGCAGCGGGTGGTCGGCGGGGTACTCGGCGGCGTCGATCGTGATCGCGCGGGGCGGGCAGACGAACTGGCACATGTAGCAGGCGACGCACTTCTCGCGGTCGTCCTGGTCCTTGACCAGCACCGGCACGCCGCGGTAGCGGTCGCCGAAGGCGCGGCGCTGCTCGGGATACTGCAGCGTGTCCTTCTTGCGGAACATGTGCCGGAAGGTCAGCGAGAGACCGCTCAGGATGTTCGGAAGGTACAGGCGGTGCCAGAACGACTGCCTGCGAATGCGCTTGACCTGCATGCGTGGCTCCCTCGGTGCGGGGGTTTATCCTAGCTCGAATGAGCCCCCGCGGCCAGCGGCGGGTCACGGTCGCAGCACCAGCACGTCGGCGCGCGGGTTGACCCGCTCCACGCGCAGCTCGATCGACTGCCCCGGCTCGACGCCCTGGAGCGACGGCACGACCTGCTCGAGCAGCGTCTCCCGCAGCTCGACCACCGGCCGCGGCTCGAGCGCGACCACCACGGCGTCGACCGCACCGGGTCGTTGCTGCTCGAGATAACGCAGCAGCCAGTACCGGTCGGCGGCCCGCTCGATGCGGCGCGCGACGCGCTCGGCCTGCTCGGTCGTCGCGGCGATACGCTGCAGCGCCTCGGCGTCGTGGGGCGGGGGCGCGCCGCGCAGCGCGGCCGTGATCTGACGATGGATCGCCAGGTCCTGGTAGCGGCGCAGCGGAGAGGTGGCCTGGATGTAGGCCGGCAGCCCCAGCGCGAAATGTTCCCCCGGCTGGAGCCCGATCTCGCCGCGGCGCATCGACCGCCGCACCGCGCGCACCGAGGCGGGATCCCAGCCGTCCGCCTCGGGCAGCTTCAGCGGGCGCTCCGGCGGGGCCTGGCGGCGGTAGATCGCGGGCAGCTCGCGCTCGACGCAGAACCGCGCCGCGATCGTGCCCGCGAGCACCATCGCCTCGCCCACCGCGCGTCGCGAGGGCGAGCCCCCCGGGTGCCGCTCGAGGACCACGGTGCCGTCCGCGCCCACGCGCGGCTCGACCTCGTCGGCGACGATGCGCACCGCGCCCGACGCGATCCGGCCCTGCTCGCGACGCAGCAGCAGCTCGACCAGCCGCGCGATCCCCGGCTCCGACGCCGCGCCGCCGTCACGCATCACGTCGTCGAGCTCCTCGTAGCTCAGGCGGGCCCGGCACCGCACCTGCGAGCGCGCCACCTCCCAGCCGGCGATCTCGCCGCGCTCGTCGAGCTCGACCAGGAAGCTGACCGCCGGGCGCTCTTGACCCGCGACCAGGCTGGCCGCGGCCTCGGAGATCGACGGCGGCAACATCGGCAGCTTGCGGTCGGGGAGGTAGTGGCTCAGGCCGCGCCCGAGCGCCTCCACGTCCAGCGGGTCCCCCGGCTCGATGTAGGCCCCGGGGTCCGCGATGTGGATCCCGATCCGCGCCCGCCCGCCGTCGAGCGGCTCGAGCGACAGGCCGTCGTCGATCTCGCGGGTGTACGGGCTGTCGATGGTCACCGTGTCCAGGCCGCTCAGCTCCAGACGCCCGTCGCCGGCCGGCGCCCGCAGCGCCGCCGCGCGCGCGTGCTCGACGACCGCGGCGGGGAACTCGCCCCGGACGCCGTACCGCAGCAGGTCGAGGTTCTCGTCGTCGGAGTCGAACTCGCCGAGCAGCCGCAGCAACCGGAACGCTCCTTCGTGGGGCCGGTCGTAGGACAGGCCGGAAGCGTCGAGGGCCTCGATCGCCAGCGCGCGGGCCTTCTCGGTGGCGTCCAGGTCCTCGATCGCCAGCTCGCGCAGCGCCCCCAGGTAACGGCGCTCGGTCGCGCTGTCGCTCGGCGTGAAACCGCGGCCGGCCACGGCCGCGGCCACGCCGTCCAGCACGCGCCGGCGGGCCTGGGCGCGGGCGGCGGTGCGGCGGTGCTGTTCCAGCAGCGCCGCGACCTGTTCTGCGTCCCGCGGCTCCCAGTCCTCGCCCTTGCGGACGAACCGGATGCCGTCGTCGAGCAGCGCCAGGATCAACGCCGCCCGCTGGGCCGCCGCGCCGCTGCCGAGCGCCAGCTCCGCGAGAGCCCCGGTCGCGTAGGCCTGCGGCTGCTCCACGGTCAGCTCCCACAACAACGCCACATCGCAGGCGGCGGCCGCGGCGCGCACGTTGTCCGCGCAGGCCTCGACCCGCCGGGCGGCCGCCTGGCGCTCCTCGTGGCTCGGTCCCGGCGCGCGCCCCGACGGCTCGACGGTGAGCGCGATGCGCGCGGCGGGGACGCGGTCCTGCCGTCCGCCCTCGCCGATCAACCGCACGCGCCCTCCGCGCTCCTCGGCCACGACGCCCAGCCGCAGCTCGCTGGAGGACCACCAGGCGACCAGCGCGCCCGGCGACGGCGCGGGGCGGCTCATCGCAGCTCCCGCACCAGCTCGCGAACCCCGCGGGCCAGCCCCGCCAGGTTCCAGGCCTCGACCAGCGTGTCGATCCAGGGGGTGTAGGCGCCGAGCGCGGAGTCGCCGGTGCCCCAGCGGGATCGCGGCTCGGGAACCAGCCACAGCACGGCGCGCGAGTTGCGCGCCAGCTCTTCCAGCGCCCACGGCAGCGGGGCGAAGCGGTTGGTGCGTCCGTCCCCGAGCACCACCAGGATGGTGTCGCGGCCGGCCGGGCGCGCGGCAGAGCCGAGCAGGCGGTGCAGCGCCGTGCCGTAATCGCTCGGCGACGCCGGGTCGAGGCCGCGCAGCGACCCCAGCAGCTCGTGGAACGACGCGCCGCCGGGACGGATCCCGGCTCCCGGCCGGCGGCCGCGAGGACCCGCTCCGCCGCCCGACCGTGCCGGGGCTGCCGGACGCGACGGCGCCACGCGCAACCAGCGGGTGACGGCGCGGGTCGCGTCGACCGGCCGGTCGACGAACAGCAGCACGCGGGTGCGGCGGTCCAGCGTCAGGAAGGCCGCGGCGATCCACAGGAAATAACCGGCCGCGCGGGCGACCGAGTGGGACACGTCGACCAGCAGCACGACCTGCGGGCGTCGCGCGCGCGGACGCCGCAACGGAAGCTCGAACGGCACGCCGCCGCGGGCCAGGTTGCGGCGGAACACGTCGCGCAACGAGAGGCGTCCCCGCGACGCCGCCCGCCGGCGCAGGGAGCGGCCGAGACGGATCTCGGCGATCAACCGCGGCACCTCGCGGGCCAGCTCGCGCTCGTCCCGCTCGGTCATCGGTTGCGAGAGGTCGCGCCGGCCGGGCGCCGGACGCGCGCCCGGGCCGTCGCGGGCCTCGGACTCGACGGTCCGAGATTCCAGCACGACCCGTCGCAGCCGACCGGCCGGGCGCCGGCCGCCCTCGCGGGTCCGCTCGAGCGCGGCGCGCATGGCCCGTGCCGCTGACTCCCGGTCGGCCATGTCGGTCGGCCGGCGCTCGCGGCCCGGTCGGGCGCGGTCCGTCGCCTCGGCGCGACGGCCGCGGTCGCTCGCCGGGTCATCGAGCGGGCCCGCTCCGCGGCGCAGGCCCGTCCCGCCCGGGCCCCGCCCACCGCGCCGCCGTCCGGCTCCGCGCGCGGGCGGCGCGAAGTGCCGCTCGAAGACGCGGTCGAAGATCTCCTGTTGCCGTCGTCCCTTGGCCAGCGTCGCCCGCAGCGCCGCGCGGAACCGCACGCGGTCCTCGACCCCGGTGAGCTCCGCCGCGCGCGTGGCGTCCAGCAGCTCCGCCGGCGACGCGTCGACCCCCTCGCCGCGCAGCGCCGTCACGAATCGCGCCAAGCCGGCGATCATTGGCGGAAGCGGGACAGGTCCGCGAGGACGCGCTCGACGTCCTCGCGGTTCTTGAGCAACGCGCCGACGGTCCGCCGCACCACCGGCTCGCTGAGCCCGTCGGCGCCGACGGCGACCAGCGCCAGCGCCCAGTCCACGACCTCGGCGATGCCCGGGGATTTCCGGAGCTCGCTGTTGCGCAACCGTTGCGCGAAGCGGACCACGCGCTGGCCGAGGGCCTCGTCGATGCCCGGGACGCGGCGCTCGATGATGCGCAGCTCGTCGTCGAAGCCGGGGTAGTCGATGTAAAGGTACAGGCAACGCCGGCGCAACGCGTCCGACAGCTCGCGGCTGTCGTTGCTGGTCAGCACGACCCGCGGCTCGTGCCGCGCGACGACGGTCCCCAGCTCGGGAATCGAGACCTGGTAGTCGGAGAGGATCTCGAGCAGGAACGCCTCGAACTCCGTGTCGGAGCGATCGACCTCGTCGATCAGCAGCACCACGGGCCGCTCCGAGGTGATCGCCTGCAGCAGCGGTCGCGGCAGCAGGAAGTGCCGCGAGAAGAACTCGTCGGCCTGCTCGCGCAGCCGCTCGACGGCCGACCCCAGGTCCGGCGCGTCCGCCAGCAGCTCGCCGGTCTTTTCGCGCAGCAGCTGCGCGTACAGCATCTGCTTGCCGTACGACCACTCGTAGAGCGCCCGCGCCTCGTCCAACCCCTCGTAGCACTGCAGCCGCACCAGCGCCGCCTCGTGGAACTTCGCCCACAGCTTGGCGATCTCGGTCTTGCCGACGCCCGGCGGTCCCTCGAGCAGCAGCGGCTTGCCGAGCCGGTCCGCCAGGACCAGCGTGGTCGCCAGCTCACCGGTGCACACGAAACCCTCGCGGTCGAACGCCGTTTCGATGGCTTCGGGTGTCGCGGCCTGCCCGGTCGAGCGCTTCATCGCCGGGCAGTATAGCCCCCGGGCACGCCGGCGCCTTCAGGGCGCGGAGACGGGCGTGACGCGTATGCCGCGCTGGTTGAGCTGGGTCGCGGCGACCTTGAACTGCGCGTTGTCCGGCTGCAGGTACATCGCGATCCCGAGCTGGCGGGCCGCCTCGTCGTAGCGACCGGTCTGCAGCAACGCCGAGGCGAGGTTGCCCCGCGCCACCGCCAGGCAGGGTTGGCTCCGCACGGCGAACTCCAGCTCGGCGACCGCTCGCTCGGGGTCACCGGCGAGCAGGTAGGTCGTGCCCAGCGCACGGGCGTAGACGCCGCGCTCCGGGACGGTCCGGCGCGCCGCGGCCAGGTGCTCGAGCGCGTGCTCCAGCTCGCCGCGCTCGCGGTACAGCACACCGAGATCGACGCGACTGTCGGCGTGATCCGGCGCCAGGGCGACGACCTGCCGGTAGGTCTCGATCGCCTCCGCGTTGCGCTTCAACCGCATCAGGCAGCCGGCCTTGCGGCGCAGCGCGTAGGCGGTGAACGGTCCGTCGGGATGCTGCTCCAGGTACCGTTCGTAACGCACCAGCGCCGCCTGGTAACCCTCGTTGATCCACAGCCGGTCGGCGACGAACAGCTCGCCGTGCCGGAGCACCGGATCGAGGCGCGCCGCCCGCTGGCGTGCCGCGTCCGCCTCGTCACGCCGTCCCGAGCTCTCCAGCGCCTCGCCGAGGCCGAACCAACGCGCCGGATCCTCGGGTCGCCGGGCGACCAGCTCGCGGTAGGCGCGCACCTCGCGGTCGAGATCGCTGACCGGCGCGTCACGCGCTGCCTCGCGACGCTCTTCCTCGTCATGCGGCGGCGACCCCGGGTTGCGCAGGCGCTGCTGCATCGCTGCGCCGAGCCAGCGCCCGCTGGGCGGCGTGTAGCCGCCGATCGTCGAGTAGCACAGGGTGGCCAGGTCGGTCCGGATCCGCTTGTTGCGGAGCGTGGTCACGACGCGCTCGGGGAGGATCCACGGGCGGGCCGTGACGTACTGCGTCACCGCCGAACGGGTCGTGAAGTAGTCCAGGTCCACGTCCAGCAGCACCGGCTCGGAAATCTCGGGAAGATCGGCCAGCTCGCAGATCGTCACGGGCAATCCGAGCAGCTCGCCGCGAATCGTGCGGCCGTCGAAACGCAGCGCGCGGAGGTCCTCCACGCGGAAGCCCTGGATCTTGTTGATCACCACGTCGCGGATCAGCTGCTGCGCCGCCGCGCGGTCGCGCAGCGTGCCGTCGGGCACGACCCAGATCATCTCGCGCACGATCCCCAGGCGGGCCGCGGGATAGACGAAGTTCCAGATCGCGAAGCCGTGCAGCGTCTGCCCGCCCATCGCGTACGGATGCTGCTCGAGATCGGCCAGCTCCTCGGGGGTGGCGGCGGCGATCCGGGCCACCGTCTCGTCCGGGAGCCAGTCCAGGTCCGAGTGTCCGTCGAGGTGCACCAGGATCCGGTTCCGCTCCCCGGCGCGCCGCCACGCGATCAGCGATGACGAGTTGTTCTCGAACAGGTGGACCCGCGGTACGGGCTCGGCGCCGATCAACGCCGCCGGCCGGGACGGATCGACGGCTGGGCGAGCGGCGTCGGCGCAACCCGCGATCGACGCGAGCGCGATCAGGGTGCCGCATGTCATCGCGGCCGCCGCGCGTGGTTTCAAGCTCGAACCCTCATTCGATCGTTGCTTGCCCGACTGGCCCGAATATAGCCCACCGCCCCGCGGTGCGCCACGGCCGCGTTGCACGCGCGACGGGTCGCGACCGCACGGCTCACGCGAACGGGTCGGCGAGACCGCGCAGCGTGGGCCGCGGATGGACGTCCTTGGCAAACGCCAGCACGTGGAAGCGACGTCCCATGCCGAGCGGATGGATCAGCTGCATCGCACGCAGGCGGCGACGGACTCCCGCGGGATCCCGGTAGTCGGCGTCGTCGCCGGGGTCGAACGCGCCGACGATGCCGTTGGCGATCAGGAACCGGTCCTGCGTGGTGCGGCCCAGCGGCACCAGGCCCAGCTCGCGCGCCCGGTCGGTCAGCGCGCTGAAGTTGACGTGGGCCGTGAGGTCCTGCTCGCCGACCCGCTCCAGGTAGCGTTCGTGGGCCTGGTGGCGGTGGTACGCCAGCAGCGTCCCACGGCGATGGCGGCGGTCGGCGAGCTCGGCGGCCGAGTGCCCGTAATCGACGATCAGCAGGAAGCCGCGGGTGATCGCTCCGGTCATGCGCTCGAGCGCGGCGTGCGCCCCGAGCGCGATCTCGGCCTCGTCGCCGTCATGGGGCGCGAGGCGGTAGCGCTCGACCCAGCGCCGCAGCTCGTCGCCCGGGGGCGCTTCCCGCTCCACGAGCCCGCCCGCGGCGTCGAGGTCGACCAGCAGCTCACGCAGCTCGTCGCGCCGGCGCCGCACGCGGTTGACGGGCAGCGCGTCGAACAGCTCCACGGCGAGGGCGCACCCCGGGCCGGCCCCGGCCGCCGGATCCGCCGCGATCTCGACACCGGGGACGTTGTCCCGCGCCGTCTCGCGCATGCCGGGGCTGCGGTCGACGAGCACGTAGTGCAGCCGCGCCGCCAGTCCGGGGTCGGTCGCGGCCAGCGCGCCCCGCACGTCCCGCGCCAGCAGGCCGCGCCCCGCGCCGAGCTCGACGACGCGGAAGCGCTCCGGGTGCCCGAGCACCGAGTCCAGCTCGCCGAGCTGCCGCGCCAGGCACTCGCCGAACGCGGTGCCGGCGTCGCTGGCGGTGACGAAGTCCCCGCCGCGCCCGAGGCGCGCGCCGCCGCGCGTGTAGTACCCGTGCTGCGGGTCGTAGAGACAGCGCTCCATGAACCGCGCGAACGTGATCGGTCCGCGCGCGCGGATCTCCTCGCGCAGACTCGCCAGCAGCTCCGGGTTGCCCTCCGGGCCGGGATCGGAAGGGAGGCTCATGTTTCGGCCGGCGGCCACGGGGACGCCGCGGCCGGGGCGCGACGGGTCAGGCCGCGCTGGATGCGGCGTCGGCCAGCTCGGATGCGCTCTTCTCACCGCGCGTGATCTTGCGCTGGATCTCCAGCAGCGCTTCGATCAACGCCTCCGGCCGCGGCGGGCACCCCGAGATGTAGACGTCCACCGGCAGGATCTCGTCCACGCCCTGCACCACGGCGTACGAGCGGTACATCCCGCCCGACGAGGCGCAGGCGCCCATCGAGATCACCCAGCGCGGGTTGGGCATCTGGTCGTAGATCCGCCGTACGGCCGGCGCCATCTTCTTCGTCACGGTCCCGGAGACCACCATCAGGTCGGCTTGCCGCGGCGAGAAGCGGAGCGCCTCGGCGCCGAACCGCGCCAGGTCGTAGCGGGGCCCGACCGTCGCCATCAGCTCGATCGCGCAGCACGCCAGACCCATCGGCATCGGCCACAACGAGTTCTTGCG
>JBFKMV010000099.1:0-18316 GCA_041629655.1 Candidatus Polarisedimenticolaceae bacterium
GCCGACGACGGCAGCTTCCTGCTGGCCGGCCTGCCCGCCGCGCAGTACCAGCTTGCCGCCGAGGCCGACGGCGGGCTGTACCCCGTCGAGCAGCCGGTCGAGGTGACCGGCGCATCGCCGCGAGTGCTGAACGTCGTGCTGAAAAAGAACGCCGCGTCCGACCCCTCGAAGGTGAAGCCGAGTCAGGGCACCCTCACCGGCAAGAAGAAGATGTCGCTGATGTCGAACCCCGCCACCGCGACGTTGATCGTGGTCGGCTCGGCCGTGGCGCTGGGCCTGTTGTGGGAGGCCGTGGACAATCCCAGCGGCGGGACGGGCAGCCCCAGCATGCCGTAGGGACCCGGGCGGCTCCCGTCAGAACACGATGCCCCCGCTGACCTGCTCGTTGTGCACCACCGCGCCGAGCTGGATCACGTTGATCAGCACCAGCACCGTGCGTCGCGTGCGCGGCGTGCGCGTGTAGCGCTTCGTCACCGCGAGCACGCCCCAGGTCGTCGCGGCGCGGAACAGCGCCACCTCGCCCGCGGAGGGCCGCTCGCCGGCCCACGAGGCCAGTAGCGGGTTGGCCTCGCGCACCCCGGCCGGCGGGTGCGCGGTCTGGTAGGCGTCAAGCGCGTTCAGCGCGACGTAGCTCCAGGCCAGGCTGCGGTCGAGGCGGCCCCATCCCGACGCCGCGGCGTCACGGGCCGGCGGCGCCGTCAGCTCTCCGATCGAATCGGCCGCGAGCACCTCGCGCACGGCCTGCGCCACGGGGTCGCCCGGCGGTTGCTCCGCCGCGGCGACGCCGGCACCGCCGACGCCCGCCACGACGACGACGAACAGCACGATGGTCCGGGATGCTCTGCGCACGGTCCCCCCGATCGATGTCGCGAGCGCGACGTCCTACGGATCAGGTACGGGAGGATCGCGGCTTGGCCACCGCCCGGATCGGCCGCGCGGCGGCGATCGTCGGCCCCGTCCGGGTTTTCCGGTGCTGCAACCCGTGGACGGCTCCGATTCGACGTAGAATGATCGGGACTCCGGAGAACGGGGCCCCATGGACGGCAAGCAGGCCGGCGACGTGACGGGACTGCTCGTCGACTGGAACAACGGCGACCGCGAGGCGCTGGCGCGTCTGACGCCGCTGATCTACGACGAGTTGCACGGTCTCGCCGCGCACTATCTCAGGCGCGAGCGCCGCGACCACACGCTGCAGGCGACGGCGCTGGTGCACGAGGCCTTCGTGCGCCTGATCGACCAGCGACGCGTGCAGTGGCGCAACACGGTGCACTTCAAGGCGCTGGCGGCGCAGATGATGCGCCGCGTGCTGGTCGACCACGCGCGCTCGCACCGCTACCAGAAGCGCGGCGGCGGGGCGCGCAAGCTGTCCCTGGACGAGCTGGGCGAGCTGTCGGCCGGCAGCCGGCCGCCCGACGTGGTCGAGGTGCACGAGGCGCTGGACGAATTGACGACGATGGACCCCGAGCTGGGCCGGATCGTCGAGCTGCGCTTCTTCGGCGGCCTGACCAGCGACGAGATCGCCGAGGCCGTCGGCGTCTCGATCCCCACCGTGACAAGGCGCTGGCGGATGGCCAGGGCGTGGCTGTTCCGGCACCTCGGCGGCGAGAGCGGGGGCGGAGGCGGCGATGTCGACTGACCGCTTCCGCAAGATCGAGCGGCTGTTCGAGCAGGCGCTGGAGCTGCCCCAAGGCGAGCGGACGGCGTTCTTGACCCGCGCCTGCGGCGACGACGTCGAGCTGCGCGGCGAGGTCGAGTCGCTGCTCGGCGCGCACGACCGCGCGGGATCGTTCCTGGAGCAGCCCGCGATCCCCACCTCGCCCGGCGCGACGCCCCACACGCCGACGCCCCACACGCCGACGCCCCGGACGCCGACGCCCCGGACGCCGACATCCCCCGTATCGCGCAGCTCCGGCATGCAGGACCGCGTCGGCCCGTACCAGCTGCTGCGCCGGATCGGCGAGGGCGGGATGAGCGAGGTCTACCTCGCGGTGCGCGACGACGACGAGTACAAGAAGAGCGTCGCGCTCAAGGTGATCCGCCACGATCTCGACCGCGAGGACGTGATCCGTCGCTTTCGCACCGAGCGGCAGATCCTGGCCGGGCTCGACCACCCCAACATCGCCAAGCTGCTCGACGGCGGCACGACCGACGAAGGCCTGCCCTACTTCGTGATGGACTACATCGAGGGCGTGCCGTTCGACCGCTACTGCGACGGCAACCGGTTGACCGTGCGCGAGCGGCTCGAGCTGTTCCGCACCGTCTGCTCCGCGGTGCAGTACGCGCACCAGAGCCTGGTCGTGCACCGCGACATCAAGTCCAGCAACATCCTGGTCAGCGCCGACGGCGTCCCGCGGCTGCTCGACTTCGGCATCGCCAAGCTGCTCAAGCCCGACCAGTTCGCGCAGCCGGTCGAGCGCACCGCGACCTGGCTGCGCCCGATGACGCCGCACTACGCCAGCCCCGAGCAGGTGCAGGGCAAGATGGTCACCACCAGTAGCGACGTCTACTCGCTGGGCGTGCTGCTGTACAAGCTGCTCACCGGGCGCCTGCCGCACGACCCGGAGGGCAAGCCGCCGACCGAGTTCGCGCGGATGGTGGTCGAGGACGAGGCCGACGCGCCGAGCGCCGTGGTGACGCGCCCGGTCCCGGTCCCCGTGGACGACGGCACCGGCCACACCCCGGCGACCGCGGTCACGGCGCAATCGATCGCCGCCGCCCGCCGCAGCCAGCCGCCGCAGCTTCGCCGCGCGCTGGAGGGCGACCTGGACAACATCGTCCTGATGGCGCTGCGCAAGGAGCCGCAGCGGCGTTACGCCTCGGTCGAGCAGCTCGCCGAGGATATCCGGCGCTACCTGGTCGGGCTGCCGGTGATCGCGCGCAAGGACACGTTCGGCTACCGCTCGGCCAAGTTCCTCCGCCGCAACTGGCTGGCCGTCGCCGCGTCGGTCGGTTTCGTGGCGCTGCTGGCCGGCTTCGGCGTCACGATGGCCGTGCAGGCCTCGCGCATCGCCCACGAGCGCGACCAGGCGCGGCGCGAGCGGGACCGCGCCGAGCGGGTGGTCGCGTTCATGAAGGAGATCTTCGAGGTCTCCGACCCGCTGGAAGGCGCGGGTCGCGACGTTCCGGCCAGCGAGATCCTCGACAGCGGCGCGCGGCGCGTGACCGAGGAGATGGCCGACGAGCCGGACGTGCAGGCCACGCTGCTGGCCTCGATCGGCAACGTCTACCGCAACCTCGGCCTGTTCGAGCGGGCGCGGCCGCTGCTCGAGCAGGCGGTCGAGATCCGGCAGCGCCTGTACGGCGAGCGGCATGTCGCCGTCGCCGAGAGCCTGCACGACCTGGGTGTGGTGAACCGGGATCTGGGGAACTTCCAGGAGGCCGAGTTACTGCTGAAACAGGCGCTCGAACAACGGCGCGAGCTGATCGGCACGGACAGCGACGAGGTCGTCGCAACACTGAACTACCTGGGCATCGTGAAGCGCCAGCTCGGCGAGTACGACGAGAGCGAGGCCTACTACCGGGAGTCGATCGCGATCCACGAGCGCGCGCTCGGCGAGACGGAGGAGCTGGCGACGGCCAAGAACAACCTCGCCACCCTGTCGGTCGTGCAGGGCCGGCTGGAGGACGGCGAGCGGTTGTTCCGCGAGGCGCTGGAGCTGCGGCGCAAGCTGCTGGGGGCCAAGCACCCGATCTACGCGCAGAACCTCACCAACCTCGGCGCCAGCCTCGGTATGCAGGGCAAGTACGCCGAGGCGGAGCCGTTCCTGCGCGAGGCGGTCGAGCTGATGCGCGAGCTGCTCGACCCCGAGCATCCGGCCCTGATGGAGGCGCTGAACAACCTGGCCAAGCTGAACGTGCGGATGGGCAACCTGGACGCCGCCGAGCCGCTGTACCGCGAGGCGTTGGCGCTGGAGCGCAAGCGCGCCGGCGAGCGGCATCCGCACGTGGCCAGCGTCGGCTGCAACCTGGCCGAGCTGCTGGCGCAGAAGGGCGACCTCGACGGAGCCGAGGAGCTGTACCGCCTGGCGCTCGACATCCGGCGCGAGGCGCTGGGCGACGAGCACCCCGAAACCGGCAGCTCGCTGGTGCTGCTGGGCGGCCTGCTGGTGGGCCGCGACCGCGCCGCCGCGGCCGAGCCGCTGCTGAAGGAAGGGATCGCGATCTACGAGCGGACCCTGCCCGCCGGCCACTGGAAGCTGGCCGAGGCCTCGAGCGCCCTCGGCGAGTGCTACGCGGCGCAGCGTCGCTACACCGACGCCGAGCCGCTGTTGATCCAGGGCTACGAGGGGCTCAAGGAAAAGCGCGGCCCGGAGCACCCGCTGACGCGCACCGCGCTCGACCGGGTGGTGGAGCTGTACCGGTCGTGGGGGCGGCCGGACGAGGCGAAGCGGTTCTCGTCGTCCTAGGAGCGGCATGCCCGACCCCGCCACCGTCCTGAAGAAGCTCGAGAAGCTCTGCCTCTCGTTCCCCGACACCAAGCTCACGATCACGTGGGGCGAGCCGCACTTCCGGGTCGGGGAGAAGATCTTCGCCGGCTACGGCGAGGAGCAGGGCGAGCCGAAGATCACGTTCAAGCTGGAGAAGGCCCACGCGGCGATCCTGGTCGACGCCGACCCGCGGTTTTCGCGGGCGCCCTACGTGGGCAAGCACGGCTGGGTCTCGATGGACGCGACCCGGGTCGATGACTGGGACGAGCTCGGGGACCTGATTCTCGAAAGCTACCGGCTGATCGCGCCCAAGAAGTCCCTGGCCAAGCTGAAAACCCTCTGAAGCCGGCCTTTTTCCCTTTTTCCGTTTTTTTCTCCCCTCCCCTGATCAGTTTCGCTGCCGCCCCTCGCGTGATGGGGGTGAAGGCGAAAGACATGGGGCTTCAGATAAACCGGGAGGAGAGGACGATGAAACGGAACGACAAGACCTTCAAGACGCTGATCGTGGTTTTGATCCTGACGCTGGCGTCGGCCGTGTTCGCGGCGCCGCAGAACGTGAAGATGGCGCGCGACCTGGCCGAGGAGCTGGACCTCGGCGCGCCGGACGCCCGCGTGATCGTGACCTACAACGACGACGTGAGCGCGGACGAGATCGAGGCGGTGCGCGGCCGGGGCAACGGCAAGCGCAAGCAGCTCGGGTCGGTGCGCGGCCTGGCCGGCAAGTTCTCACGCGCGGAGCTGGAAGCGCTGGCGGCGGATCCGCGGGTCCGCTCGATCTCGCCCGACCGCAAGGTCGTGGGCAGCCTGGACGTGGCCGTGACGGCGACCGGCGCCAGTCGCGTCTCGGAGCATCTCGGCTACACCGGCAAGAACGTGACCGTGGCGCTGATCGACTCCGGGCTGACGGCCTCGCCGGCGATTCCGGCCGAGCGCATCCTGGCCAGCGTCGACTTCACCGGCGGCGGCTCGCCCGAGGACGAGTTCGGGCACGGCACGCACGTGGCCGGCATCATCGGCGGCTCCGGCGACGACGGCGCGGTCCAGGGGATGGCCCCCGACGTGCGCTTCGTCTCGCTCAAGGTGCTCGACTCCGACGGCGCGGGCTACGCCAGCAACGTGATCGCAGCGATCGACTTCGCGATCGAGAACCGCAGCCGCTACGGCATCCGCATCCTCAACATGTCGCTCGGCCACCCGCCGATGGAGTCCTTCCGCACCGATCCGCTGACCCGCGCGGTCGAGCGCGCCTGGGCCCACGGCATGGTCGTGATCGCCTCGGCCGGCAACCGCGGCCGCGACGGCTACATGACGATCAACTCGCCCGGGAACGACCCGTACATCCTGACCGTCGGCGCGATGAACGACGTCAACACCGAGGTGCGGGCGGACGACATCATCACGACCTACTCGAGCCGCGGCCCGTCCTACGGCGACCACGTGCTCAAGCCGGACATCGTCGCGCCGGGCAACCGCGTCGTTTCCTCGCTCGCGCCGAACGCCACCGTGGCGAGCCTGTTCCCCGAGCGCGTGGTTTCCGAGGACCGCATCGAGCTGTCCGGCAGCAGCATGTCGACCGGCGTGGTCTCCGGCGCGGCGGCGCTGATGTTCGAACGCAACCCGCTGCTGACCAACTCGCAGGTCAAGGCGATCCTGATGTACTCCGCCGACGACGTGGCGAACGAAAACGCCTTCGCGGTGGGCGCCGGCTACCTGCAGGTGGTGCGGGCGATCGCGATGACCGGCCCGTTCCGCCCGGCCTACTTCGACACCGCCTCCCCGATCGTCAAGCGCGGCGAGGAGGAAGGTTCCTACACGCTGGAGAACCCCGGCCAGCTCGAGAGCAGCACGGTGCTGTGGAGCGATACCGCGCTGTGGGGCGACACCGCGCTGTGGGGCGATGTCGCGCTGTGGGGCGACGCGGCCCTCTGGAGCGACACCGCCCTGTGGAGCGATACGGCGCTGTGGGGCGACGTGGCGCTGTGGGGCGACACCGCGCTGTGGAGCGATGTCGCGCTGTGGGGCGACGTGGCGCTGTGGGGCGACGCGGCCCTGTGGAGCGACGTGGCGCTGTGGGGCGACACAGCCCTGTGGAGCGACACGGCCCTGTGGAGCGACACCGCGCTGTGGACCGACACCGCGCTGTGGACCGATACCGCACTGTGGACCGACACTGCACTGTGGACCGATACCGCGCTGTGGACCGACACCGCACTGTGGAGCGATACCGCACTGTGGAGCGACACCGCACTGTGGAGCGACACCGCCCTGTGGAGCGACACCGCACTGTGGAGCGACACCGCCCTGTGGAGCGACACCGCCCTGTGGAGCGATTCGGTCCTCGGTCTCGGCGACTGAGCCGCAACCCCTGCTGACCGCGGAAGCCGCGCCTCCGGGCGCGGCTTTCGTTTTTCGGGCTCCCTGTTTGCGAGTTCGATTACGAAAACGGCTATTGCAGGGCGCGCTCCGTAGGGTACCAAGAACGGCACGACCCGGGGGCGCTACGAGGTTCCGATGCCGAGCAGGAAACGGGCCGCGACGGACAGCATGGCGGGTTACTCGATGATCGAGCTGTTGATCACGCTCGTGCTCATCGGGGTCATCGCCGCCATCGCGATCAGCAACCTGATCGGTGCCCACGACAAGGCGCGACAGGGCGCCACGGTGGCCGACATGCGCAGCATCGCCAGCGCCATCGAGACCTACGTGATCGACGTGGGGCGGCTTCCCGATCCCGCCGGGGACTTCACCGACCTCGAGGCGATCCTGACGCCGTACCAGGCGAGCGTGGTGCCGACGCACGATCACTGGGGCAACCTGTACAGCTACACCCGGGTGGACGACGACTACACGCTGATCTCGTTCGGCAAGGACGGCGTGGACGGTGACGACGCCACGCCGGCGACCCGGAACGAATTCCACCGCGACATCGTCTACTCCAACGGGCAGTTCCTGGCGGCGCCCGAATGACAACATGGCCGGCCGCCGTTCCGGCGGGCGCATGGTCGGGGGCAGCCAACGCCGCGTCGTCCAGGCGACCGGCCGTCCAGATCCAGCACGGCGCGAGGGGCCCCGCACGGGGCCCCTTTCGTTTCTGGCGCGCGGGCCGCTTCAGTCCTGCCGCGGGTTGGCGGTCTCGGGGGCGTCCGACGCTTCCGCGCCGCGGCCGGACAGGATCCGGATCAACCGCTCGCGGTTGATGCCCGCGTCCTGCGGTCCGGGAACGACCACCGGCGCGGCGTCCAGCTTGCGGCGTGAGCGGCGCCCGTTCTCCGCCACCGCCTCGATTACCAGCCGCGGGAACACCAGCCGGGTCAGCGAGCCCGCCACCATCGGCAACACCAGCACCGCGTAGCCTTCGTGACTCTCGACGTCGCGCGCGCGCAGCTTGATCCGTCGCTCGAGCCGGGGCGCCGGCCTGGCGGCCGCGTCGGGCAGCACCAAGTCCGCGAGCAGTCCGATGCTGGGGTGGAGCGCCGGCGCCGCCTCGGCGACCAGCAGGTCGACGCCGATCCGCCCCAGGACGCGCGAGGCCCGGCGCGCGCGACGCGCCACGCAGAACCGTCCGTCGCGCGCCTCGACCGTGGCGCGCACGAACCGCTCGCCCGGAGCGAGCCGCAGCACCAGCACGTAGGTCGCGACCTCGCGGCCGTCGGCGAGCATCCGCGCCCCGCCCGGCGTCGTCATCGCCTCGGGGTTCCCGGCCGGCCGGCGCTCGTCCGGCGCGTCGTCGTAACGGAAGATCGCGATCCGGCCCGGAGGTTCCTCCGTCCCGGCCGAAAGACGCTCCTGGCACGGCGCCGCCAACGGCAGCAGCGAGGCCACGATCAGCAGGCCGCGTGGGTTCATGGCGCCGAACTCCCTGAGCGTGATCGGTCCCACCTTTCATTACGAACCATCGGGTGCGCACGCGAAAGGGCCGGCGGTGATCGTCGCTGGACATGGCCCGCACCACCTGCGGACCCGCGGGCCGGCAGCCGCGCGGCGCGTTCTAGACTGATTCCGGGGGTACACGGGTCCCCGCAGCGCCGCCCGATCGCGCCCTGCCCGGGGAGTCGGGGCGGTGCGCGCGCGGCCGCGTGTAACGCGGTGCGCGCGCGGCCGCGTGTAACGCGCCGCGCGCCGCTGCGACTCCTCAGACGATGTCCTGCGCGATCCCGCTGCGATTGCCCGGCGTTCCGGGCTGCCCTACCATTCGCGTGGTGGAACCGGCCACGGACAGCGAGATCCTCGACGGCTTCGCCGCCGGGGACGGCGGCGCGTTCCGGCACGTCCAGGGCTGGGTCGAAGGCGTGGTCCGTGTCGGCCGCTGGAACTTCGAGGACCCCGAGGGCGTCGTGCAGGAGGTGCTGCTGAAGCTGCTGCGCATCGTCCGCTCCGGGCGCTACCGCGGCCAGTCCAGTTTCAAGACGTTCGCATTCTCGGTGGCGCGTCACACCTCGATCGACATCTACCGGCGGCAGCGCCTGCGCACGAAGATCCACGCGCCGGAGCAGTCCGAGGCGCCCTCGCCCGAACCCGACGCCGGCGAACGGGTCGAGCAGCGCGAGCGCCTGGAGTGCCTGAGCTACATCTTCCAGCGCCTGCCCGACGATTGCCGGCGGCTGTGGAGCTTCGTCTACGGCGAGGGACTGAGCGCGGCCGAGGTGGGCCGGCGGCTGGGGATCACGCCCGGCAACGTGCGCGTGCGCACGCACCGCTGCCTGCAGAAGGCGCGCGACATCGCGACCGGTTTCCACGGCGGACCGCTGCTGAACCCCGGGGCCGGACCATGAGCGGTCGCGACGCCATCGCTCCGCTGATCCCGTTCTACGCCAACGGGACGCTGGACGAGACCGAGCGGTCCCGTGTCGAGGCGCACCTGGCCGGCTGCGAGTCGTGCCGGGCGCTGCTGGCCCACGCGCTGGCGTTCGGCGAAACCGCCCCGGACGCGCTGGAGGAGCACGTCCAGTCCCAGCTGCTGCTGGAGTACCTCGAGGCCCGCGAGACCCTGGAGCCCGACGCGGTGCGACGGATCGAGGGGCACCTCGGGTCGTGCGAGGTCTGCCGCGACGCGCTGGCGATCGTGGAGGAGCTGCCCGGCGAGCGCGCGGAAGCGCCCGGCCGTTCCCCCGGCGTGCTGGCCGGACTGTGGGAGCGGCTCGCCGGGACCGTGCTGCACCCGGCACCGGCGCTGGCCTACCTGCTGTTGCTGCTGATCGCCTATCCCGCCTACCGCTTCCTCGCCCCCGGCGGCCCGGACGCTCCGGCCAGCGTGCTCGGCGTGACCGCGACGCTGCGCGGCGAGACGGTGTTCCGCGCCGATCCCGGCGAGCCCGCGCCGCCCGCCGCGAGCTTGACGCGGCCGCCGGACGGCGCGCCGCTGCTGCTGGAGCTGGCGACCGACATCGACGCCGGCGACCTGCGCGACACGGACGCGACGTTCCTGGTGGAGCTGACGCACGGGGAGCGGACGCTGATCGAGCAACCGCGCCGGGGCGCGGACTTCGACGACGGGGCAACGCTGCGCGTCGTGATCTACCCGGACCGGCTGGAGCCGGACACCGACTACACGCTCTCGATCCGCTTCCACAAGCCCGGCGACCCGCTGGACGGCCGCGTGCTGTTCCGGCACGCGTTCCGCCTCGTCGACCAGGCGGCTACTCGATCTCCGGCCGCAGCACGACCGTGAAGGCGGCCCAGTACGCCGGGTGGCGGTACTCCTCGCGCAGGCGGTTGCGGGCCAGCCGCAACGCGGTCACGGGGTCGCTCCCGGCGCGCATCCGCTCATGGAACTCGACCATCAAGGTCGCCGTGGCCGCGTCGGCGACCCTCCACTGGCTGACCGCGACGCCCTGCGCCCCCGCGCGCAGGAAGGCCCAGTTCAATCCCAGCACCCCTTCGCCCGGGACGATCTCGCCCTCGCCGGTGCGGCACGCCGAGAGCACCACCAGCGACGGACCGAGCGGCAGGCGCGCGATCTCGTCGAAGCCCAGCTTCTCGCCGCCGGAGAACACCAGTGCGCACTGGTCCGGCGAACGCGCCGACGCGATCGCGTGCGTGGCGAGGTGGATCGTGCGGTAGCGCTCGAGCCCGGAAGCCGTGAACGCCGCGGCGGAGAAACCGTCGCGCAGCAACGGGACCTGGCCCGGGTCCTGCCACAGCTCCGCGATGCGGGTGACCTCGCGCGCGGCGTAGGGAAGCTCGGGGTAGTTGCCGGCGTCGTCCGGCGCGGGATCGCCGGCGAGCAACAACGGGCGCCGGTCGCCGGGCCACGACGGGGGCACGCCGGCCAGCGGCATCAGCGCGGTGTCCGTCCCGGGATCGAAGTCGGGCCACGCCGCCGGCGGCACGGTCGCCAGCTCCCCGTCGGGAACGACGAACAACCGCCCGGCCTCCGAAAGCCACGGCAGCAACGGCGCAACGAGCAGGCGTCGGAACCGCTCGACCTCCGGCGTCGCGGGCAGCGGCGCAGCGCTGTCGGCGGGCACCTTCCGCAACAGGTCCCGGTAGCGCCGCAGCGGCTCGCGCAGCTCGCTCCAGCCCGGAAGGCGCGCCGCGCGCATCCCGTCGCGACGCACCGCCAGCACGATTCCGTGGTCCTCACCGATCAGGAAGTCGAGCAGCAGGTCCCCGGGGCGCAGCCCGCGCTGCAACCGCTCGAGCGGCACGATGCCGGGCGCGGCGCCCCCCTCGCCGCCCAGCGTCTGTCGCAGCACGCGGGCGTGGGCGCGCTCGACGACCGAGAACACCACAGCCGCGCGCGTCGCCTCCAGCGGCCCACGCGTTTCCCCCGCCAGCGCCAGCGCGAGATCGACGTAGGGACCGGTGCGGTCGCGCAGGAACCGCAGCGCCTCGCTCGAGGCGCCGAGCCCCGAGCCGATCCCCTCCAGGGTCGCGACCGCCGCGTCGAGCTCGCGGATTCCGTCCGTCGCGCGCCCCTCGGCCAGCGCCGCGCGGCCGAGCAGCCAGCGCGCCAGCCATTCCAGCGAGCCCGCCCCGGTCGCCTCGACCTCGGCCAGCACGGCCTCGAGCCGGCGGCGCGCCTCGGCGATCGCGCCGCGACGCAGGTCGGCCTCGGCGCGGAACGTGCGCGCGAACAGCGCGGTCAGCTCGTTGGCCGCGTCGCGGCCCGCCGCGTCGAACAGCGCCGCCGCCGCGTCGTACCGGCCGGCCTCGAGCTGCATCCGCCCCAGGTAGATCCGGGCCCGCGCCGCCTGTTGCGAGTCGTCGTCGGGGACGCGCGCGAGCCACGTCCGGGCCAGCTCCGGCTCGTCGGTCAGCAGGTGCAGCCGGCCCAGGGTGACCGCGGCGCGCACCGCGCGATCCGGCTCGCCGCGCTCCAGGCAGCGGCGGTGGAACGACTCCAGCAGCTCCCGTGCGCCGCGGGCGTCGCCCAGCTCCAGCAGCACCAGGCCGCGGTTGTAGTCGGCGGTCAACGCCGGGCTCTCGTTGCCCAGGCCGCGCATCACGGCGCCCGCGCGCTCCAGCATCCGCGTCGCGCCGACGAAGTCGCCGGTCTGGAGCAGCACCCCGGCGAGGTTGTTCTCGAGGAACGCGGCGAGGTCCTCGCGCTCGGCCCGTCCGGCGGCCTCCAGCCCCTCGCGGTACATCCCCTCGGCCGCGGCGAAGTCGCCGTCCCGGCGCGCGAAGCCGCCCAGGCGGTTCAGCGCGCTGGCGATTCCGAGCGGATCGTCCGCGGCGCGCGCCAGCTCCAGCGCTCGTTCGAAGGCCGCGCGGGAGTCCCCGGCGCGACGCTGGTGGTAACGGCACTGGGCGACCGTCCACAGCGGCTCCCAGCGCTCGGGGCACGTCGCGGCGATCTCCGCGGCCCGGAGCGCCAGCGCCTCCAGTGCGTCTGCGCGGCGCGCCTCGCGGATCGCGTCGCTCCACGGTCCGTCGCCGCGCGGGCAGTCCTCCAGCACGACGCCGTCGTCACCGCCGCACCCGCCGGCCGGCAGCAGCAGCAACAGCGACGTCACGAACGCGGCCAGACGCGGGCTCGCTCCACCGGGCACGTCGTGCTCCCCCGGCGGGGAGCATACCGGATCGCGCTCAGCGCACGTTGTAGCAGACGCTGCCGCCGGTGGCGCCGCCCGAGTGAAGGTAGCTGTTGGCGCCCGGGCCGGTCGTGTCGGCCTCCTTCCAGTCGCCGTCGCAGGACATCCCGCTCTCCAGCGGGGCGAGGGTGTCGGCCTCCTCCCCGCCGAGGCTTGACAGCGGACCGGACGGGCAGCCGGGCGGGCAGACTCCGCCCGGGTCCTGGCACACGCACAGCACCCGGAACTGCGTGTCCGGCGAGCAGCCCACCGTGTCCCAGCTCAGCACGACGTCGCTGCCCGACCGCTCCGCCCGGACGTTCCGCACGGTGCACTCGAGCGGACCTCCGAGCAGCGCCTCGATGTCCAACGGGCACAGGAGGCACGGCGGCGCCCCGGGTTCGAGCGTGATCGAGCCCACCGTGGAATCCGAGCGCAGCACGGTCACGGTGTCGGAGTCGCGGTTGGCCACGAAGGCCTTGGTCCACTCCCGGGAGTCGAACATCGCCACCGCGACGGGGTCGAGTCCCACCGTCGTCGACACGAAGTCGCAGCTCGCGGGGTCGAGGCGGTGCGCCCAGCCGGGGGACGCGCCGTCGTCGATGGCGATGACCGTGTGCGACCCCGGACCGCGACCCGCGATCGCCACGCCGCGCAGCCGGGTGCCCGGCAGATCGCATCCGCCGCCGGCGGTCTGCGGGTTGAGCAGCTGCTGCCCGTCGGCCGTGGGCCACGCCACCAGCTCGCGATCGAACGTGACCCCGAGCTGGATCCCGTCGGGCAGGCCCGGGGTGTTGGGGAGCGGCTCGATCCGCTCGCGGACCACGCCCCATCCCGATCCCAGCGTGCGCTCGGCGGCGACCAGCGCCGCGAACAGCGCGGGGTCGGGCGAGGTCTCGCGGTAGCTGTACCAGGCGCGCTGGAAGTGCGGGCCGTGCTCGTGCGGCAGCACGGTCACGTCGAGCGCCTCGCGCACGGCGCCGGGCGGCGTGGCACCGAGCGCGTCGTTGGCGACGATCAACCCCGGATCCTGCGGGTTCGAAAGCAGCAGCGCCTGGTCGAACACGATGAAGCACGGCTCGGGTGCGGCGCCGCCCGTGTCCACCTGCGCGGCGACGTGCAGGTAGCTGCGCACGGCCGCCCCCTGCCCGTCCTCGAACTCGCGCGGGCGCGCGGCGGCGCAGCCGCGCAGCTCGACGGGTGAACCGAGCAGCGCGGAGACGTCGACGTCGTGGCTCACCGCCCGCTGCGCGGTATCGATCACGCGGATTAAGGGACCCTGGCTGACGAACGCGAAGGCGCCCGCGGAACCGGGGACCGAGGAGAAGGCGACGCAACGCGGCGGGTCGGTCACGTCGTCCAGCGGGATCGCGGCCACGACCTGCTCGGCGACGCCGTCGATGACCTGGATCCCGAACTTGCCCCCGTTGACGACCCAGACCTCGTTGGCCGCCGCCGGCGCCCCCGACAGTCCCAGCAGCGTCGCCAGGATCGCGAACGTTCGGACCCGTGTCACGTTCAACCTCTCCCCCCCGACTTGCCTTTCTTATACCGCCGTTTCCGGGGCCCGGTGGCGATTAACAGGGTCGGACGGCGGTCCCCGGCGTTACAGCGGCTCCCGGGCCAGCACGACCTTGCCCAGGTTCCGGCGCTCGTGGAGCCGCAGGTGGGCCTCGACCGCCCCCTCGCGCGTCAGCGGAAACACCCGGTCCACCACCGGCCGCAGCTCCCCACGCGCCACGCCGTCGAAGATCTCCACCGACAGCTCGCGCAGCAGCGGCTCCTTGGGGCCGAGGTGCAGCAGGTGCACGCCGAACACGCCGAGGTTCGGCTCGACCAGCGAGAGCGGGTGGAAGCGCGGCGTGCGCAGCCAGGCCGCGAGCGCACGCGGCCAGTCGCGCTTGCGCCGCGGCATCGCCTCGCTCATGCCGTAGAACACCAGGCGGCCCAGCGGCGCCATCAGCCGGCGGCACGCCGCGGTGGCGCGGCCCCCGACGGGGTCCAGCGCCAGGTCGACGCCGCGCTTGCCGACCAGCGCGCGCACGTCGTGCTCCCACTCGGCGCGCGAGTCGAAGCAGGCCGCGGCGCCCAGCTCGCCGGTGACGAACTCGCGCTTGGCCGGCGTGCCGGCGGTGCCGACGACGCGCAGGCCGTGCCGCACCGCCAGCTGCACCGCGGCCGTGCCGACCCCGCCTCCGGCGCCGAGCACCAGCGCCGTCTCGTCGCGCCGCGCGTTGCCGGCGCGGAACAGACACACCGACGCCGTCAGGAACACCACCGGCACCGCGGCCGCGCGCACCGGGTCGATCGCGTCGGGGCAGGGCATCAGGTTGCCGGCGTGAACCACCACGTCGTGCGCGTAGCCGCCGTGGCGCAGCAGCGCGACGGCGCGATCGCCCTCGTGCCAGCCGGTGACGTTCCGGCCCAGGCGCGCCACGCGTCCCGCGACCTCGAACCCCGGGCCGAACGGACGCGGCGGCACCGTGCCGTAGAGCCCGGCGCGCATCAAGAGGTCGGCGAAGTTGACTCCCGTCGCCTCGACCCGCAGGTGCACCTCGTCCGCTTCCGGGTCCCGCAACGGGACCTCGCGCTCGACGAGCGCTTCCGGCGGACCGAGACGCTCGATCAGGATCGCGCGTGTCTTCATCGCGCCCAGCATACCCTGTGGTACGATCGCCGAAACCGGCAAAGAGGTTGCACCATGGCGCGCAGACGCAACAAGCGTCGCGAACGAAACGTGCCTCCGCCGCCGGCGGCACGGTCGCTGCGCCGCCCGCCGGGCTCGTTCTGGACCCGTAACGGCGCGCTGCTGCGCGCGTGGTCGGTCTTCGTGGCCGTGTTCCTGGGACTGATGGCGGTATTCCTGCGCTGGGGCGGGTTGATCGAGCACCAGGCCACCACGTGGACCGCGCGCCTGACGGCCTGGACGCTGTGGCTGCTGGGTTTCGAGGCCACGACCGACCGCACGCTGGTGATCTCGTCGCTCTACACGGCCGACATCATCCTCGAGTGCACGGCGGTGTTTCCGTTGATGATCTTCCTGGCCGCGGTGGTCGCGTATCCCGCCACGCTGCGGGCCAAGGCGTTCGGACTGGCCGCGGGGGTGCCCACGATCCTGCTGTTCAACCAGGTCCGCCTGTTGACCCTGTTCTTCATCGGCCGTTACTACCCCGCCGCGTTCGAGACGGCGCACCTGGTGGTCTGGCAATCGTTGATGATCTTCTTCACGCTGGCCCTGTGGCTCGCGTGGGCGCTGAGGCACGGAGTCCGGGGTGAGGCCCGGGCGGCGTAAAGTCCTTTCGTTCGCGGCCGTGTTCGTCCCGCTGCTGCTGGCGCTGGTGCTGGTCTACCCGTGGCTGCAGCCGCTGTACCGGGACGCGCTGCGCGGCGTCGCCGACCCGGTCGCGGCGACCTTCTCGCCCCCGTTACGCATCGAGGCGACCGACGAGGGCGGCTGGCGCATCCTGCGCGAGCGGCCCGACCGCAGCCGCGCCGCGGTGTTCTCGATCCCCGGCAAGAGCCTGCGCCAGATCCACATCAGCGTGGTGCTGTTGCCGGCGCTGCTGCTGGCCACCCCCGTCGACTGGCGCACCCGCCTGCGGCTGCTCGGGCTGGGCTGTCTCGCGCTGGTGCTGGCGCAGCTGGTGCTGCACCTGGTATTCGTGCGGTCGTGGGTCGCGTTCCAGTACAGCAACCCCGGCAACCCGCTGTATCGCCTGCTCCACGTGACGCACAGCACCGCGGGCCAGGTGTTCCCGGTGATGCTGTGGGCGCTGTTGACCTGGCGCTACTGGCTGCCGGGCCCGGACCGCGCCGAATCCTGAGACCGGATCGACTTTGTTGCACCCCCCCCCTGCGGTCGGATCGACCGCTCGTTACCGACTTTCGCGTTGCGCCCCGTGGGACGAGCGGGGTATATGGGCGTCAATCGTTGGAATGGCCCACCAGGAGGAGGAGGGGAACACCGTGCAAATTACGAGGGGATTCCGTCGCTGCGGCTGGATCATCGTGGCCGCGCTCGTCGTGGTCTCGCTGCCGGTCGACGTCTCGGCGCAAGCCACGCGCCAGGACATCCGGCGCTACTGCGTGAAGGGTACCGCCAGCGACACGCCGTGGTTCTGGGAGGTCGTCCGTTTTCCCAGCGGCCTGCCGACGGCGAACAACGCGGGTCCGGTTGCGGCCGGTCAACCCGCTGCGGCGCTGGCCGCCGAGTTCGTGAGCAGCATCAACGCGACGGTGGGCCTGAGAGCCGCACTGCTGGACGGCGGTTCGGCCGACGTGGCGGTCAACCTGTGCGGCGATGGCTGGGAAGCCGCATTCTCGGTGGACAACACCTTGAACGATGACGGATTCACGCTCGCGGTCGGTGCGGTCGCGGGACCGGCGGACTGCAACGCGGATTCGAGCGCCAGCCTGAGCTCCGGGTTCAGCACCGGCGGCAACTGCAACTTCAACGCGGTCCTCACCGGGGCCGGGCCGCAACCCGTGCCGGGCTTCGACCTGCGCGGCGTGGGCGTGCTCGCCGCGCTGGTGCTGCTGGGCGCGACCGCGCTGCTGGTGCGACGTATGCGCTCGCCGGGAGACCGCCCGGCCTGATCGGTCCGCGGCCGGAAATGGAGTCGCACCGCCCGGGGGCCGGGTTGTGCGACGCTACACTGCCCGGTTAACATCGGCGCGGCTCTGCCGGGCCGGCGTCCGGCGCGCCGGCGCACCTGGGAATGACGGGCTCCATCATCGGCCACTACGAAGTCGGCGAGAAGCTGGGCTCCGGCGGCATGGGAGTGGTCTACCGCGGGGTGGACACCAAGCTGCGCCGTCCGGTGGCGCTGAAGTTCCTGCCCTCGGCCATGACCACGAGCCCCCTGGCCCGGGCGCGCTTTTTGCGCGAGGCCCAGGCGGCCAGTGCGCTGGACCATCCCAACATCGCCACGATCTTCGAGATCGGCGAGCACGAGGGCCGGCTGTTCATCGCCATGGGGCTCTACGAGGGCGAGACCCTCGGCGACCACATGCGGCGCGGCCCGCTGCCGATCGAGGAGTGCGAGTCGATCATCCGGCAGCTGCTCGAGGCGGCCGGCGCCGCGCACTCGGCCGGCGTGATCCACCGCGACCTCAAGCCGGCCAACGTGCTGTTGACCCGTCCGCCGACCTCGCACAGCGGCGTCACGGCGCCGATCCAGATCAAGGTCGTGGACTTCGGGCTGGCCAAGCTGCGACCCGAACAGGGCGACGAGAGCGCAACGCGGCTGACCGAGCAGGGCGCGTTGATGGGCACGGTCGCGTACATGTCGCCGGAGCAGGCCCGTGGCGGAACCGTCGATTCGCGCACCGACCTGTGGTCGATCGGCGTGATCGCCTACGAGATGCTGGCCGGCAAGCACCCCTTCGAGGCGCCGAGCAGCGTCGGCACGCTGACCCGGATCGCGACCGAGGAGCCGCCGGAGCTTTCGGGCCTGCGCACGGGCGTGCCGGAGCACCTTGAGCGCCTGGTGCCGGCGTTGATGCACAAGGACCTCGCCGAGCGACCGGCCAGCGCCGAGATCTCGCTGGCGATCCTGGCCGGGTCGGCCACCGCGCAGGCGCTGCGGTACCGCGCGTCGCGCGAAGGCCGCAAGTCGCGCACGTGGCTGGTGGCGGCGTTGCTGGTGGTGGTGGCCGGCCTGGCGATCGCGGCCGGCGCGTGGCTGCCGGGGTGGTTCAAGGGGGGACCGGCCAGCACCCCTTCCAGCTTCGTGGTCTTGCCGTGCCAGGTGTTCGGCGCGGAGGAGGTGCAGTACCTGACCGACGCCGTGCCGTCCAACCTGGCCTCGATGCTGGCGCAGGTCGAGGGTATCGATACGCGGCGGCCGCCGACCAGCGTCGAGGTCGATCCGA
>JBFKMV010000100.1:0-18088 GCA_041629655.1 Candidatus Polarisedimenticolaceae bacterium
CGGCCGACCCGCTCTCGACTTGACTCCGCATCCTGCCGCCCCTACGGTGATTCCGCTCGGGTGATTCATGAAGCACAGAACACCGGTCGTGCCTTTGCTGCTCGCGGCGATCGCCGCCTCGTTGTCGTGCGCCGATCCGCAGCCCGCGCCGCGCCGGGTGCTGCTGGTGATCCTGGACACCGTCCGGGCCGACCACCTGTCGTCCTACGGATACGACCGGCGGACCACACCGCACCTCGACCGGCTGGCCGGGGAGGGGGAGCGTTACACGCAGGCCTACGCGCAGTCCTCGTGGACGTTGCCGACGATCGCGACGATCCTGACCGGGCAGCCGCCGCACGCACACGGGGCGGGGTTCGCCGACGGGGTGATCTTCCCGCTGCGCGAGGGGGTGCCGACGCTGGCCGGGCTGCTCGGGGCGGCGGGGTTTGAAACCGGCGGGATCTGGAACGTGGTGTGGTGCCAGCCGCAGTCGGGGCTGGCCCAGGGGTTCGGGTTCTACGACTACGTGATGACGGACGCCACGAACCGCAATCACAGGAGCGCCTCCGACACCACCGATCTGGCGCTGCGCTGGCTGGGGGAGCAGGACCCCGATGCGTCGCTGTTCCTGGCCGTGCACTACTTCGACCCGCACCTGACGTACGATCCGCCGGCGCCGTTCGACAGCGAGTTCGAGCCGGACCAGCGAGACCACGTGCCAGAGGGGTTCGGGAGCGCGGGCGAGATGGTGCGGATCCGCACCGGCGACCTCGAGTTGACGCCGCGGCAGCGCGAGAGCCTGATCGCGCGCTACGACGGCGAGCTGCGCTACATGGACGAGCAGTTCGGGCGGCTGCGCGCCGGCATGGAGCAGGCCGGGCTGTGGGACGACACGCTGGTCGTCGTGATCGCCGATCACGGCGAGGAGTTCTGGGACCACGGGAGCTTCGAGCACGGTCACAGCCACTTCGCCGAGGTCGTGCGCGTGCCGCTGATCGTGCGCCGTCCGGGCGGTCCGGCGGGGGTGGTGCGGGACGAGCGCGTGCGGCAGCTCGACGTCGCGCCGACGATCCTCGAGTATGCCGGGATCCCGGTCCCGCCGGGACTCCCGGGACATCCGCTGGGCCGCGGCGGCGCGCGCTACTCGGTCGCCGAGGGGACGCTGTACGGCGGCGATCTCGTCTCCGTGCGGTCGGACGACGGGGTGCTGATCGTCGAGCGCTCGCAGGGCCGCGCCGTGTTCTTCACCGCGGACGACGCCCGGGAGCAGCGCGACGCCTCGCTGGAGCTGGCCGAGCAGGCCGGCCTGGCCGACATCGTGCGCTCGCTCCCGCCGCCGCGGCGGCCCGGCGACGAGCGCTGGGAGCCGAACGAGGAGCAGCTGCGGCAGCTGCGCTCGCTGGGCTACGTGCAGTAGGGCGGCGGAGCCGGTCGTCTCAGGAACGCGGCGCGGCTCCGGCGAGGATCGCGACCAGCCGGCCCGGCAGCGTCGTGGGGTCGAACGGCTTCGCGATCACGCCGCGCGCCCCCAGTCCGATCAGACGGTCGACGGTTGCCGGGTCGTCCTTGGCGGTCAGGAACACCACCGGCGGCAGGTCCTGGTCGGAGAGGTCGCGCATCCGTCCCAGCAACTCCGCCCCGTCGGCGTCGGGCAGCATGTAGTCCAGCAGCACCGCGTCCGGACGCTCGGCCGCCAGCGCGGCCAGCGCGCCGGAGGCATCCTCGGCCTCGCGTACGTCGTGACGTCCGAGACGGGACAGCGCCATGCCGGCCACCAGCCGGATCGCCGGGTCGTCGTCCACCAGCAGGATCTTCATTCCCGCTGGAGCAGACGATGGACCCGCGCCTGCAGCTCCATCGGCGAGAACGGCTTGACCATGTAGTCGTCGGCGCCCAGCTCGAAGCCGCGCACCACGTGCTCCTCGGCGCCGAGGCCGGTCAGCATCACCACCGGCGTCTTGGCGAAGCTCGGCAGGTCGCGCAGCTTCGAGAGCAACGCGAAGCCGTCCAGGCCCGGCAGCATCACGTCCAGGATCGCCAGCGCCAGGTCGCGGTCCCGGGCCTGCTCCAGTGCCAGCTCGCCGTCGGCGCAGTGCAGCACCCGGAACCCCTCGCGCTCGAGGTTGGCGCCGATGATGAACGCCACGTCCGGGTCGTCCTCGGCCAGCAGGATCTCGCGCACCGGCAGCCCGAGGTCCATCTGCGGGTTGATCACCCGGTTGCGCCCCGTCGTCTTGGCCAGGTAGAGCAGCCGGTCGGCCTCGGCGAGCGCCTCGGCATCGGCCGTGTGCTCCCCGATCCCCGTCACGCCCGCCGAGAAGGTCACGCTGAACTCCTCGCCGCCCTCGCCGGGGAAGCGCTCCCGGGCAAAGGCCTCGCGGACCTTGTTCAACGCCACCGTCGCGCGCGGGACCGAGGTGCCGGGGAACAGGGCCGCGAACTCCTCGCCACCCCAGCGCGCGAAGACGTCCGACCGCCGGCTGACCGACTCCACCACCCGGGCGAAGCGGCGCAGCACCTCGTCGCCCAGCGCGTGACCGTGCCCGTCGTTGATCGCCTTGAAGCGGTCGAGGTCGATCATCGCCAGTGACAGCTGCTGGCCCGTGCGGCCCATCAACGAGCGCGCCCGCTCCAGCGCCTCGTGGAACGCGGCGCGGTTGGGCAGGCCGGTCAGCGCATCGCGCAGCGACTGGCGCGAGGCCTGGCCGGCGCGGCGGATCGTCGCTCCCGCCGCCGCGGACAGCACGTCGGGGTCGACCGGCTTGCGGAAGAACTGCTCGGCGCCCAGCGCCAGGCACTCGGCCTGGACCTCCGAGGTGACCCGCGCGGATACCACGAACACCGGGAGGCTCGCGTTGGCGCTCTCCTCGCGGAGCTGGACCAGGAAATTTCGCCCGTCCAGGTCGGGAAGCACCAGGTCCAGCACGACCAGCCGCACGGGATGGCGCTCCAGGACCCGCCGGGCCTCGACCGTGGTTCCGGCGACGTGGATCCGGCGGCTCGGTCCCGCGAGCGCCGCGCGGATCAGCTCGACGTCGCTGGCGTTGTCCTCGACGATCAGGATGTCCACCTGCCGGCCCGCCCCGCTGGCCGCCACCGCGCGGAGCGTGCTGAGCAACCGGTCGACGCTGCCCGGCAGCTCGCCGTCGGCGGCCCGCTCGACCTCCAGCGCCGCGGCGGAGATCGCGGGATAGCCGAACGTTCCGCCCGAGCCCTTCAGCACGTGCGCGATGCGCAGGATCCGGCCCCGCGATTCCGGCGTCTCGTCGTCGAGGAACCGCCGCGCCTTCTCCAGCGCCGCGATCTGCGCGGAGAGTCCCTCGATGTAGTAGTTCTGAAGCTCGAGCATGCCCTGGATCTCCGCCCCGACCGTCAGCCGAGGCGACGCCGGACCGCAGCGAGCAACAGCGCCTCGTCCACGATCGGCTTGGACACGTAGTCGTCGAAACCCTCGGCCAGGAAGCGCTCGCGGTCCCCGGCCATGGCATGCGCGGTGAGCGCGATCACCGGGCAGTCGCAGAGCGACGCGTCGGCCCGGATCCGCTGCAGCACCTCGGTTCCGTCCAGTCCCGGCAGCGAGATGTCGAGCAGGATCAGGTCGGGCGCGTCGCCGGGCAGGCCGGCCAGCGCCGCGCTGCCGGTCTCGTACTCGACGACGTCGTAGGCGTCGGCGAGGATCGCTTGGACGAGCATCCGGTTGTCGGGGTTGTCCTCCACCACGGCGATCTTCTTCATCGGGTCTCCAGCTCTCGCTTGCGGGTCTCGAGCGCGCTGCGGGCCCGCTCCACACCGACCTCGAGGTCCTCGATCAGTCCCGGCAGCGGGTCGCGCTCCCGGGCGGCGGCCAGGCGCTCGATCCGCGCCGCCAGGTTCATCAACCCGTCCAGGCCCAGGTTGCCGGCGGACGACCTCAGCGAGTGCGCCGCGGCCTCCACGGCGCCGAGCTCCCCGTCCCGCCCCCCGTCCCGCATCGCCCCGACCTTCCGGGGCGCGTCGTCGAGGAAGGCGTCGATGATCCTGATCGCCAGCCGCTTTCCGCCGATCCTGCGCAGCCTGTCGAGCGCGACCTCCAAGACCGACCTCCAAATCTGTAATTCTTCTAGCGACCCTCGGCGAAATATAGGCCTCCAGTTACGGACGGCAACCGGGAGGCCCCGGTTGTCGCGCGCCGGAGCGGCCCCTACCATTGGGAGGTCATGAAGTCCCCCGAGTCTCCCGCCGACGAGGCGCAGCGGCTCGCCGCGCTGCAGGCGCTCGAGGTCCTCGATACCGAGCCCGAGGAGCGCTTCGACCGCATCACGCGGCTGGCGCGGGCCGTGTTCGACGTGCCGATCGCGCTGGTGTCGCTGGTGGACCGGGATCGCCAGTGGTTCAAGTCCTGCCAGGGCCTCGACGTCACCGAGACCGACCGCTCGATCTCGTTCTGCGGCCACGCGATCCTGCGGGACCAGACGTTCCTGGTCCCGGACGCCGCCGCGGACGAGCGGTTCGCCGACAACCCGCTCGTCACCGGCGATCCGCGGATCCGCTTCTACGCCGGCCAGCCGATCAAGGGGCCCGAGGGCGCCCGCGTCGGCACGCTGTGCGTGATCGACCAGCGCCCGCGCGAGTTCTCCGAGCAGCAGCTCGGGCAGCTCCGGGACCTCGCCGCGATCGTCGAGAGCGAGCTGGCGCTGGTGCAGATCGGCAAGCTGCGGCGCGAGCTGGCCGAGCGCGCCACCGCTCAGGCGATCGCCGAGGACGAGCGGGAGCAGTTCTTCAGGCTGTCGCTGGACCTGTTGTGCATCGCCGGCTTCGACGGCTTCTTCAAGCAGCTCAACCCGGCCTGGGAGGAGGTGCTCGGCTACACGCTCGACGAGCTCAAGACCCGGCCGTTCGTGGAGTTCGTCCACCCGGACGACCGCGAGGCCACGGCCAGCGAGGCGGGCAAGCTCGCCGAGGGAAACACCACCGTCGCCTTCGAGAACCGCTACCGCTGCAAGGACGGCAGCTATCGCTGGTTCCACTGGACGGCGCGGCCGGGCATGGATCGCGCGCTGATCTACGCCGTGGCGCGCGACATTACCGATATCAAGGAGCTGGAGCGGCAGCTGCGCGAGGCCAAGCTCGCGGCGGAGACGGCCAACCGGACCAAGAGCGAGTTTTTGGCCAACATGAGCCACGAGCTGCGCACCCCGCTCAACTCCGTGATCGGTTTCTCCAACCTGCTGCTCAAGAAGGCCGCCGCGCTCGGCCCGACCGAGACCACGTACCTCGAGCGGATCCGCGACAACGGCAAGCACCTGCTGACGCTGATCAACGAGGTGCTCGACATCTCCAAGATCGAGGCGGGCCGGATGCAGCTCGAGATCGCCCCGGTCGTGCTGGCCGAGGTCGTCGGCGAGACGGTCGCGCAGCTGGAGGGGATGGCGCACGACAAGGGGTTGGCCGTCGAGAGCGAGGTTCCCGACGGGCTGGAGCCGGTCCAGGCCGACCCCCAGCGGCTGAAGCAGGTCCTGATCAACCTGGTCGGCAACGCGATCAAGTTCACCGAGACGGGGTCGGTCAAGGTGCGCGTGGTGCCCGACGGGTCGGCCAGGCACGCCCGGCGGATCGAGGTCATCGACAGCGGCATCGGCATCCCGGCGACCAAGCTGGACCGCATCTTCGAGGCATTCGGCCAGGTGGACGGCTCGTCCAGCCGCAAGTTCGGCGGAACGGGCCTGGGCTTGACCATCTCGCGCTCGCTGTGCGAGCTGATGGGCTGCGAGCTGACGGTCGCCAGCGAGACCGGCGCGGGCTCCACGTTCACGATCCACCTCCCCAGGACCCCGGGCGCGAAGGGCATCGCCGGCGAACGGCCGGCCCGTCGGCAGCAACCCGGGTTCATCGCCCGGGCCCTCGGCGAGATGCCGGGCGACGCGCCGCGCACCGCCCTGGTCATCGACGACGAGGAGGATTCGCGCCTGCTGATCGCCGAGCAGCTCCGCGAGCTGGGCTGCGACGTGTTCCTGGCGCCCTCCGGCAAACAGGGCCTCCGGCTGGCCCGGGAGAAGCGACCCGATCTGATCACGCTGGACCTGATGATGCCCGGCATGAACGGCTGGGAGGTGCTGCGGCGGTTCCAGGCCGATCCGGAGCTGCGCGACGTCCCGGTGGTGATCGTCAGCATCGTGGCCGGCGAGAACCGCGGCACGCTGTTCGGCGCCGTGGAGATCGTCGACAAGCCGGTCGGCCGATCGACGCTCAAGCGCGTGATCGAGAAGCACCTCCACCCGCGCCGGCGCGGCGAGGTGCTGGTGGTCGACGACGACCCGTCATCGCGCCAGCTGCTGGCCGAGCTGGTCGGGGAGTACGGGTTCCGGGTCGTCGAGGCGTCCAACGGGGCCGAGGGACTGGCGCAGATCGCGCGGAGCAAACCGGATTTGGTGCTGCTGGACCTGATGATGCCGGTGATGGACGGGCTGGCCTTCCTGAGCCGCCTGCGCAAAAACCCCGAGCACCGCCACCTGCCCGTGATCGTGGTCAGCGCGAAGGACCTCACGCTCAACGAGCTGAAGCGGCTCGACGACCAGGTGCTCGCGGTGCTGGCCAAGGGCGACAGCCTCGACGAGGCGCTGAACGACGTGATGCGCCGGGCGCTGGGGGTCGGTCCGCAGGCCTAGTCGAGGGCCGGGGCTACCCCTCGTCCAGTCCCAGGATGCGCAGCACGGCGGCGGTGTCCTCGAGCGTGTCCAGCAACGCGTCGGGCCCGGCGCGCTCGAGCCGCTCCCGCGGGACCCAGCCCGACTGGACCGCCAGCGAGCGGTAGCCGTTGGCGCGCGCGCAGGCGACGTCGTGCTCCGTGTCGCCGATCACCCACACCCGCGACGGCTCGTAGACCAGCCCGCCCGCGGTTTCCAGCCGGGCCACGGCCAGCCGCGCGATCTCGCGGCGCTCGACGTGGTCCGACCCGAAGCCTCCGCCCGCGAAGTACCGCTCGAGCCCGAACGCCGCCAGCTTGATCCGCGCGCCGTGCTCCAGGTTGCCCGTCAACAGGCCGACGCCGACGCCCTCGCGCCGCCCCAACGCCTCGAGCAGGGCGACCACTCCCGGCAGGACCCGCCGCCGCGGATCGTCGCGGGCCAGCTCCTGCCCCAGCGCGTCGTAGTACGCCCGGTACAGTCGCTCGCGCTCGCGCTCCAGCCGCGCCGGGGCGATGGTCAGCGCCGCGGCGAGGTCGGCGACGATCCGCGGGTCGGTGCGGCCGGCGAAGGCGACCTGTTCCGTCCGCTGCTCGAAGCCGTCCACCCGCAGCACGCGCCGAAACGCGGTGCCCAGGGCGCGCTTCCCCGCACCCGCCGCATCGAGCAGCGTTCCGTCGACGTCGAACAGGACCAGCAGCGGCGCCACGGCGGGTCCGCTCAGTCGCCCTTCCAGGGCGTGACCAGCTCGTGGCGGACGCCCAGCACCGAGAGCACCCGCCCGGCGATGAAGTCGGCGAGATCCTCGAAACTTCCGGGCCTGTTGTAGAACGCGGGCATCGCCGGGACGATCGAGGCGCCGGCCAGCGCGGCGGCGCGCAGGTTCTCGAGCTGGATCAGGTTGAGCGGCGTCTCACGCGGCACCAGCACCAGCGCGCGGCGCTCCTTGAGCGTGACGTCGGCGGCGCGCTCGATCAGGTTCGAGGCCGCGCCGCGCGCGATGCCCGAGAGCGTCTTCATCGAGCAGGGGACCACCACCATCCCGTCCCAGTGCTGCGAGCCCGAGGCGATGGCGGCGCCGAGGTCGCGTTCGCGGTGCAGCTCCACCGTCCCCGGCCGTTCGGCCTGGCCGTACCTGCGGTCGAGCCACGGCTCCAGAACGTCGGTCTTCAGGTTGAGCTCGCACTCCTCGATCAGCAGCCGCTTGCCGTACTCCGAGGCGATCAGCTCGACCCGGTGGCCCAGCTCGAGACAGGCCTTGATCAGCCGTACGGCGTAGATCGCCCCGCTCGCGCCGGTCACCGCCACGATCAAGCGTTTCATGCCCGTCATTGTTGCCCATCGACCGCGAGCGGGCCAGTCCTTCCGCCGCTCGCGCTCACAACACGGCCGCCAGCAGCGTGCCGAGCAGATAGACGCCGCTGATCACGGCGTTCATGTTGAAGAAGGCCGTGCCGAGTCGGGACAGCTCGTCGGCGCGCACCAGCCGGTGCTCCCACAGCAGCAGCGCCGCGATGGCGGCGATGCCGAGCCAGTACACGGGGTGGATCCCGGGCGTCAACGCGCCGACGGCGGCCAGGCCGCCCAGCGCGCCGCCGTGCAGCAGCCGGGCGATCGCCAGCGCGCGTCGAACGCCGAACCGCGCGGGGATCGAGTGGAGGCCCGCGGCCACGTCGAACTCGCGGTCCTGGCAGGCGTAGATCACGTCGAAGCCGGCGACCCACAGCAGGACCGACAGGCCGAGCACCCACGGCGCGACCGCGAACTGTCCGGCCACCGCCAGCCAGCCGCCGACCGGAGCGATCGCCAGCGCGAGCCCCAGGAACAGGTGGCTCGTCCAGGTGAAGCGCTTGGTGTAGGAGTAGCCGAACACGATCGCCAGCGCGAGCGGCGACAACCACCCGCAGATCGGTTGCAGCATGAACGACGCCAGCACGAACAGCGCGCCGAGCGCGAGCGTGAACGCCCAGACCGCCCCGCGCGACAGCGCGCCCCGCGGCAGCTCGCGTCCGGAGGTGCGCGGGTTGCGCGCGTCGAGGCGCTGGTCGGCGAGCCGGTTGAAGCCCATCGCCGCGTTGCGGGCGCCGACCATCGCCACCACGATCCACAGCACCTGCCGCCCCGTGATGCCGTGGCGCATCGCGGCCAGCACCGCACCCGACAGCGCGAACGGCAGGGCGAACAGGCTGTGCGAGAACTTGACCATTCGCGCCCAGGTGCGAACGGTCTCGAGTGCGCTCACGGAGTCTCGCTGTCCGGGGGGTCTTCCTGCGGCGTCGCTTCCGGCGGCACCGTTTGCGGCGCGCTCCGCGGCGCTTCCCACGGGGCGTCGGCGAGCCGGTGCACCGTCTCGGGGACGCCGGCGACGGTCTCCAGCGGATCCGCCTTCGGATCCGGCAGCGGCACCACGATCGCGGCGGCCAGCCGGCCCGGCTCCAGCGTGCCCAGCCGGTCCTGTAGCCCCAGCGCGCGGGCGCCGTTCAGCGTCGCCATCCGCAGCGCCGCGGCCGGCGCCAGCTTGGGGTGCACCTCCAGCAGCGCCGCCATCTCGGCGAACAGGTCCAGGTCGGGAGCGGTCGCCAGCGAGTCGGTGCCCAGCGCCACCGGGATGCCGGCGCCGAGCAGCCGCGGCACCGGCGCGGATCCCACGCCCAGCGCGCGGTTGCTGCGCGGGCAGGTCACGACCGTCACCCCCCGCGCCTGGAGCTTCGAGAGGTCCTGCGCGTGGAGGTGCACGCAGTGCACGCACAACGTGCGCGGCGTCAGCACGCCGAGGCGGTCGAGGTGCTCGACCGGCGAGTGACCGGGTGCCTTCCACTTCTCGTCCCACGCTTCGCGTTCCCGCAGGAACTCGCGGAACGGCCCCGAGCCGTCCTCGAGGAACGTGACCTCGTCCTCGCTCTCGGCGACGTGGATCGACAGCGGCGCCCGGGCCGCCTTGGCGCGTCCGGCCAGCGCCTTGAGCAGCGGGGCCGAGGTGCTGTGCGCGGCGTGCGGCGTCAGCGCCAGCTCGAACCGTCCGCCGGAGGCGCCGATCTCCTCCTCGATGGTGTCGAGCCGTCCGGCGGCCTCGGCGAGCAATCGCTCGGCCAGCGCCGCGGGGAAGCCGAAGATCTCGTGGAACACGATCCCGTGAAGCGTCGAGCCGGCGAGGATCGAGGCGATCCAGGCCTCGTTGGACACGTCGCCGACCGCCACCGTGCCGCGGCTCACCGACGCCTCCACCGCCCGCTCGGCCGCCGACCACGCCTGCCGCTCGTCGACCGCGGCCCGCCGCTCGACGAACACCCGCAGCCAGCCCATGTAATCTCCGGCGGCCACGCCCGGGGATGCCTCCGCGATCCCCGACAGCTCCAGGTGCGTGTGCGCGTTGACCAGCCCGGGCATCAACACCGCGTCGCCGAGGTCGCGGACCTCGGCCCCGTCGCCGGCTTGCTCGAGCACGTCGGCCCGCGCCCCGACGGCCTGGATGCGGCCGTCGTCCACCGCCAGCGCGCCGTCGTGGACCGGCGGCGAGGCCACGGGAAGCACGTAGCGTGCGGTGTAGACGATCACGTTCGGGACTCCGGGTGGAAGGGACCGATATTGGAACCTAAGTATACTGGAGGTGCCGGTCCGCCGGGAGAGCGTTTCCCCCGGCTGCCCGGCGGCCCGTGGAGGCCCGCGCTCCCCGGGCGGCCGGTCCGGTACCCGGGGGGAGTGAGGTGCTCAGGTGAACCCCTACCGCACGGCGGTGCTCCGGCTGGCCGCGATCGCGATCCTGGCGACCGTTCCGGTCACGATTCGGGCCGACACCAAGACCGACGTCTATCGCGCGATGGGCCTCGACGTGGGCGACGTGCTGACCGGAACCGTGCTCAACGCGTCCGTGCTGCCGGGCGGGGACAAGCAGGTCGTCTCGGTGGTGACGTACTTCACCGGCAAGCGCGAGCGCGACAACGCGGTGAACGTGCGGCTGCAGGTGCTTCGCCGCGAGGGCGACAAGCTGTTCACGGTGTTCGGGCGTGACCTCGGCGCCGAGCGCGGCGGCAACGTCGCCAACGGCGATCTGCTGCTGGTCGATCTCGACCGCGACGGTCTGGCCGAGATCGTGCTGAGCTACGAGGACACCTCGAGCCCGGTGATCGTGCAGCGGATCGGCGAGGTGCTGCTGTACGACGGGTCGGGAGACTTCCAGATCGGCTGGAGCGGCCCGCTGGAGTACGACGCGACCAAGGCCGCGCGCGACGTTCCGGCGGAGCGCCGCGACCGCTTCAAGCGCGAGATCGACATCCCGAACACGCTGCGCAGCCGGGGCGTCACGCTGTTCTTCAACAAGACCGTGGTGGCGGTGGCCGGAGAACGCCTGGCGACCCCGAAGGTGCTGCAGGAGAGCTTCCCGCTGCGACCGGCTCCGGAAGACTGGTAGCCGCGGAGCCGGGCGTCACGACGCCCGCGACAACCGCTCGAGCTCCTCGACCGCCGCGCGCGCGTAACCGCGTGGCCGCGACCAGGCCAGCGCGTGCCCGGAGGCGCGGAACACGTGCAGCCGCGAGTCCGGCAGCCGCCCGGCCAGCCGCCGCGCGCCGCGGCACGGCGTCAGCAGGTCCCAGCCCCCGGCCACGATCGAGACCGGAGCGGAAACCGGTTCTCGCGCCGGCGCGCCGTCCAGCAGCAGGCCGAACTTGTCGCGGATCGTCGAGTGCGGTGTCGCGGCCTCGCGCGAGGCCTGCCACAGCGAGCGCAGGCGGCGCATCGCGGGCGGCGCCAGGAACTCCCAGCCGCAGAACAGCACCATTCCCAGCGCCAGCGCGATCCGCGATCCGCGGCCGGGGTCCGGACACCCCAGTGCCAGCTCGACGCTCCTGCGGTGGAGCGCGGGCAGCCGGCCCGGGTCCGGCGGCACGCACAGCAGCAGCCCGCGCACCCGCTCCGGACGGTGCGCCGCCGCGGCCAGCGCGGTCAGGCAGCCGAACGACGTGCCCCACAGGATCGCGGGCCCGTCCCCGGCCCGGTCGACCGCGGCCGCCGCCTCGTCGATCAGCAGCTCCCAGGTGATCGGACGGCGCGCCGGATCGTCGGCGCGGTCGCCGGTGTTGTCGAGCGCGGCGATGCGAAAGCCCGCCGCCACGGCCGCGTCGATCTCCTCGCGGTACAGCTCCACGCCCCCGGCCAGGCCGGGCAGCTTGACCACCGGAGGACCGTCGCCTTCGAGCCGCAGCCGCACGTCCATACCCTCTGCTATGCTCGGCACGACGCCGAGGTGACTCCAGCATGCCCGAAGACGACGCTGCCGGTCGAGCCCGCGGCCGCGGAAGCCGCGTTCGTTTCGTGCTGGTCGAGCCGCAGCACCCGGGAAACGTCGGCGCGGCTGCACGGGCGCTGAAGAACCTGGGCTTCTCGCGTCTCGAGCTGGTGCGGCCGGTGCGCGACCCGCGCTCGGCCGAGGCGCGGGCGATGGCCGTCGACGCCGCCGACCTGCTGGATCGCGCCGGGACGCACGACGACCTGGACGCGGCGCTGGCCGGGGCGGCGACGGTGATCGGGACCAGCGGCCGCACCGGGAAGCAACGCAAACCGCACTGGCGGCTCGACGCGCTGGCGCCGGAGATCGCCGGGTTCGCCGCGGCCGGTGAGATCGCGGTGGTGTTCGGCCGCGAGTCGCACGGGCTGCGCGACACCGAGCTCGACCGCTGCACGCACCTGGTGTACTTCCCGTCCTCCGCCGACTACCCGTCGTTCAACCTGGCGCAGTCGGTGCTGCTGGCGGCCTACGAGGTCCGGCTGGCGCTGGACGGTCCGCCCGCGGAAGCCGTCGCCGGCGCGGGCGCCGACCACGCCTCGCGCGAGGCGATGTACGCCCACCTGGAAGGCGCGTTGCGCGCGATCGGGTTCGTCTCCGATCAGACCTCCGAACCGATGATGCGCCGCCTGCGTCGCATGCTGGGCCGGGCCGCGCTGACCGCCGAGGACGTGACGGTGGTGCGCGGCATCGCGCGGCAGGTGCTGTGGTGCGCGGCGCGCGCCGGGCTGATCGACCCGCAGGAGGCGGAGCGGACGGCGGCCGCGCCCCCCGATCGCCCGTGAGCCCGCCCGACCTCACGGCGCGGCTGCGCGCCGAGGCCCGGGCGCTGGGCTTCGACCTGGTGGGGGTCGCCGCCGCGGAACGCCTCGACCGCGACGCCGCGGCGCTGGCCGCGTGGCTGCGCGCCGACCATCACGCCTCGATGGCCTGGATGGCCCGCGATCCCGACAAGCGCGCCGATCCCGCGCGGCTGCTGCCGGGGTGCCGCAGCGTGGTGGTGCTGGCGCTGAACTACTGGCCGGGCGAACGGCGCGCCGCCACGCCCGCCGGGCGCGCGCGCGTGGCGCTCTACGCGCGCGGCCGCGACTACCATCGCGTGCTGGGCCAGCGCGCCCGCGCGCTGGCGGCGTGGCTCGAGCGCGAGACGGGAAAGCCGGCGCGGGCCTTCGTCGACACCGGGCCGGTGCTGGAGCGCGGCTGGGCCGAGCGCGCCGGCGTGGGCTGGATCGGCAAGAACGCCAACGTGATCGACCGGGGGACGGGATCGTGGCTGCTGCTGGCCGAGGTGCTCACCGCGGCCCCGCTCGATCCCGACCCGGGTCCGCACGAGGACTTCTGCGGAAGCTGCACGGCGTGTCTCGAGGCCTGTCCGACCGGCGCGATCCTGGAGCCCGGCGTCGTCGACTCGAACCGCTGCATCTCGTACTGGACCATCGAGCACCGGGGGGCGATCCCCGCCGGGCGCCGGGCCGGCATCGGCGACTGGATCTTCGGCTGCGACGTGTGCCAGGACGTCTGTCCGTGGAACCGCTCGTTCGCGCGCGACGCCGGCGACTCGCCGCTGGCGCTGCGCGAGGATCTCCGCGGGCTCGACCCGCTCGAGGTGCTGGCGATGGACGAGGCCACGTTCCGCGCGCGGTACTCGGGCACCGCGCTGATGCGCGCCAAGTGGGAGGGGATGCGTCGCAACGCCTGCGTGGTGCTCGGCAACCGCCGCGACCCGGAGGCCGTGCCGTCCCTGGAGCGCGCGCTTCGCGATGACGATCCTGTAATCCGCGCCCACGCGGCGTGGGCGCTGGGCAGGATCGGCGGGCGCCGCTCCGCGCTAGCGCTGGACCGGGCGCGGGGCGGCGAAAACGTTGCCGAGGCGCGCCGGGAGATCGACCGTGCCCTGGACCGAATCGAGGGCAGCTAGAAAACGGCGGCGGATCCCGGCCATCGGGCCTATATTGTCAGGAACGGGGCAGGCCGGAAAAGGCGAGGTCAAGCGTGACACCGAAAGAAGAGAAGCCGATCGGCGGCACGACCGACAAGGACCCCAACCGGAACCTGGGCCGGGCCAAGAAGCGGATGATGGTGCGCTTCGGCGTGGCCAAGCCCGAGAAGACGGGCTTCACCAAGGACATCTCCGAGACGGGGCTGTTCATCAAGACCAACACGATCCTGAAGCCCGGCACGACGGTCCAGGTCCAGATCCACGGCCAGCCCCGGGTCTTCACGATGTGGGCCAAGGTCATCTGGGGCAAGAAGGTCCCGCCGCAGCTGGCCCACGTGCTCGAGTGCGGGATGGGCATCCGGTTCCTGGAGCCGAGCCCCGAGTGGCTCGACTTCTGCCGGGAGCGCCGCTCCGACGCCTGAGCCCCGTCGACGTAAGTCCTGTCCTTTCAGGCGGGTGCGTCGGAGAGGCGGCTCGACCCCAACATCTGGGGCCCGACGCTGTAGCGAATCGCTACATTTTGTGCTCGGCTCTTGACACGGGGGATGCGTATCGGCATCCTGTCCTGGTTTCTCAGACGGACCCGGAGCCGCGAGCAAGATGGCGCGAACGGGCCTTCCGACAACGCGATTGTTGCAACACTTCTAGACCGGTTCTCACCCAGGAGGGGAAACATGCTGCGCTCCGATCCGCGCCCCGACGACAAGAAACCGACCTCGGTCTCCCAGGGCGATGCCCCCGCCGCCGGTCGTGCCGACGACCCGCGCAAGGGGCTGCGGATCCCGCGTCGCTACACCAAGCCGGGCGCGCACCCCTACGACGATCTCGAGTGGGAGCTGCGCGACGCCGTGATCACCAACGAGCGCGGCGAGGTGGCCTTCGAGCAGCGCAACGTCGAGGTGCCCAAGGGCTGGTCGCAGCTTGCGACCAACGTCGTCGCGCAGAAGTACTTCCGCGGCCAGCTCGGCACGCCGGAGCGCGAGCACAGCGTGCGGCAGCTGATCGACCGCGTGGTCCAGGCCGCGGCGCGCTGGGGACGCGAGGGCGACTACTTCGCCAGCGAGCAGGACGCCGAGGCGTTCGAGGCCGAGCTGACCCACATCCTGGTGCACCAGATGGCGTCGTTCAACTCGCCGGTCTGGTTCAACTGCGGCGTCGAGGAGCACCCCCAGGTCTCGGCCTGCTTCATCAACTCGGTGCAGGACACGATGCCCTCGATCCTCGACCTGGCCAAGACCGAGGGGATGCTGTTCAAGTACGGCTCGGGCACCGGCTCCAATCTGTCGCCGATCCGCTCCAGCAAGGAGAGCCTCGCCGGCGGCGGCACCGCCTCGGGGCCGGTCTCGTTCATGAAGGGCTTCGACGCCTTCGCCGGCGTGATCAAGTCCGGCGGCAAGACCCGCCGCGCCGCCAAGATGGTGATCCTCAACTGCGATCACCCCGACATCGAGGAGTTCATCACCTCCAAGGCCGACGAGGAGCGCAAGGCCTGGTCGCTGATCGATTCGGGCTATTCGGGCGAGTTCAACGTGCCCGGCGGCGCCTACGACTCGGTGTTCTTCCAGAACGCCAACCACTCGGTGCGCGTGACCGACGACTTCATGCGCGCGGTGCTGAACGAGGGCGAGTGGGTCACCCGGGCCGTGACCACCGGCAAGCCGATGGGCACCTACCCGGCGCGCGAGCTGATGCACAAGATGGCCGACGCGGCGTGGGTCTGCGGCGATCCGGGCATCCAGTTCGACACCACGATCAACGCCTGGCACACCTGCCCCAACACCGCGCGGATCAACGCCTCGAACCCGTGCAGCGAGTACATGTTCCTCGACGACACGGCGTGCAACCTGGCCTCGCTGAACCTGATGAAGTTCCGCCGCCCCGACGGCCAGTTCGACGTCGAATCGTTCCGCCACGCGGTGCAGGTGGTGATCAGCGCGATGGAGATCTGGGTCGACAACGCCTCGTACCCGACCAAGGCGATCGAGCAGAACTCGTTCGATTACCGGCCGCTGGGGCTGGGCTACGCCAACCTCGGCGCGCTGTTGATGGCGCGCGGTAAGCCCTACGACTCGGACGAGGGCCGGGCCTACGCGGCGGCCGTCACCGCGCTGATGTGCGGCGAGGCCTACGCCACCTCGGCCCGCATCTCGGCGCACAACGGGCCGTTCAAGGGCTACGAGCGGAACCGCGAGCCGTTTCTGGGCGTGATGCGCAAGCACCAGTCGCACGCCAACGGCATCGACGGCAAGCTGGTCCCCGAGGACCTGCTGTCCGCCGCGCGCGGGTCGTGGGCCGACGCGGTGACGCTGGGCACCGAGCACGGCTACCGGAACTCCCAGGCCACGGTGCTCGCGCCGACCGGCACGATCGCGTTCATGATGGACTGCGACACCACCGGCATCGAGCCGGACCTGGCGCTGGTCAAGTACAAGAAGCTGGTCGGCGGCGGCATGTTCAAGATCGTCAACAACACCGTGCCGCTGGCGCTCAAGAAGCTCGGCTACTCGCGCGAGACGATCCAGGGCATCGTCGACTACATCAACGAGCACAACACGGTCGAGGGCTGCCCGGACCTGAAGCAGGAGCACCTGCCGGTGTTCGACTGCTCGTTCAAGCCGGCCAACGGGACGCGCTCGATCCACCACATGGGCCACGTCAAGATGATGGCGGCCACGCAGCCGTTCCTGTCCGGCGCGATCTCGAAGACCGTCAACATGCCCTCCGAGAGCACGGTCGAGGAGATCGAGCAGACCTACATCGAGGCCTGGAAGCTGGGGCTCAAGGCGATCGCGATCTACCGCGACGGCTGCAAGCGCACCCAGCCGCTGTCCTCCGGCGCGGGCAAGCAGCCGGCGGCGACGGCGGTGACCGTGCACGAGGTCCCGCCGCAGCTCCGGCGCAAGAAGCTCCCCGACACCCGGCACTCGATGACGCACAAGTTCTCGGTGGCCGGGCACGAGGGCTACGCCACGGTCGGCCTGTACGAGAACGGCCAGCCCGGCGAGATCTTCCTCACGCTCGGGAAGGCCGGATCGACGCTGGCCGGCTTCGCCGACGCCTTCGCCACCGCGATCTCGTTCGCGCTCCAGCACGGGGTCGAGCTGAGGTTCCTGGTCGACAAGTTCACCCACGTGCGGTTCGAGCCTTCCGGGTTCACCGGCAACCCCGACATCCCGATCGCCAAGTCGATCGTGGACTACGTGTTCCGCTGGCTGGCGCAGCAGTTCCTGCCCGAGGAGGACCGCCCGGCCAAGGTGGTGCAGCCGCTCAACGGCGAGGAGATCGAGCCCGACCGCGACGGCGAGGGGGGCGGCGGCCGGAGCGACCTCCAGGAGCGCGAGCGCGCGGTGTTCGTGGCCCAGGCCGACGCGCCGCCGTGCCACGAGTGCGGCGAGATCATGGTGAGGAACGGCGCCTGCTACGCCTGCGTCAACTGCGGCGCGACCAGCGGCTGCTCGTAGGCCGATAAGAGCCTCTCTGCTACGCTAGAATGGCCCCGCGGCGCCAGCAACGCGCCGCGGGGTTTTCGTCTTGACGCTACTGATCCTCTACGTCGGATTCGCCCTCGGGGTGTCGTTCCTCTGCTCGACGCTCGAGGCGGCGCTGCTGTCGGTCCGCATGGCCACGCTGGTCGAGAAGGCCGGCCAGGGCGTGCGCGGCGCCCAGCTGCTGCTGGCGCTGAAGCGCAAGCGCATCGACGACGCGATCAGCGCGATCCTGATCCTGAACACCATCTCCAACACGCTCGGCGCGACGCTGGCCGGTGCCCAGGCGGCCAAGGTGTTCGGCGACCCGTGGATCGGCGTGTTCTCCGGGGTGATGACGCTGGCGATCCTGGTCTTCTCCGAGATCATCCCCAAGACGCTGGGCACGGCCTACAACGTGGCGCTGGTACCGTTCGTGGGCGTGACGCTTCACGTCTTGACGCGGCTGATGGCGCCGGCGCTGGTGGTCTCCCGCGCGCTGACCCGCCGCCTGGCGCGTGGGGGCGGCACGGGCTTCTCGCGCGGCGAGCTGGCCGCGGTGATCGAGACGGCCTCGCGCGACGGCGCGCTGAGCCCGGCCGAATCGACGATCTTCGAAAACCTGTTGCGCGTCCGCGACGTGCAGGTCGAGGACGTGATGACGCCGCGGACGGTGATGTTCGCGATGCCGGCCAACGCGACGGTGGGCGATTTGATGGAGAAGCCGCAGTCGGAGGCCTACAGCCGGATCCCGCTGTTC
>JBFKMV010000101.1:0-17928 GCA_041629655.1 Candidatus Polarisedimenticolaceae bacterium
CCTCGCCCTCGACGATCCGCGTCGCCAGGCCCTCGACGATCGCGGTCTTGCCCACGCCCGGCTCGCCCAGCAGCACCGGGTTGTTCTTGCGGCGTCGCGACAGCACCTGGACCACCCGCTCCAGCTCGGCCTCGCGTCCGATCAACGGGTCGAACACCTTGCGCTCGGCCATCTCGGACAGGTCGCGCGAGAACTCGTTGAGGAACGGGGTCTCTTTCTTCTTCTTCGGCAGCGCGCGGCGCTTGTAGATGTTGACCGCGTCCTCGCGCACCGCGAACAACCGCATCCCCCGCTCGGCCAGCATCCGCCCGGCGACGGAGTCCTCGAGCCGCAACAGCCCGAGCATGATGTGCTCGGTGCCGATGTGCGGGTGCATCAGCCGCTCCGCCTCTTCCTCGGCGAACTGCAGCACCTTCTTGGTGTCGTCGCTGAACGGGATCTCGACCGACGTGGAGAGCTTTTCGCGCACCGGGCCGCGCTTTTCCAGCTCGGCCTGCAGCAGCTCCATCGAGACGTTGGCGCGGGTGAACAGCTCGCGCGTGGTCTCCTCGCCTTCCTTGAGCAGCCCCAGCAGCAGGTGCTCGGTGCCGATGTACTTGCTGCCCTGCTGGCTCGCCTCGTAACGGGCGAGGAACAGGATGCGCTTGGCTTTCTCGGTGAACTTCTCGAACATGCGCTAGTGCACCCAGGCGAAGCAACGAAAACGTCGCGACGGACCCGGCCCGTCGCAGACTATAGCATAGGGCCCCGGCACGCTCATCGCACGGCCCCGTCGAAGTAGTCCCGTGTTTCGGCCTCGCCCAGCGGGGCCAGCGCGCCGTCGGACATGCGCAGGATACGGTCGCAGCCGCGCGCCAGTCGCTCGCTGTGGGTGGCCAGCACCAAGGCGAAGCGCCGCTCCGACTGCAGCTCGCGCAGCGTGCGGAAGACCGCGGCCCCGGTGCCGGGGTCGAGGTTGCCGGTCGGCTCGTCGGCCAGCACCAACGCCGGCCCGGGCGCCACGGCGCGCGCGATCGCGACCCGCTGCTGCTCGCCTCCGGACAGCTCGCCCGGGTGGTGCCACAGCCGGTCCCCGAGCCCCAGCCGCTCCAGCACCGCCGCGGCGTGCCGCCGTGAATCCTCGCCGCGGCGCGCGATTCGGAACGGCAGCTCGACGTTTTCCAGCGCTGTGAACTCCGGCAACAGGTGGTGGAACTGGAACACGAAGCCGACGTCGCGGCTGCGGTACGCGGCGAGATCGACGGCCGGCGCGAACAGCTCGGCGCCGCGAAACCGCAGGCTGCCCGCATCCGGCCGGTCGAGGCCGCCGAGCAGGTGCAACAGCGTCGATTTGCCGACGCCCGACTCGCCGACCACCGCCACGGCCTCGCCCGCGTGGACCGTCAGCTCCAGCTCGCGCAGCACGACCAGGCGGCGGTCGCCGCTGCGGTAGGACTTGAGCACGCCGTTGGCCTGCAGCAGCGGCTCACTCATAGCGCAACGCCTCGACCGGATCGAGCTTGGCCGCCTTCCAGGCCGGGTAGACCGTCGCCAGCAACGAGATCACGAGCGCCACCAGTCCGACCATCGCCACGTCGAACGGTCGGACCGTGAACGGCACGTGGCTCAGGTAGTACACCTCGGGGTTGAGCTTGATCATCTGGTAGCGGTCGAGCCACTGGGCCACGACGCTGCCCAGCGTCAGCCCGACCGTCGTTCCGCCCAGCCCGATCACCAGCCCCTGCAACACGAACACCAGCGCGATCCCGAACGGCCGCGCTCCCATGGCCGAAAGCGTGCCGATCTCCTTGACCTTGTCGGCGACCATCAGGATCAGCGTCGAGACGATGTTCAGCGCGGCGACCACGACGATCAGTCCGATCGCCAGGAACAGCGCCAGCTTCTCGGTGTTCAGGGCGCGGATGATGTCGGCGTTGACCTCGAGCAGGTCGACCACGGACCACTCCGCTCCGATCGCCTCCTGGATCCGGGTCTTCATCGGGCGCAGCCGGCCCAGGTCGTCCAGTCGCACCTCCAGCCACGAGGCGCGCCCGTCGGCCCGCAACAGCCGCTGCGTCGTCGACAGCGCGACGTAGGCCCGCTGCGAGTCCTCCTGGAAGTTGTCCGAGGCATAGGTGTCGATGACCTCCAGCGTCTGGCTGCGCGGCACGGGGCCCAGCGGACTGAGCCCGATGCTGGGGACGATCACCCGCACCGAGTCTCCGGGCAGCACGGCCAGCGTGCGCGCGAGCTGCTGGCCCAGCACGACGCCGGCGCGGCCGCTCTCGGTCGTCCCGGCCAGCCGCGACAGCGCCGGCCCGGCGGAGCCGCCGCTGCGCAGCGCCGCGTGCGCCGCGGGGTCCACGCCGTGGACCTCCGCGAAGGCCGGGGCGTCGAAGTCCGGCGTGCTGATCATCGCCGGGGTGTACAGCACCGGGCCTACCGCCTGCACCCCGGCGACACCGGCGACCGTGCCGCGCGCCGCCTCGACGCGGTCGAAGGTGGAATGCATCGAGGAGATCACGGTCAGGTGCGCGTTGCCGCCCAGGATCCGCTCGCGGATGTCCTGCTCGAACCCGGTCATCAGCGACAGCGCGATCACCAGCGCCGCCGTGCCGACCGTGACGCCGGCGACCGAGATCAGGGTGATGATCGACAGGAACGCGCGGCCGCGGTGGAACAACAGGTAGCGCAGCGCGACGTGCAGCTCGTAGGGCAGGCGCAAAGCGTCCTCAGGGCGTCGGCTGGGCGCGCACCGCGGACCACTGGCCGGTGGCGCCGTCCTGGCCGGCCAGCTCGTAGTTCAGCCAGGTGCCCGTGATCCGCTGGCCCTCGGGATCGAGCTGCCCCTCCAGCTCCATCGAGCGCCCCAGCTTGGAGTCGATGCGCACCAGGTAGACCTTGCGGTCGACCAGCGTTCCCTGCAGGCTGCCGCTCCAGCCGCCCTCCAGCGTGTAGGTTCCGCTGACCAGCGTGCCGGTCTGTGTCAGCGCGAACTGGCCGCGCTGGCTGATCGGCAGCAGGGTCACGCGCCAGTTCCCGCTCAGCCGTCCGATGGTGCGTTGCGACTGGTCGCTCAACACCGCGACCTCGGCCTCGAAGATCGCGATCTTGCGCATCCGCTCGCCGATCCGCTCCGTCAGCACGCGCTCCTGGATCAGCATCGCGGTCCGCTCGCGCTCGGCCAGCTCGATGCGGTCCATGATCGTCGACACCGACTCCGGGCCCGCCTCGTCGGTGCGCTTGACCGCGATGTCCAGCGACCGGTACAGCTCGCTCAGTCGCGAGATCGTGCGGTCCCGCCGGGCCGCGAGCTGGTCGTAGCGTTGCGTGTCTTCCTGGAGCAACGCACGCTCGACGTCGCGCGTGGTCTGGAGCGCGATCACCGCGTCGGGGCCCGCGGCGGTCGGCGCGGCCGCCGGGCCGTGGGGCAACGTCAGCGCCAGAGCCGCGAACAGCCACAGAGATCTTCGCATCGGCAGCTCCTTCTCCTCACAGATCCACCAGCGCGCCGGCCAGCCGCACCGCGTGCTCCGCGGCGGCGGCCGCCGCCTCGCCGGCGACGCTCCAGATCGCAAGGCCGCCGCAACCGTCGTCGCACAGCTCGGAGACCACCGTCCGGCGCCGCCCGGCCGCCTCCAGCGGCGTGCCCGCGTCGTGCCCCGCGGCGACGACCTCGACGGCCTCCGCTGCCGCGAGACACCGCGCGGCCTGCTCGACGGTGGCATCCCGGCCGAGCCGGACGTGGAGACTCACGGCGTGGCCGTAGAACACGGGCACCGTGACCAGCCGCAGCGCCAGCCGGCGCTCGGTCCAGCCGAGCAGCCGCTCGACCTCCGCGCTGACCGCCGGCTCCGGCTCGGGACCCGCGAGGGCCTTGTGCGGGATCACGTTGAAGGCGAGCTGGCGACCGAAGACGTCCTTCGGCAGCTCGACGAAGTTCAGCAGCCGGACCGTCTGCTGGCGCAGCTCCTCGACACCCGCCTCGCCGAAGTCGGAGGCCGGACGCAGCACCACCGCGGTCGCCCGCCGCACCTCGAACTCGCGGTGCAGCGGGTGCAGCAGGTCGGCCAGCAGCAGTCCGATCGGGCCCGGGACGGCGACGACCCGGCGGTCCGCCGGGAGCGCGTCGCCGTGGATGCCGAGGTGCAACAGCGGCGGTCCCCCGCCGTTCGTGGCGTCGACCAGGTCGATCAGCACCCCGGTCCCGTTGGCCGCCACGATCCGCTCGGCGGCCGCACCGGGCTCGCAGAGGAAGATCACGTCGTGATCCGCCACCTCTTCGGGGTCGGCGCTCTGGATCAGGCGCGCCTCCCCGGCATACTCGCTGAGCACGGCCTCGTCGCCCAGGGTCCCGTACAGGTCGACCCGGCGGCCGGGGACCCGCCGCTCGGCCAGCGCCTCGCGAATCCGCCCCCCGGCAACCGTCTCGGCCCCGACGATGGCGACCCGTGCCGTGCCGGCCCGCTCAGCGGAACGCAGGCCCATCGGCCACCTCCGTGGAGCTGCCCTCGGAGAGTCCGCCGGCGCGTCCCCGGCGCGCGAGACTCCACAACCAGGTCGCCGGCGCCGACAGCAGGTACCAGCCGGCCAGCAGCAGCAGCACTTCGGGCGTCGAGAACAGGCCGACCAGCAGCGCGGCGATCGGCAGGATCTGGATGTACGAGCGGCGGTTCCGGAGGTCGAAGTCCTTGAACGACCGGTAGCGGAAGCGGCTGACCATCAGCGTCGCCACGCTGACCACGACACCGGCCAGCAACGCGGAGATCCAGCGCGACTCGGGCAGCTCCGGGAACACGAACGCCAGGCTGGCCAGCGCGCCCGCCGCGGCCGGCGAGGGCAGCCCGGCGAAGAACCGCTTGTCGACGACCGACTGCTGGATGTTGAACCGGGCCAGCCGCATCGACGCGCAGACCACGTACAGAAAGGCGATCAACCAGCCGGTGCGCGCCAGCGGGGTCAGCGACCAATGGTAGGCCAGCACCGCCGGCGCGACGCCGAACGACACGATGTCCGCCATCGAGTCGAACTGCACTCCGAACTCCGACGTCGAGCCGGTGAGCCGCGCGATGCGGCCGTCCAGGCCGTCGAGGATCCCGGCCACGATGATCAGCACCGCCGCCAGGTGGAACGAGCCGCGCGAGGCTTGGACGATGCTGGAGTAGCCGCAAAACAGGTTGCCGATCGTGAACAACGTCGGCAACAGGTAGATGCCCCGGCGGAACCGGCGGCTGGTGTGGTTTCTTGGCATGGTTCACGCGGCTCGCGGGTTCGGGCGGACCGCCCGCGAATCCCTGGCACTATACCCAAAAAGGGTGGGGCGCTCTACGCGCCGGACCCCTCGGCGGGACGACGCAGCCGGTCGGGCGAAGCGGGAGCGCGACCGGAAAGCCCTCTGCTGCGGGCCAGGACGGTCTCGCCGGCGCGGACCCGCTGCCCCACCCGTGCTTCGGGCCGCGCGCCCGCGGGAAGGTCCACATCGACGCGCGAGCCGAAGCGGATCAGGCCGATCCGCTCCCCGGCCGCGAGCCGTTGCCCCGGCTGCACCCGACAGACGATCCGCCGGGCGACCAGACCCGCCACCAGCACGACCCGCCACGGCTGCCCGTCCCGTTCGATCACGATCTCGGTCCGTTCGTTGTGCTCCGACGCGTCGTCTCGAAACGCGGCCAGAAACCGCCCCGGCGTGTGCCGGACCGTGTCCACCGTGCCGGCGACCGGGGCGCGACACACGTGGACGTTGAACACGTTCATGAACACCGAGATCCGCTGCGCGTCGGCGCGGATCACGCGGCCGTCGGCGGGACAGATCACGGCGTCGGCGTCGCCCGGCGGCGATCGGTCGGGGTCACGGAAGAAGTTGAGGGTGAAGGCCAGCAGCAGCAGCGGGACGACCACGGTCCACCACGGCAGCCACAGCCACGCCCCCGCGGCCACCACAGCCAGCACGGCGGCGAACGGGAGTGCTTCCCTGTCGATTCGAAACGGCATGGGGCGAGGCGCAGGCGGGGTGCCCGTTCCCGCGTCGACGCGGTCGGCGCGTCAGGTTCCCACGGAGAGGCTCTGCTCGACCAGCGCCTCCATCTGGTCCTTCAGCGCCAGCTTCATCTTCTTGAGCTGGACCTCCTCGAGCTTCTCGTCCTCGGTCAGGAAACGGCGCGACTGTAGCGTCTGCAGCCGGTCGTCGTACTCCCGGTGCTTCGACGCCAGGCGGCGGAAGCCGGGGTCGTCACGAAGCAGTCTTTCCTTGACCTCGGTGCGTTGAGTCATGCACGACCTCCTCGGTGGCCGAAGTTTGTCGGGGTGGACGGGCAGGGCTGCCCGCGCGGCGGTACGCCAATGGCGAGGATGAGAACGCGTAGCAATCCAGGCGCGTGTGTTTACCCATCGATCGACAGGGTCATCTTATATCCGGCCGGGCGGGTCCGCAACGGCCGGCGCGGGGCGTTCATGATGCGGCGCCGCGGTCCCGCGAAATCGCCCGTTCCATCACGATCGCGTCTTCGTGGGTGTCGGAATAGTAGTCCTTGCGCCGGCCTACGGCGCGGAACCCGTGGCGGCGGTACAGCCGCAGTGCCGGCACGTTGGAGGGGCGCACCTCCAGCGTCGCGCGCCGACAACCCCGCCGACGCCCGGCGTCGAGCAGCCAGCGCAGCAACCGGCTACCCAGGCCGCGGTCGCGGTGGGACGGCAGGATGGCGATGTTGTTGATCCGCAGCTCCTCGTAGACGAACCACACGCACGCGTAGCCCCACACCTCGCCGTCGCGCTCGAGCACCACGTTGTGCGCGAAGCGGTGCTGGTGCATCTCGAACAGGAAGTGGTCGCGCGGCCAGGGTGTGGGAAACGACGCGCGCTCGATCTCCAGCACCTGGTCGAGGTGCGGACGCCCGAGTCGCACCACGCGCGGATCCCGCGGCGCGGCGCGGCGATCAGACCCGCTTCGATCCACGTTTCCGCTTGAGCTCCGCATCCGCCGGCCGCAGGTAGAGCGGCGACAACCCCTCGCCGTCGGGGGCGCCCGCCTCGATCCGTAACACCGCCAACCGTCCCAGCGCCGCGGCGACCGCTGACGGCGTGCGGCCCACGCGGCCCGGCCCCGATCCGCTCGCGGCGCGGGCCCCCGGTCCGAACAGCACCACGGGGCCGCCGGCCCCGTCCGCGGCGAGCGACGGCGGGCCCAACCAGGGTGGCCGCTGCTCGACCGGCGGGGACGACGCCGCATCGTACCGCGCCCCGTAGACCTCGCCACGCCCGGCGTCGAGCAGCGGAACCCGCGGCGCCTCGGCCGGCCCGAAGGCCTCGGCCATCGCCAGCAGGGTCGTGATGCCGAGACAGGGCCGGCCGGTGGCGAGCCCCAGGCCCCGGACGGTGGCCAGACCGACCCGGATTCCCGTGAACGATCCGGGGCCCCGCGCGGCGGCGTAGCCGTCGACGGTCGAGCGCGACCAGCCCGCGCCGGCCAGCAATTGCTCGAGCAGCCGCAACTGATGCGCGGTGTGGGTGTCCTCGACCCGCAGACCGGCCTCGGCGACGACGCCTTCCGGCGCGGCCGAGTCGACCAGCGCGACCCCGCCCCACCAGGTCGACGTGTCGATGGCGACGACGCGGGTCACGTGCGGCTGCGGACGCGCCGTGCCTGCGCGCGCTCGAGGAAGTCCAGCAACACCTCTTCCCCGCCCGCCCAGTCCAGGTCGAACGCCACGCCGATCTCGAACCGGTCCTCCGCGTCCGAGACGTCGTCGCCCGGCTCCGGGAGCTCCTCCAGCCGCACCACCCGCCCGCGGGCGCGCAGCGCCGGCGTGCGGTCGCCGGGCTCCGCATCGACCAGCCGGATCTCGATCGCCTCGCCGACCTCGAGCGGCTCGGGACAACCGAACAGGATCCCGCTGCGGCTGAGGTTGCGCGGTGTCGCGCTGTTGACGGTTCGCGGATCGAGCACCTCGACCTCGAAGCGCCGCGGGTCGAGGTCGAAACGCAGATAACGACGTCGCTCCGGGCTGTAGGCCTGGACGGCGTTCTTGCCCTCGGCCTTGGCGCGGTACAGCGCCTGTGCCGCGCGGGTCAACAGCTCCTCGGGGCTCACGGCATCTTCGGGGTAGCACGCCACGCCGGCCGAGAGGGTCAGGCCGACCGGACGGCCGTCGGCCTCGCGGCGGCCGAAGTGCGCCTCGACCTCGCGCCGGAACCGCTCGGCGACCAGCACCGCGCCGCCGCGATCGGTCTCGGGCAGCACCAACGCCAGCTCGTCCTCCCCCGGTCGCGCCGCGAGATCGATGTCGCGGATCTTGTTGTTGAGCAACATCGCCGTTTCGCGCAGCAGCCGGTCGCCGACCAGCCGGCCCACCCGCTCGTTGATCGCGCCGAAGTCGTCGATGTCGATCGCGACGACCGACACGCGCAGATTGTAGCGTTTGGCCCGGCGCAGCTCGGTCTGGACGGTCTGGCGGAACGACGGCTCGTCGGCGAGCCCGGTCAGCACGTCGTGCGCGCTGCCGCGCTCTCCCGCTTCGAACAGCTCCAGCTCGATGACCGTCGGATGCACGAGACGCCGGTTGACGTGCATGAAGTAGTCCATCGCCGCCACGCGCACACCCACGTCGCGGGCCAGCGCCAGCGAAAGCTGGTGCCGGTGGTCCAGGATCGCCTCCCAGTGGCGGCGCGCCTCCTCCTCGTCGAAGGGCAGGTTGGTCAGGATCAACAGCAGCGCCGAGCTGGCCTCGACGCCGGACTCCCGCGTGATCGAATCGAGCCGCGCCAGCAGGCGCTGGGTGTTGTGGGCGTCCTCCGCCAGCACCTCGAGCAGCTGTTCGCGAAGCCGGTCGGCCTCCTCGCGCGTGATCACGAGCGGCCCCCGCGCGCCGCGCGCGTCGCCGGCCGCCACACGATCGTCTCGCGCAGCGCGCGCTCCTCGATCGGCGAGGCAAACGCGACTCCGATGCGCACGCGGCGACGGTCTCCGGCGCCCGACGGCTCGACGCGCACCACCTGGGCGCGGATCACGTCGCCGTCATCCGGCCCGCCGTCCTGCGCCAGCAGCAACCCGACCTCCTCCGCGGTCCGGAAATCCCCTTCCGTTTCCAGCAGCGCACCCTCGCGGCTCAGGTTGATCGGCACCGCGTCCAGCGCCGGGTCCGGCGGATCGCGGCGGACCGCGACGCGGGCGAAGGGGCTGGCCGGGTAACGCGTCGAACGGCGCCGCTCGCTGGGATGCATCAGGATCCGGTTGCGGCCCTCGCGCTTGGCGCGGTACAGCGTCTCGTCGGCGCGGGTCACCAGCGTGGCCGCGTCGTCGCCGTCGTCCGGGAAGCTGGCGATGCCGCCCGAGATCGTCATGCGGACCCGCTGTCCGCCGGTCGGACGGCTCTCGAATCCGTCCCGCACCGCACGGCGGATCCGTTCCGCGACGGCCCAGGCGCCGAGCCGGTCGGTCTCGGGCGTGATCACCGCGAACTCCTCGCCGCCGTAGCGGCAGGCGATGTCGGCCTCGCGGACCGCGCGCCGGATCAGGCGCCCGACCCGGTGCAGCACCTGGTCGCCGACCGTGTGACCGAACTCGTCGTTGACGCGCTTGAACTCGTCCAGGTCCAGCATCACCAGCGAGAACGCGGGGCGGTAGCGCCGGCTGCGCCGCAGCTCGCGCCGGATCGCCATGTGGAAATAGCGCCGGTTGTAGAGCCCGGTCAGGACGTCGGTGACCGCGGACCGCTCGGTCTCCTCGAACTGCGACATCTCGATCACGGTCGGGTTGGTGAGCAGCCGCTCGACGTTGTGCAGGTAGTCCAGCGCGGCAACGCGGATCCCGGGGTCGCGTTTGAGCACGCGGCTCAGCACCTCGCGGTGCTCGAGGATGTCCTGCAGCAGCTTCTCCGCCTCGGGCTCGGGCAGCGAGACGTTGACCAGCAGTCGCACCGTCTCGGCGCAGGCCGGGACGCGCTCGAGCTGCCGCAGCGCGCGCAGGCGCGAGATCAGCCGGGCCGCGTCCGGACGGTCCTCCCCCAGCAGCGTGACCAGACGCTGCCGGGTCTGCTCGGACAGTCGCGGTGCCGCCACGGACGCCCCCCTGACCGGACCGGGAGGGTGTAGAGCCGGTGCCGGCCGGGCCATCGATCGGCGGACCCGGATCGGCAGCGCTGCGAACGCTGCCGCCCGGACGCCGCGGAAATCGTACCACGCGGCGGCGCTGGTCCGGGGATCCCCGGACGGCCTGTAACCCCGGGCGCGCCGGTCCGTAATGCATGGGTGAGCCGGCCCGGCGGGCGGCGGGGAGGGACCCGGATGGCGACGATCAAGAGCATGGGCAACCGGCCGGCGGTCGCGCGGCCCCCTTTGGGGCCGGACGGCGCCGCGGCGATCGCCGACGCGACGCTGGTTCGCCGGGCCCTGGACGGCGACCGCCGCGGGTTCGAACTGCTGGTGCAGCGACACCAGAAACCGGTGGTCAACCACCTGTTCCGCCTGACCGGACAGCTCGACGTGGCGCACGACCTGGCCCAGGAGGTGTTCCTGAAGGTCTACGTCTCGCTGGCCGGGTTCGATTCGCGGTATCGCTTCACGACCTGGCTCTACCGGATCGCGTCGAACTGCGCCATCGACCACAGGCGCAAGCGGCGTCCGGTGACCTGCTCGCTGACGCCCGCGACCGACGGGGGCCGGGCCCCCGAGGAGGCCCTGCCGGGATCGGGCCCGGGGCCGGACGACGTGCTGCGGTTCGTCGAGCTGCGGGAGCGGATCGAGCTGGCCCTGCGCGACCTGCCCCCCGAGTACCGCGAGCTGATCCTGCTGCGGCATCGGATGGCCTGCCGTTACGACGAGATCGCCCGCATCACCGATCTTCCGCTCGGAACGGTCAAGAACCGGATCTTCCGCGCGCGCGAGCTGCTGCGCAGCCGGCTGGGCGACGCGCTCGACGCGGAGGCCCGGCCGTGAGCGACTGCCGCCGGTTCCACCCGGTCCTGTCCCGTCTCGCCGAAGGCGAGGCCGGTCCCGGGGAGACGCTGCACGTCGCCGGGCACCTGCGCGCGTGCACGGCCTGCCGGATCCTGCTGGCCCGCGAGCGCCGGCTCGCCGGTGCGCTGGAGCGGCAGCTCGTGGACGAGATCGACCCGGGCCGCGAGTTCCTGCGCGCGGTGATGGAGCGTCTGCCCGACGGTCCGCCGCCGCGCCGCGACCGGCGCGGACTCAAGATCGCGATGGGCATCGCGGTGGCGCTGCTGGGGGGCGCGGGACTGGCCCGCGTGGTCGCGGCGATCGGGCCCGGCTCCTCGAGCGCGCGGCTGACCGGGCTCGAGCTGCCGGCCGGCGACAGCCTGCCCGAGGCCGTCGGCCGGCTCGGCGAGCTGGTGCTGGTGCTGCTGGGCGCGGTCGGTGCACGCCTCGCACCCGCGCTGCGCTGGCTCCCCGAGCTGCCCGCGCTGGCGCTGGGCCTGGCCCTTCCCGCCGCGCTGGCGATGCTCACCGCGTCGCTGCTGACGGCGGTCGCCGCGCGACAGCTGTTGCGGATCCGCCCCCCGGCGCGCTGAGGCGCGCGCCCCGGCTCAGGCGATGTCGAGCCGGGCCAGCCTGCGCTCGAGTGCGGACGGCTCCAGGCCGAGCCTGGCCGCGGCCGCCGCGCGGTCTCCCTTGACCGCCGTCAGCACCCGCCGGATGTAGTAGCGCTCGAAAGCCTCCAGGCCTTCACCGAGATCGCGGAACTCCCGGTACAGGTCCTCGGCGGGACCCCGCGAGCCGCCCAGCTCCTCCGGCAGGTCACTGACGCGCACCAGATCTTCCGGCGCCAGCAACAGCAGTCGCTCGACGAGGTTGCGCAGCTCGCGCACGTTGCCCGGCCAGTCGTGGGCCTTGAGCGCGGCCAGGCACCGGGCGTCCAGCCGCTTCTGCGGCACGCCGTACTCCCGCGCCAGCTCCTGCATGAAGCGCTCCGCCAGCAGCCCCACGTCTTCCCGCCGTCCGCGGAGCGGGGGCACCTCGAGCCGCAGCACGTCCAGCTCGCGCCGCAACGCGGGCACCACCGCGTCCGGCGCGGGCCCGACGCTGGCGATCGGCCGCACGTCTCCCGGATCGTGATCCAGGGCCGACAGGCGGCCGGCCAGGCGTTCCTGCACGTCGGCCTCGAGCCGGTCGACGTCGGCCAGGAACAACGTGCCGCGCCGCGCCAGTCGCAGCCGGCCCGCGCCGTCCTCCCCGCCGAACAACGCCTCCTCCGCCGCGTGCGCGCCGAGCGCCGCACAGGGAATCTCGACGAACGCCTCGTCGGCTCGCGATCCGGTGGCGTGGATCCGGCGGGCCAGGGTCTCGCGGCCCGTGCCCGCCTCGCCGCTGATCAGCACCGGGGAGTCGGAGGCCGCGGCGGCGGCCACCGCGCGGCGGACCTGCTCCGCCGCCGCGCTGTGTCCGAGAATCTCGGTGTCGCGGTCGAGCTGCTCCAGCAGGCGCCGCGTGCGGCGTTCCAGGCGCCGATGGCGCAACGCGTTGCGCAGCACGAGCAGCGTCTTTTCCAGCGACAGCGGCTTCTCGACGAAATCGAACGCGCCGAGCTTCGTCGCCCGCACCGCGGTCTCGATCGTGCCGTGGCCGGAGATCATCACCACCTCGAGGTCGACCCGCCGCTCGCGCAGCTCCAGGAGCGTCTCGAGACCGTCCTTGCCCGGGAGCCAGATGTCGAGCAGCACCGCGTCGAACGCCTGCGCGTCGACGGACTCGAGCGCTTCCTCCCCCGAGCCGACGGTGGTCACCTGGAACCCCTCGTCGCGCAGGATGCCTTCCAGGCTCGAGCGCACGCCCGGCTCGTCGTCGACCACGAGGATTCTTTCGGCGGCCATCGCTCCTCCCCTCAGGCCGGAATCTCGATCACGAACCGCGCCCCGTGCGGCTCGTTGTCCTCGACACGGATCGTGCCGCGATGGTCCGTGACCACGCGGTGCACGATCGCCAGTCCCAGCCCGGTGCCGCGTCGCTTGGTCGAGAAATAGGGCACGAACATCTTGTCGCGGTCCCCGGCCGGGATGCCGGGACCCGAATCCGAGACCTCGATCCGCAGCGATCCCGGCCCGGCGTGGTTCCGCGCCGCGACGCGGATCGTCCCCCGCCCGTCCATCGCGGCGACCGCATTGTCGATCAGGTTGATCAGGGCCCGCCGCAGCTGCCCGGCGTCGACCATCACCGTGCCCAGCCCGTCGTCGGTCTCGATCTCCCAGCGGATCCCGGGCAGCCCGCGGTACAGCGCCAGGACCGACTCCACGACCGTGCGGAACTCGACCGGCTCGGGGTGCACCTCGGGCATCCGCGCGAAGCGCGAGAACTCGTCGACGAGCTGCTTGAGCGAGCCGACCTCACGCTCGATCGTCGCGGTGGCGTCCGGCAGCACGCCGTCCAGGTCCGGCGAGCGTTCGAAGAACTTCTTGCGCAGCCGTTGCGCGGCGAGCTGGATCGGCGTCAACGGGTTCTTGATCTCGTGCGCGATGCGGCGCGCCATCTCGCGCCAGGCCGCGGCGCGCTGGGCCCGCAGCAGGTCGGTCAGGTCCTCGACCATCATCAGCGTGCCGAGATCGTCGCCGCCCGATCCCAGCAGCGGCGAGAGCTGGACCGAAACGCTGACCGGCCCGCGGGGCAGGTGGAGCTGCAGGTCGCGGCGCAGGCTCCCCGGCCGCTGTTCCAGCGCCTGGTCGAGCAGCTCCGCCAGCGCCTCGAGCCGGTTGGTCCGCAGCAGCGGGCGGATCGTCTCCCCCAGCTCCAGCCGCACGCCCAGGATCGTCTCCACCGCCGGGTTGGCGGTGGTGACGCGCCCGTTGCGGTCCAGCGAGACCACGCCCGTGGACAGGTTGGCGATCAGCGTCTCGATGTAGCGGCGCCGCTCGTCCAGGGCGCGGTTGCTTTGCCGGAGGTCCGCGGTCGAGCGGGTGATCACCTCGCGGCTTTCCTGGAGCTCGGCCGCCATTTCGTTGAACGCGTCGACCAGCGTGCCGGTCTCGTCGCCGACGTCCGAGCGGACCCGTACCCCCAGATTGCCCGCCGCGATCTCGCGCGCCGCCCCGGCCAGCTCCTGGATCGGCTCGGTGATGCGGCGCGAGAGGTAGAACCCGATCCAGATCGCCACGAACACCGTCACGAGGAAGATCAGCGTGATCAGCAACAGGTACAGCCGCACCAGGTCGCGCCGCTGAAGCCGGAACTTGCGGAAGTCCTGCCGCGCCGACGACACGCCTTCCATGCGTTGCACCATCTCCGGCTGCAGCACCAGGCCGACCGCCACCACGGCGGTACCCCCGGACGGCGGCTCACCGACCGGTGCCACCGCATGGACCAGCAGCCGCTCGCCCAGGTGATCCAGCCGGGCCGCCGGGCGTCCGGTCTCGGCCAGGATCGCGACCAGCTCGTCGGCCCGCTCGCGCAGCTCCGGCTCGCCGGGCCGCGTGGAATCGGCGGCGGCGACCTCGGCGATCGTGCGCGCGCCGTGGCGGACCTGGATCCAGTCCAGGCGCTCCCGCCGGCGCGTGTCCTCGATCCGGCGCACCAGCGCCGGGCGTCGCTCCGGTGCCAGCAGGTCCTGCTCGACGATCTCGGCGGCCAGCGCCTCGGCGTTGCTCGCGCAGTGCGCCTCCAGGTGGTCGCTCCAGGCCTCGACGATGTCCTGCGAGTAGCGGGTGATGTCCTCGACCGGGGTGCGCAGCATTCCCTCCACCGTCCGCTTGATCAGCTGCACCGACCCCGAGAACAGCACCAGCGCCGGGAGCAGCACCAGCGCCAGGAAGAACAGCACCAGCTTGCTGCGCAGGCGCGCCCCGAAGATCCCGCGCTTGCGCTCCACGATCAGCCGGGCCAGGTTGCGGATCATCAGGCCCGCCATGCCCAGCACCAGCACGATCACCGTGATCGCGAGCAGCGGAAGCAGGAACTGGTTCAGCTCCAGCTGGGGGCCGACGTCCGCCAGCCGCACCGCCGCGTAGGACACGACCACGATCCCGAGCAGCAGCGCGCCGCCCCAGATCCACGGCGACCTCCGGCGCGAGCGCGGCATCAGAACGACAGCCGCAGCTCGGCCGACACCGAGTAGTTGGACGGGAACATCAGCAGCACGAACTTCCGGCCCAGGTTGGAGTTGACCCGGATCCGCAGACGGTCGGAGGGCGGCACGCCGGGACGCAGGATCAACGGGACGTCACGCACCACGGTCAACCAGTCCACGGCCTCCTGGAGCGATTCGGTGCTGCGGCGCACCTCCAGGTCCAGCAACGCGTCGTCCGCCTGCTCGGTCTTGCTGTCGGTGCGGCGCTCCAGCCGGTACTGCCGGGTCAACGAGTCGTACTCGACCGCGGTCTCGACCACGGTCCGCTCGAGCAGCTTGTTGGGAACCATGAAAAACGGCCGCCGCACGAACAGGTCGACCTTGTGCCGGAAGGTGATCGGGATTCCGGAGTGCAGCCGCTCGACCACCTCGTCGCCGATCGCGTTGGTGAGCGTGAACGAGACCAGGATCTCGTTGTCCTGGATCCGCGCCTCGAGGTCGCCGATGCGGGCGTCGCCCAGCCCCGCCGCCGCGATTCCGGTCGGCCCGGCGGCGAGCAGAGCGAGGGGCAGCAGGGCTAGCCCGATCCGCCTCACTCGCCTGCCAGCGCCTCCACGCGTGGGGACTCCTCGCTCCCCGGCGCCATGTACCAGCAGTCGCGACACTGGCGTATCCGGCGGGCCAGCCGCGAGTGCAGGTCGTGGCCGGCGCGGTAGGCCACGACGTGGGCGCGCAGCGGATGGCCGAGCAGGCTGAGATCGCCGGTCAGATCGAGCATCTTGTGCCGGACGAACTCGTCCGGGAAACGCAGGTCGGTCGGGTTGAGGATCTCGTGATCGCCGAGCACCAGGGCGTTGTCGAGCGATCCCCCCTGCGCCAGGCCGCTGCTCCGCAACGCCTCCACGTCGCGCTCGAAGGTGAACGTCCGGGCCGGGGCGAGCTTGTCCGCGAAGTCGTTGCCGCTCCAGATGCTCGCGGTCAGCTCCTGGTAGCCGAGTAGCGGATGATCGAAGTCGATCGCGTAGGTCATGCGGTACTCGCGGCACGGGTAGGCGGCGATCCGCTTGTCGTCGTCCTGGACCAGCACCGGACGCGCCAGCGTGATGTACTGGCGTTCGACGTCGGTGCCGCTGCGGCCGACGCGCAGGATCTCGTCCACGAACGGCTTCGCGGAACCGTCGAGGATCGGCACCTCGGGACCGTCCAGTTCCACGCGCAGATCGTCGACCTGCAGCGCGGACAGCGCCGCGAGCAAGTGCTCGACGGTGCTGATCGTGACGCCGTCGCGCTGGAGCACCGTGGCGTAGAAGCTGGGACCGACGTGGTCGAGCGTGGCCGGGATCTCGACCATCCCGGCATCGCGACGGACCAGCACGATGCCGGTTCCCGGCGCGGCGGGGATCATCCGCATCCGGATCCGTCGTCCCGAATGCAGACCGATCCCCTCGATGGCGGCTTCTTCGGCCAGGGTCTGGCGATAATCCATGAGCGAGTGTCGGACCTTCGAGGTCCAGCCCTATTCTAAACACAATCCCGGCGCGACGGCCGGTGGACCCTGGACCGGCGGCGTGGCACCGCCCGAAGGGACGATAATCCCCGCGGGTAATTCTCAGCAGGTTAAGAAAAACCCTCGGATGATGATTGACCCTCGGGACACGCTCGTGATACTTAGAAATCCAGTGATGGCGGCCAATCGGCGGGCTCTGGACCGCCCGCGTGGTGCGCCGTCCGCCGGCGCCGCGTTGCCAGCGGGCGAGTCGGCACAGGGAGGGGGGCCGACAAGAAATCGTGAGTCCGCGACGTCGCAGACGAACCGCGCCCGGTCGCTCCCGGCGCGCGTCGCTGCCGCTCCGCATCGAGCGGCGGGCCCCCAATTCCGACACCGCCGATCCCGACGAGCGCGCCGCCGACAACGTGATGCTGCTCGAGGAAGGGATGCGCCGGTTCGCGGCGGGCGACCTCGCGAAGGCCTCCCGGATCTGGGAACACGCGACCGCGGACGCGACGGCCGCTCCGGAGGACCGCGCGGAAGCGTGGTTTGGCCTGGCCGTGACCGAGGAACACCGCCCGGATCTCGAGGCCGCGGCCCGCGCGTACGAGCGGGCGCTGAAGCTCGAGCCGGGGATGGTCGAGGCCTGGAACAACCTGGGCAACGTGCTGGCCCGGCTGGGCCGGCTGGGCGAGGCCTGCCGCTGCTATCGCGAGGCGTTGGCGCTGCGGCCGGACCAGTACGAGGTGCTGTTCAATATCGGCAACTGCCGCCTCGACGACGGGGACCCGGACGGGGCGCTCCGGGCCTACCGCTCCGCCCTGGGCATCGAGCCCTCGTCTCACCGCTGCTGGTTCAACCTCGGTTTCGCCCACGCCTGCCGCGACGACCACCCGGACGCCGTGGAGGCGTTCCGGCGCGCCAGCCAGCTCGCTCCCGACGACTACGGATCGTGGTTCAACCTCGGCAACGCGCTGACGGAATGCGGCGAGCGCGAGCAAGCGGTCCGGGCCTACCGCCGCGCGCTGGAGCTGCGGCGCGACGACCCGGAGGTCTGGAACAACCTCGGCAGCGCGCTCGCCGACTGCGGTCAGGCGGGACGCGCCGCGACCTGTTTCCTGCAGAGCCTGGCGTTGAACGACGACTACCATCCCGCCTGGAACAACCTGGCCAACCTGCTCGACGAGCGGGGCGAGCCGCATGCCGCCGCGCGCGCCTACGCGCGGGCGATCGACCTCGCGCCGGGCGAACCGGCCTACCGGGTCCATCGCGCGTCGGTGCTCGCGCGGTCCGGGCGACGGGACGAGGCGCTCGGCGAGCTGGCGGCGGCTTTGCAACTCGCTCCGGACATGAGAAGCTTACTGTCCGGCTTCGCCGAGCTCGCGCCGCTGCTGGTCGACCCGGCCCTGCGGTCGCGACGCGACTGAGGACCGCATGCTGGACAGGACCGGACTCG
>JBFKMV010000102.1:0-17890 GCA_041629655.1 Candidatus Polarisedimenticolaceae bacterium
GACCGCTCGATGAACGCGCCCACGGTGACCGTCGAGGAGAGCGGGCCGCTACGCGCGGTGATCCGCGCCTGGCTGCCCACCGAGTACCGCGACGCCGACGACAACGGCACCGCCGAGCGGCACGACCACGGTTACGCGGTGCGGATCTACGCCTACGCCGGCAAGTCGTTCGTCAAGGTGGACTACCAGCTGCAGAACGCGGCGCTGGGCAGCGATCTCACCGGCGGCAAGTGGGCCGATCCGTTCTACTTCGACTCGGTGGACCTCGAGTGGAACCTCGAGCTGGGCTCGCCGACGCTTCGGATCGGGCGCCACGACGGCTCGGTCTACTCGCAGGCGCTGGGCAGCGGCGCGCTGCTGGCCCAGGAGAGCGACGACGTCTACGCGATCCGCGACGCGGCCAGCGGCGCGGCGAAACCCGGCGAGACGTGCAGCTCGCCCGCCGACACCTGCCAACCCTACGGCTGGATCGACGTCACCGACGGCCGCCGCGGCGTGCTGGCCACGATCCGCAACTTCTGGCAGATGTGGCCCAACGGCCTCGAGGTGGACGGCGGCGGCAGGCTCTCGCTCCAGCTCTGGCCCGACTGGTCGTCGATGTGGGTCGAGGACCAGTCGCGCTTCACCTCGAGCGGTCTGTACTGGCTCGAGGACATGCAGGCCGCGTTCAAGGAGACGCTGTTGTGGTTCCACGGGGCGGGAACCACCGACGCCGAGCGCAACCGGCTGGCCAAGACGTTCCAGTACCACCCCGTTCCGGTGCTGCCGGTGACCTGGTACGAGGAGACCGCGGTCACGCTGGATCTCGACGGCCACCACGCGCTGACGCGTCCGGTGGGCGCCGAGCAGCGGCTGCCGTCGTACACGGCGGCCGACATGAACCGCAACGATGCCAACTACCGCATGGGCTGGGACAACTTCTACATCCTGCCCAACCGCAAGAACTCGCCGGACCAGGCGGGCGACTGGGTGCCCTCGATGGAGTACTTCGTCGCCAGCGAGAGCCCGCACCACTACTGGGAGGCCGAGGCCTACGCGTTCGGCGAGATGAACATCCGTCCGCAGTGGATGCCGGGCTACGACTACGAGGACCACTTCGGCCAGCTCGGGCTCGACCCCGGCGAGGGGTCCTACCGCGCGGGCAACGACACCGCCGACTATGCGATCGCGGACACCGCGCGCGACGCGAAGGGCTGGGGTGACGAGCACGCCTGGACGCAACCGGTCGAGGAGGTCTACTACTACACGGGCAACCCGTGGCTCCGCGACCACTACGCGTTCTTCGGCGAGTTCCGCAAGGGCCGCTTGAACAACACCGACGGCTATTCCAACCCCTCGACGCGCGCGGCGGGGCACGTGCTTTCGCAGGTCATGCAGTCGTTCCGGATCCACGGCGACACCGACCTGCTGGCGCAGCTGACGCAGCACATGCAGGACCGGATCCGCCGCGAGCAGAACCCGCGCTGCGGGCAGCGCACCTTGACCGTGCCCGGTTACGTGCCCGACCTGGGGCCCGACACCGAGGGTGTGTTCGAGGTGGGCTACTTCCTGCGCATGATGATCGAGTACATGGCCGAGCTGCCCCGGGAATCGCAGGCCTGGGCCGATGCGTTCAACCTGGTCAGCGGGATGGTGGTCTGGAACGACGTGACCGCGAACTGGAAGTACCGGCTGCACCGCTGGAGCCCCGCTCCGTGCGGCGAGTCGGGCACCGCCAGCGGCTACCAGAGTCACACCATGCCCGATCCGGTCGCCTGGTACTACTGGCAGACCGGCCTCCAGTCGTACAAGGACGACGTCGTGACCTACGTCGAGCAGGGCGTCCCGCCGGGCGTCGGCCAGCAGCCCGGCGGCGGGAGTTGGTCCGGCTGGGACGGCGGCTACCAGGCGCGGTACTACGACTGGGTGATGCGCGGCGCGGCCCGCCCGGACACGGTGCCGCCGGGCTCGCCGACCAACGTCTCGGTGTTCCTGGCCGGGACCACGGCGACCGTGACGTGGTCCGCCGACCCCGATGCAGCGCGCCATCACGTCGTGTGGAGCGACAAGCCGATCAGCGCCGGCTACAGCTCGGATCCCGGCGTGACGAACTGGTGGGCCGGGCGGGCGGTCGACCCCTCCACGATCACGTCCGACGGCTCGACGAACCAGGTCGCGTTCCAGGTCGACGCCGATCCGGTGTTCGTGGCCGTGTTCGCCTGGGACGACGCGCTGAACCTGAGCGCGATGACCGCGGCCTCGAGCGACGGCAGCGTCGAGGACGACACGCCGCCGACCGTCCCCGGCGGCGTGACGGCCGCCGGCGTCAGCGACAGCGCGATCGAGGTCGACTGGACGCCGTCCGCCGACCCCGATTCGGGCGTCAACCGCTACAAGGTCTACCGCGACGGCCTGCTGGTCGCGCAACCGGCGCTGCCGCCGTACCTCGACGAGGGCCTGGCCGAGGCGACGAGCCACAGCTACCGCGTCTCGGCGGTCAACGGGGCCGGCCTGGAGTCCGGCCAGAGCGCCCCGGCCTCGGGAACCACGCTGGCCGACACCACGCGCCCGGTGCTGCTCTCGGCCCTCGCGGCCGGCGACCCACAGCGCGTGCTGGTCGCGTTCAGCGAGCCGCTTCAGCAGGCCAGCGCCGAGAACCCGGCCAACTACGCCGTCGACAACGGCGTCACGGTGGCCGGCGCCGTGCTGCAGGACGACCTGGCGACGGTGCTGCTGAACACGTCCCCGCACAGCGACGGCGTGGTCTACACGTTGACCGTCAACAACGTCAAGGACCGCGCGGCGACCCCCAACACGATCGCCGCGAACTCGCAGACGACCTACGAGCTGCTGACGGCGCTGGTGATCTCGAACATCGCGGTCGCCTCCGGGCGCGCCTACACGGACGTCGAGGGGCTGGCCGACGGCGCGACGGCCTACATCGACCGCGGCTTCGGCTATTCGGGCGTGCCCGGGCACCTGGTCGGGTCGACCTACATCATGACCGCCAACGACGACAAGCAGAGCCAGGGCGACGGGTTCCTGGAGTTCGACGTCAACCAGGCCGTGACCGTCTACGTGGCGCACGACGACCGCTACGCGACGAAGCCGGGGTGGCTGGGCAGCTTCGCGGACTCCGGCGAGGACCTGACCATCGACGTCGTGTTCAGCCTGTACAAGCGCGAGTTCGCCCGGGGCCGGATCTCGCTGGGCGGCAACGTCGATCCGGCCGAGCCGGAAGCCAACAGCATGTACACGGTGATCGTGGTGCCGGCCGAGATCCCGGTGCCCGAGTTCCCGCCCGACGCCCCGACACGGCTGCGGATCAAGGTCGAGTAGCAGGAGGCCACGAAGCATGCACCGGCGAAGCACCGCGGCAGTGTTGGCGGCCGTCGTGGCGGCGGTCGCGCCCGTCGCGGCTGCGGTCATCGACGCCGACCCGACGGACTACCGGGACAAGATCGCTACGCTGCAGCCCGGCGACACGCTGCGGCTCCAGCCCGGGACGTACCTGCGGCTGTCGCTCAGCGACCTGCACGGGGAGCCCGAGGCCCGGATCACCATCACCGGGCCCGAGTCCGGCGACCCCGCGGTGATCGAGGGCGAGTCCTGCTGCAACACGGTCCAGCTCCGGCGCACCAGCTACCTCACGCTCGAGAACCTGGTCATCGACAGCCTGGGCCTCGAGGCCATCGACGGGATCAACTCCCAGGGCGGCACGTCGCACGACATCGTGATCGAGAACAACACGATCCGGGGCGTCGGCGGCAGCCAGCAGACGGTGGGCATCAACACCAAGGGGACGGCCTGGAACTGGGTCATCCGCAACAACACGATCCTGGAGCCCGGGACCGGCCTGTACCTCGGCGACTCGAACGGCAGCGCGCCGTTCATCGCCGGCGTGATCGAGGGCAACCTGGTCAAGAACGCCACCGGCTACTGCATGCAGATCAAGCACCAGGTTCCGTACAACCTGCCGGACGCCCCGGCGGGCCCCAACGTCACGCTGATCCGCAACAACGTGTTTTTGAAGGACGACCGGCCGAGCCCCAGCGGCAACCGCCCCAACCTCCTGGTCGGGCCGTTCCCGGACAGCGGCCAGGGATCCGCGGACCGTTACGAGATCTACGGGAACTTCCTGTACCATAACCACCGCGAGTCGCTGATCCAGGCCTCGGGCCGCGTGGCGATCCACGACAACGTGCTGGTGGACGCCGGCGCCGGCGAGACCGCGATCTTCCTCACCGACCACAACGGGCCGCTCGACCTGGCCTACGTCTACAACAACACGATCTACGGCGGCGCGCAGGGGATCCGCTTCGCCTCACCGGCCCGCGAGGACCACTGGGTGATCGGCAACCTGGTCTTCGCCGGCGACCCGATCGGCGGCAACCTCTCGCAGCAGCGCGACAACGTCACCGACTCGGTGGCCAACGCGGGCAACCACGTCGCGCAGCCCTCGACCGTGCTGGGCGAGATGGACTTCTACCCGCTGCCCGGCCGGGCGCAGGGCCCGGCGCTCGACTACCCCGCCCCGCTGCTCGAGCACCGGCACTACGACCAGGACTTCAACGCCACCGGCAAGGGCGCGTTCACGTTCCGCGGGGCCTACGCGGGCGAGGGCGGCAATCCCGGCTGGCAGCTCGCGGGAACGCGCAAGGCCGGCGGACCCGGCAGCAGTGGCGACACCACGCCGCCCTCGATCCCCACCGACGTCAGCGCGTCCGCCGTCGGCGACAGCGCGATCGAGCTGGCCTGGACCCCGTCCAGCGACACCGAGAGCGGCGTGTCCCGCTACAAGGTCTACCGCGACGGGGCGCCGGTCGCGCAGCCGGCGGGCCCGCCGTGGACCGACACCGGCCTGGCCGAGGCGACCACCTACAGCTATCGCGTCTCGGCGCTCAACGGCGCCGGCCTGGAGTCGGAGCCGAGCCTTCCCGCCGCCGCGACCACCGCCACCGACACCACCGCGCCGGCGCTGGAGTCGGCGACCGCGGTCGGCGACCCGGAGCGCGTGCTGGTCCGGTTCAGCGAGCCGGTCGAGCAGGCCAGCGCCGAGAACCCGGCCAACTACGCCATCGACAACGGCATCGTCGTGACGACGGCGACGCTCCAGGACGATCCGGCGACGGTCGTGCTGAGCACGACCGCGCACGCGGCCGGCGTGACGTACACGTTGACGGTCAACGGGGTCCGGGACCGCGCCGGCGCGCCGAACACCATCGCCGCCGACTCGCGGGTCGGTTACGTCTTCCAGCCCCAGCTCGTGATCTCGAACCTGGTCGTGCTCTCGGGCAAGGCCTACCGCGACCTGGAGGGCCTGGCCGACGGCGCCACGGCCTACATCGATCGCGCGTTCACCTACTCCGGCGTCCCGGCGCAGCTGGCCGGAGCGACCTACATCCAGACCGCCAACGACGACAAGCAGAGCCAGGGCGACGGGTTCCTGGAGTTCGACGTGAACCAGGCGGTTACGGTGTACGTGGCCCACGACGACCGCTACGCGACCAAGCCGGCGTGGCTTGCCGGTTACGCCGACTCGGGCGACGACCTGACGATCGACGTCGTGTTCAGCCTGCTCCAACGCGACTTCGCGGCCGGCCGGATCTCGCTGGGCGGCAACGTGAACCCCGCGGAGCCCGAGGGCAACAGCATGTACACGGTGATCGTCGTGCCGGCGGAGAACCCGATCCCGGATCTTCCGCCCGACGCTCCCCGCCGCCTGCGGATCAAGACCGACTGAGCGCCGCCAGCACCGCTTCGGCGTTGATGCGCCAGGTGTGCGTCGCCAGCACGCGGGCCCGCGCGGCGTCGCCCAGCCGCGCGCGCAGCGTGGCGTCGTCGAGCAGCCGCTCGATCGCGCGGCGCAGGCCGTCGGGGTCGCGCGGCGGGAACAACAGCCCCGTGCGGCCGTCCTCCAGCACCTCCTCGATCGGCGCGTAGCGCGGCGCCACGACCGCCTTGCCCATCGCCATGTACTCGAAGATCTTGATCGGCGAGCCGTGCTCGTTGGAGTCGGGCATCAGGCACACGTCCATACACGCGAGGTAACGCGGCACGTCCTCGGGCGGCACGAAGCCGGTGAAACGGACCCGGCCGTCGAGGCCCAACCGCTGCACCTGCCGCTCGACCGCCGCGCGCACCGGCCCGTCCCCGACCAGCAGCACCTGCGCGTCGCCGCGGGCCGCGAGCAGACCCTGCACGCTGTCGACCAGGTAGTCCAGCCCGTGCCACGGGACGAACGCGCCGACCGCGCCGATGACGCGCCGGCCCTCGAGACCCCGCCGCGCGCGCAGCTCCGGCGCATCGCGCGCGTCGAAGCGCCCGGGGTCCACCGCGTTGGGTGTGACCACGACCCGCGACGCGGCCGTGCCGTGGGCGGCGGTCAGCATGTCGCGGAAACGGTTCGACACGGTGACGATCAGCGCCGAGCGGTCCAGCACGCGGCGCTCGATCCGTCGCGCCAGACCCCGCAACACCAGACCGCGCGAGCGCTCGATGAACGTGGCGTCGTTGATCTCGGAGACCAACGGGATGCGGTGCCGCGCCGCCAGCCGCGCGGGCGCCGCGTGGAACAGGGCGTAGCGGTCGTAGATCAGCTCGGGCCGGAAGCGGCGGATCGCACCGGCGAGCTTGATCCGCGACCAGCCGTTGTAGGTCAGCTCCAGCAGCTCGAACAGCAGCTGCGGCGCGAGGCGGCTGAATCCGCTCCAGGCCGAGCCGGCGCCGCGACGCGCCGGCGGCGGCGCGCCGTCCGCGGCGGCGGCGCGTTCGACGCCCGGCGGGCACACCACCTCGACCTCGTGGCCCAGCTCGCGGAACGCGCGCACCAGGCCGCGGATGTGCACGCCCTCGGCGCCGTGGCCGCGGGTGCGGTGGTGGTACAGGATCCTCATCGGGACGCGTTCTCCGCGGCGGCGAACGGCCCCGCGGCGCCGCGGGCCAGCACCCGCCGGAACAGGCGGAGCTGTCCCTCGGTCGTGGTGTCCCAGCCGAAGCGCTCGGCGTGCCGGCGCACGGCGCCGCGGCCGGGCGGATCGGCCAGCAGCGCCTGCACGGCGGCGGCCAGCGCCCCGGGCGTCCGCTGGCCGACGAGCCGGCCCGCCGCGGGAGCGTCGAGTACCTCGGGGATGCCGCCGACCGCCGTGGCCACGACCGGCGTCCCGCAGGCCAGCGACTCCAGCACCACGTTGGGCATGCCCTCTTGCGCCGAGGCCAGCACGAGCAGGTCCGCGGCGGCGTAGTAGTCGGGCAGCCGCTGCTGCGGTACGCCGCCCGCGAGCCGTACGCGGTCGCCGAGGCCCAGGCCGCGCGCCCGTTCCGCCAGCGATCGCGACAGCGCTCCCTCGCCGACGATCACCAGCCGGGCCTCCGGCAGCCGGGCCAGCGCGTCGACGGCGATGTGGTGCCCCTTGCCCTCGATCAGGTTGCCCACCGACAGCAGCAGCGGTCCGTCCCCCGGCAAATCGAGCCGGCGGCGCGCCTCGCCCCGGTCGACGGGGCGGAAACGCGCCAGGTCGACCCCGTTGCGCAGCACCGTGACCTGCTCCGCGGGAACGCCCAGATCGAGCAGCGCCCGCCGCAGCGCCTCGCTCACCGTCACGACCGCGGCCGCCCGGCGCGCCGCCGTCACGATCATCCGCCGCGGCAGGCGGTGCCGCGGAATCAGGTTGACATCGCTGCCGCGGGCGGTCACCACCACGGGCAGCCCGAGCGACCGGCCGAGCCGCACCGCCGCCACCCCGTCAGGGTAGAAGTAGTGCGCGTCGAGCAGGTCGAACGCCGGACCCTCGTCGAGCAGGCGGCGCAGCACCGGCCGCAGCGCCGCCGCCATCAGCGCCGGCGCCAACGTCATCCCGACCTTGGGGATCACCGGGTAGCGCGGGTGCAGCACCCGCAGCCCGTCCCTGTTTTCCTCGGCGCCGACGTCGGCGAACCGCGCGTAGCGACCGAACGCGGCGGCGCGCAGCGGAAACCACGGGACCGGCGACACGACCGTGGCCTCGATCTCGCCGGTCTCCAGCAACCGCCGCAGGCGCTGCTCGACGAACAGCCCGTTGCGCGGCAGGGCCGCGCTGGGGAACATGCTGGAGAAGGTCAGGATCCGCATCGCGCTGCCGCGCTTCACTGCACCAGGCGTCGGAAGCCGTCGAACATCAACAGCGCCCACAGGATCGCACTGTTGTCGCGCGCACCGGACTGGTGCTGGTCCACGACGGTCCGCAACGCCTCGGGCCGGAAGATCCCGGAGTCGCACAGCGTCGGGCCCAGCGCGGCCTCCCGCACGCGTTCCTTCAACGGGCCGCGGAACCAGCTCGCCAGCGGCACCGCGAACCCCATCTTGGGCCGGTACAGGATCTCGCGCGAGACGTACGGCTCGAGACTCTTCTTGAGCAGGTACTTGCCCTGCTGGCCGTTGAGCTTGAGCGCCGTGGGGACGCTGCAGGCCCATTCCAGGAACACGTGATCCAGGATCGGCACGCGCACCTCCAGGCCGTGGGCCATACTGGCCCGGTCGACCTTGGTCAGGATGTCTCCCGGGAGGTAGGTCTTGAAGTCCAGGTACTGCACGAGCGCCACCGGGTCGTCCGGCGGCGCCTCGCCGGCGTGGCTCCGCAGCACCTCGATCGCCTCGTAGCCGCCGAGCTCGCTTTTGAAACGGTCGCTGAACAGCTGCCGCCGCACCCGGTCGGGCACGATCGAGACGCTGTGGAAGTAGCCTTCGACGCTGTTGCGCGCCAGCGACTCGAACGTCGACTTGGCCCGCAGCACGCGCGGCGCCCAGTCGAGCTTCGGGTACAGCGTTCCCAGGGCGCCGAACAACGGCCGGCGCACCGCCGCCGGCAGCACCGAGCGGACCCGTTCCTCGTAGCGGTGCCAGCGGTAGCGCCGGTAGCCGGCAAAGCTCTCGTCGCCACCGTCGCCGGACAGCACCACGGTCACGAACTTGCGGGCCAGCTCGCAGACGCGGTAGGTCGGCAGCGCCGAGCTGTCGGCGTACGGCTCGTCGTAGACCGCGGCCAGCCGGTCCACGAGATCGAAGTCGTCGGGGTTGACCTGCTCCATGCGGTGGTTGGTGCGGTAACGGCGCGCGACCTCGTCGGCGTAGTGCGACTCGTTGAACCGCGGATCGCCGAACGAGATCGAGCAGGTGTTGACGGGCGAGGAGTTCAGCCCGGCCATCATCGCCACGACCGCGCTGGAATCGACCCCGCCGGACAGGAACGCGCCCAGCGGAACCTCCGAGATCAACCGGATCCGCACCGCCTCGCGCAGGTGCTCGATCAGCTGCTCGCGCAGCTCGGCCTCGCTGGCGGCGGGGGCCGCCGCGAAGCGGACGTTCCAGTAGCGCCGCGGCTCCGGCTGCGGCGCGCCGCGCCGGACCGCCAGGGTGCGACCGGGCGCCAGCTTGCGGGTATCGCGCAGGATCGTGCGCGGGTCGGGCACGTAACCGTAGGCGAAGAAGTCCTCCACCGCGGTCGGGTCGATGGTGCGCGACAGGCCGGGGTGCTCGAACAGCGCCTTCAATTCCGAGCCGAACACCAGCAGCCCGTCGTCCAGGAACGAGTAGTACAGCGGCTTGATCCCGACACGGTCGCGGGCCAGGAACAGCGTCTCGCGGTTGCGGTCCCACAGCGCGAACGCGAACATGCCGCGGAAACGCTCGACACACGACTCGCCCCACTGCTCCCAGGCGTGGACGATCGTCTCGGTGTCGGAGTGGGTGCGGAAGCGGTGGCCCCGGCGCTCCAACTCGACGCGCAGCTCCTGGAAGTTGTAGATCTCGCCGTTGTACACGACGCCGACGGTGTCGTCCTCGTTGTACAGCGGCTGGTGGCCGCCCGCGAGGTCGATGATCGACAGCCGGCGGTGCCCCAGCCCGACTCCCGGTTCGAGGTGCAGGCCGTGGTCGTCGGGGCCGCGGTGCGACAGCCGGTCGTTCATCCGCGACAGCAGTTGCTCGTCGATCGGACGACGCTCGCGCGTGTCGAAGATCCCGGCGAATCCGCACATCGCGTCAGCCTCGGCGCGGCCGGGCCGCGCGCATCGCCGGGCCGGCCGGGGCCATCGCGGCCCGGGCCGGGCGCCCCGCGCCGGACGGGGCCTGCGCCGGAACGGGCGCGCTCGCTGGCGCTTGCTCGGCCAGCGCCCGCAGCACGACCACGATCGCGACCAGCTGGTAGGTCAGGTCGAAGTAGGCCCGGCCGAGGAACGCCCCGCCGGCCAGGTACCCGGTGAACGACAGCATCAGCATGCTGGCCAGGCTCGAGATCCACTCCGCCTGGGGGTGGTCCATGTACTCGCGGCGCAGCCGCCACAGCGTGCCGAAGATCGACAGCATCAACAGGCCGAACACGAACAGCCCGGGGAAGCCGTGCTCGGCCAGCACCTCGAAGTAGATGCTGTGGGCGTCGTGATAGTCCAAGGGGTCCGGCGCGTAGTCCAGGAACAGCTCCTTGGTGAAGCAGCCGAATCCGCCCCCGGTCAGGGGGTGGTCGAGGGCCAGATTCCAGGCGAAGCCCCAGGCGTTGAGGCGGCCCTGGATCGAGCCCTCCTCCTCGTAACCCTCGACGTCGCCGATCGTGGCGATGCGCTCGAACCACGCGCCCGGGACGAACGCGAACGCCAGCACCACCGCCAGCGTCAGCACCACCGCCGCCTGGAACTTGTAGCGGGTCTGGAGCGAGAACAGCCCGACCACCGCGCTGAGCGCCACGAACCCGCCGCGCGAGTAGGTGAACACAACCGACATCAAGCAGCACACCAGCGAGAACCACATCAGCCGGCGCAGCCAGGGCTTGCTCTCGTGCAGCGCCAGGTACAGAAACAGCGGGCAGATCATCACCAGCGCCAGCGCCAGGTCGTTGTTGTCCTCGAGAAAAGTCCCCGGCGGCCCGAAGATGCGGAAGTTCCCGCCGGTCCACACGCTGAACACGGCGCCCTTGATCCCGAAGAACCCGACCGACAGGCTGATCGTCATCAGCAGCCAGCGCAAGCGCACGGTGTCGACGAAGAACGCCATGGTCAAGAACGTGATCACGAGCATCTTGAGCAGCTGGTTCCACTGCTCCCAGGCCCGCCCGGGGTAGAACGAGAACACGCTGGACACCGTGAACAGCACCACCAGCACCAGCAGCAGCACGGTCTCGCGCTTGAACGGGATCGGCTTGCGGTCGCCCGAGATCAGCGCGCCGGCCAGCGTGACCGCTGCGACCCACTTGGCGACCGGAAAGCTGTAGGCGATGCCCCAGCTCAGGCGGTGCGGGTTCATGTAGCCGAGCCACGAGAACACCAGCACGCCGAAGAACGGCCGGAAGAAACAGAACGGCAGGCTCGCGAAGACGAAGCCCAGAACGAGGTAGTCGCGCATCGGGTGGCTCGGTCCTAACCTAGAACGCCGGTCAGCCGCCGGCCAGCCGTGAGACCGCCAGCTGCGCGGCGAAGCCGGCGACGTCGGTGTGCCATGGTACCTGCCGCCGCAGCCGGAACAGGTCCGGCGGTTCGCCCAGCGCATCCAGCGCGTTGAGTCCCCGGATCGTGGTTACCGCGCAGGCGAAGCCGGCGTCGCGCAACAGCCCCGTCGTGCGGTCGTCGAAGTCGGCGGGCTGTCCGTTGGGGTAGGCGAAGGCCCGCACCGGCCGTCCCAGCTCCCGCTCCAGCACCGCCTTGGACTCGAACACCTCCTGCCGCGCACGCTCGGCCGGAATCCGGGACAGGATCGGATGCGTCACGCTGTGCGAGCCGAACTCGATGCCCGCGCGGCTCATCTCGCGCACCTCGTCCCAGCCCAGCATCAGCCCCGGGACCTGCTCCACGTCGCCGATCTCGAGCGCCTGGGTCAGGCGCGCAATCGTCTCGAGCCGCTGCTCCTCGCCGAGCGTCTTCAACACGGCCAGCACGGCGTCGCGCGCCTGCTCGCGCTGCTCGGGTGTTTCGAGCGGCCACGTCCTGCCGTTGCCGGCGAACCCCGAGAGCGCTCGCGCCGGTGTCTCGCGAAAGGCCCGGAACACGCGATCGTGCCACAGTACCCGTCCGGTGCCGATGCTGCCGGTGGCCAGGAACACCGTCGCCGGCAGCGCGTGCCGCTGCAGCACCGGCAGCGCGCGCACGTAGTTGTCCCGGTAGCCGTCGTCGAAGGTGATCACCAGGGCGCGGTCCGGCAGGTCGCCGGCCAGCATCGCCGTGACCGCCGTCTCCAGCGAGCAGACGCGGTAGTGGGCGGCCACGAAGGCCATCTGCCGCTCGAACGCCGCCACCGGCGTGCCGGGCAGGAACGAATCGCCGCCGTCGGTCACGCGATGGTAGGTCAGCACCTGGAAGCACTTGTGGCGGCGCCGCCGCAGGGCCGGGAAGCCGCGGCGGGACCGGAGCGTCCAGCGCGACGCCCCGCCGCCCAGCCGGCCCCACAGGCCGAGCCGGTGCGCGAGGCCGACCGCCGCCGCCCGCAGCGACCGTCTGAGCGTTTCTCGTTCCATCGCCCGTCACGCCCGTTGCCGGTCCCGGTCCGCGGGACCTAGTCGTCGTCCCGGTCCTGGATCTCGTAGTCCTTCACCTGGCGCGCGTGGGTGAAGATGATGATCTCGCCGAGCAGCCCGATCGAGAACAGCTGTACGCCCAGCACCATCAGCAGCACTCCGAGGATCAGCAGCGGCCGGTTCGCGATCGGACCCAGCTCGAGCAGCCGGTACACGCCGAGATAACCGGTGATCGCCACGCCCGCCGCGGCCAGCGCCGAGCCGACCAGGCCGAAGAAACGCAGCGGTTTCTTGGTGAACTTGAAGATGAAGAACAGCGCCAGCACGTCGAGCAGCCGCCGCAGGTAAACGCCCGGCTGGTAGACCCGACGCACGGAGTCGCGCGGGCTCTGGCGAACCTGGAGCTCCTCGACCCTGAAACCGCGCTGGTCGGCCAGCAGCGGCAGGAAGCGATGCAGGTCGCCGTACGGGCGCACCTCCGCCGCCACGCGCGCGCGCATGATGCGCAGCCCGCAGCTCACGTCGTGCAGCCGCGTCCCGGTCAGAAAGCGCGTGATGCTGCGGAAGGCCCAGGACTGCAGGCGGTTGAACCGCGAATCGACCCGGGGATGGCGCCACGCGATCAGCAGGTCGGCCCGGCCCTCGTGGAACGCGCGGATCATCCGGGGCAGCTCCGCGGGATCGACCTGGAAGTACGACGGCAGCGTGATCACCGTGGAGCCCTGGGCCCGGTCGAAGCCGACCGCCAGCGCGGTCGCCTCGCCGAACCAGCGGTTCAGCTTGACGACCTGGATCTCCGGGTGCAGCTGCTTCAGCCGGCGCAGCTGGTCGAGCGCCTCGGGCCACGGACCGTCCAGCACGAAGATGAACTCGTAGGGCATGCCGGCGGCCGCCAGCGCGCGGCTGTACTGCTCGTAGACTTCGGTCAGGTCGTCGGGCCGTTCCGAGACGGTCACCAGCACCGACAACTCGACGGCGCGCTCCGGGCGCGTGCCCTCGGTTTCGCGGAAGTCAAGCGTGTTCGTTTTCGCCATTCTCGACCTCGAGAAAATCCACGGTCGTCCGGGTTACCGGTCGGACCGGGTGGTCGCCGGTCTTGACCACCAGCTCTCCGATGATGCCCAGCGACAGCAGGTTGGCCCCCAGCACGAACAGCAGGAAGGCGCTGGTGGAGCCCACCAGCCACGCCTCCGGCGTACCGCCGACGCCGAACGCGGCGAACGCGACCAGCAGGAATCCCCCCAGCAGCATGAACGGCATGCTCCACAGGCCGAACCACAGCGCCGGACGGGACCCGAAACTGGTGATCATCTTGATCACGATGATGTCCAGGATCACCCGCCACACGCGGCCCAGGCCGTACTTGCTCGCGCCGAAGCGTCGCGCACGGTGGTTGACGACCAGCTCGGCGATCTTGGCGTCGGTCAACGTCGCCATCGCGGGGATGAAGCGGTGCATCTCGCCGTACAGCTTCACGCTCTTGATGTTCGACGCGCGGTAGGCCTTGAGCGAGCAGCCGTTGTCGTGGATCCGGACTCCGGTCAGCCGCCCGATGATCCAGTTGGCGATGATCGACGGCACCCGCCGCGTCAGGAACTTGTCCTGGCGCCGGCGGCGCCAGCCGCAGACCACGTCGAAGCCGTCGTCGATCTTGGCCAGCATCCGCGGGATATCCGCCGGATCGTTTTGCAGGTCCCCATCCATGCTGACGATGACCTTCCCGCGCGAAAGCTCGAACCCGGCCTGCATCGCCGCCGTCTGCCCGTAGTTCTTGCGGAAGCGGATCGGTCGCACGCGCGGGTCCCGGCGCGCGAGGTCGTTCAGGATCTCGGGCGTGCGGTCGGAGCTGCCGTCGTCGACGAGCAGGATTTCGTAGGGCCGGCCGAGCGGGTCGCAAGCCGCGCGGATCTGGTCGCACAGCGGGACGACGCTGTCCTGCTCGTTGTAGACGGGGACGACCACGGAGAACGCGAGCTCCCCGTGCGTGTCCTCAGCCCTGGGCTTGAACCGGTCCATAGCCATGCTCGCGAGTTTGCTGCTCGTCCTGTCCGGGCTCCGGGGCCGAACCTGCCGGCCCGTGGGCGCGGATCACGTCCCGCAGCGGTCCGAAACGAAAGCGCCGCATCAGCTCGCCGAGCCGCGACGCGGTGCGGCGAATCCCGGTGTAGTGACGGAGGCGCGTCAGCAACGGGGCCGCGATCCGGGGCTGGCCCGGGTCGAGCTCCCACGGATGAACGTACACGATCGCCGGCATCGCCTCGGCCCGGTTGAGCCGGCCGATGGCCCAGCGCGTCAACACGCCGGGCAGCAGACGCAGGTAGCCGCCGCCGGCGACGGGGAGCCGCGCGCCGAACAGCTCGACCGTCGAGGGCGGCACCTCGATCAGGCGCGCGCCGGACGGCGTGGTCAGCTCGTGAATCCGCCGCGGGGCCCCGGGCACCCCGTAGCGGTCGTGCCGGATCGGGAACAGGCTCGAGTCGTACGCGAACCCGGTCTCGGCCAGCACGTCCAGCGCCCACGGGTTGCGCCGGTCGATCGAGAACGACGCCGCGCGGTAGCCCAGCACGGGCTGCCCGGTGGCGTCCTGCAGCACCTGCCGCGCCCGCTGCGTCTCCTGCCGGAACTCGTCCCGCTGCTGCTCGTAGGCCAGCCGGTGGCTGTAGCCGTGGCAGCTCACCTCGTGCCCGCGGTCCGCCAGCTGCCGCACCAGACCCGGGAACCGCTCGCCGATCCAGCCCAGCACGAAGAACGTGGCCCGGACTTCGTGTTCGTCGAGCAGATCGAGCACGCGGCCGGTGTTGGGCACGACGCGGCTGGGGTGAGCGTCCCAGTCGGCGCGCCGGACCAGCGGCGCGAAGGCCGACACCTGGAAGTGCTCCTCGACGTCGACGGTCATGCCGTTGAGCACGCGGTGCCGGGAGGAGGCGCGATCGCTCATGACGCTGCGCTCAGATCCGGTTCTGATCGAGCCAGGCCAGCAGCTCGGAGCGCTTGTAGCGCAGGCTCGATTTCTTGCCGCTGCCGACGCGGTAGGCCGGGATGTGGTTCTTGCGCGTCAGCTCCCACAGTTTGGTGCGGCCGATCTTCAGCAGCTCGCGCGCCTCGCGGCTGGTCAGGATCTCTTCCCTCTTCAGTTGACGATGGTCCATCTTCGCTTCTCCGAGGCCGCGCGCGGCCTCAACCCACCCGCCGGGCGGCGGCCAGGCCGGCCCAGACCTCGATCAGTCCCGCAGCGGTCGCGGCGGGGTCGTGGCGCAGCTTGCGACCGGCCGCCAGCAGGTTGCGCTGCAGCACGCGAACGCGGCGGTGGCCGCGCGCCGGCCACGACAGCGGCGAGGCGCCTTCCTCGCGGTAGCGCTCGAGCACGTCCGCGGGAATCGGGGCCTCGTTGGCCAGTACGGCGTCGACGATCGGCGCGCCGGCATGGCGCTCGATCACCTCGAGGTGATCGACGAGGTCGAGCCCGGCCGCTTCGCCGCGCTCGCTGACGAGGTTGGCGACCAGCACCACCGGCGCCGCCGTGGTGCGCAGCGCCGCGGCGATGCCGTCGAGCACCAGGTTCGGCAGCACGCTGGTGTAGAGGCTGCCCGGACCGATCACGACGAGGTCCGCCTCGAGGATCGACTCGATCACGCCGGGCGTCGGCCGGGCGCTCCCCGGGCGCAGCGCGATCCGCTCGATCCGCTCCTCGCACCCGGCGATGCGGGTCTCGCCGATCACCCTGCGGCCATCGGCCAGCCGGGCCTCGAGCTTCACGTCCTCGAGCGTCGCGGGCAGGATCCGGCCGACGGTGCGCAGCACGCGGCTGGTCACCTCGACCGCCTTGACGAAGCAGCCGGTCTGCTCGGTCAACGCGGCCAGGATCAGGTTGCCCAGCGAATGACCGGACAGCTCCTCGCTGCCGGCGTAGCGGTACTGGAACAGGCCGCTCAGCAGGTCCTCCTCCTCGGCCAGCGCGACGAGGCAGTTCCTGACGTCGCCGGGAGGAGGAAGCCCCATACTCTTGCGCAGACGGCCCGAGCTGCCTCCGTCATCGCTCATCGCGACGACGGCGGTGAGCCGGGTCACGTCGCCGTTCCCGACGTGGTGCCGCAGCCCGCGCAGGACGGCCGGGAGCCCGGTGCCCCCGCCGAGCGCCACGACCCGGCGCGGCTTCGACTCGCCTCCCCCGCCAACGGACCGGGGCACGCTCACTTGTCCTCTCGCTTCTTGTCGTAGTACGCGGTGTAGTACTTGTCGTAGTACCGACCGCCGTCGGCGAGGCTGTGCGGCGCGTCGTTGAACACCGAGCCGAGGATGCGCGTCGAGGTGATCGACGACAGCGCCTGCCGGTAGACCGACTTGGGCGTCGCGCCGGCGCGCACGACCATCAGCACGCCGTCGGCCATCGCGCCCATCGCGTCGGCATCGGTGAACGGGACGACCGGAGGCGTGTCGATCACGATGCGCGCGTAGTTGCGGCGCAGCTCGGCGAGCATCGCGCGGGCGGTCTGGGAGGCGATCAGCTCCAGCGGGTCGCGGGGGCAGTCGCCGGCCGGCAGCACCTCGAGCGTCGAGTTGGTCAGGCTGAGGATCGCGTGGTCGAGCCCGGTTCGCTTGGCCAGCACCTCGCCGAACCCGAGCTGCGGCGCCGGGTGCAGCCACCGCCCCACCGTCGGGCGGCGGAAGTCTCCGTCGATCAGCAGGGTCTTGTCCCCGCCGTCCGCGGCGAAGGCCAGCGCGAGGTTGGCCGCGACGGTAGACTTGCCCTCGCCCGGCGCTCCGCTGGTCACGACGATCACACGTGCGGCGTCGCCGAACTGGTGCGCGATCGAGGTTTTCAGCCGGCGGAACCGCTCGGCGAAGATCGAACGCGGCTGGGACAGCATCACCAGCTCGGGATGCGCGATCATCTCGCGCTTGACCAGCTTGGCCAGCGGCACGCCCTCGGTCAGCTTGCCGCCGGGCGTGTTGCCCTTGCGATCGCCGGCGCGGCCCGGGGCGCTTCCATGGATGCGGGTTACGTTTTTCATAGCTTCTCGAAGAAATGAAGGACGACCACGGCCGCGAGGGCGGCCATCGACGCCATGGACAATCCGAGGTTCTTCATGAACCGCCGGCGGGCCGTGCGCGCCCGCGTGGGGCTGGGGATGCTCGGGATGGTGACCAGGACGGGAACCTCGGCAAGCTGCCGCAAGCCGGACTCCGAGCTGACCAGCGGGCGCAGCAGGCGCCGGAACAACGCCGGACCGACGAACAACGCCAATCCCGCGACGACGCCGATCCCCAGCACCAGCGGCGGGTTCGGAAAGACCGGCGCGCCCGGCGGGGAGGCCGCGTCCACCACGCTGAACTTGGCGCCGCGCTGCTGCGACTCGACCTTCAGCGCCCCCTGGGCGTCGGCCAGCTTGCGCTGGTACTCGTCGAACTTGGCGCGCCGGACGTTGACGTTGCGC
>JBFKMV010000103.1:0-17763 GCA_041629655.1 Candidatus Polarisedimenticolaceae bacterium
CCGACTACGGCGCGTTCGTCGAGGTCGAGGAGGGCGTGGAAGGCCTGATCCACGTCTCCGAGATGTCGTGGACCAAGCGCGTCAAGCACCCCTCGAAGATCCTCTCGGTCGGCGACTGGGTCGAGTGCGTGGTGCTCGAGGTGGACCGCGAGGGCCGGCGGCTGTCGCTGGGCCTCAAGCAGACCGAGCCCAACCCGTGGGACCTGATCAGCTCCAAGTACCGCGTCGGGGACCGCATCACCGGAACCGTGCGCAACATCACCGACTTCGGGGCGTTCGTCGAGGTCGAGGAGGGGATCGACGGCCTGGTGCACATCTCCGACCTGTCCTGGACCCGCCGGATCAAGCATCCCAGCGAGGTGCTGAACAAGGCCGAGGAGGTCGAGGCGGTGATCCTCAAGATCGACTCGGAGAACCAGCGCCTGTCGCTCGGCATCAAGCAGCTCCAGCCGAACGTGCTCGAGGATTTCTTCCAGAGTCACCGCGTCGGCGACGTGCTGTCCGGCAAGATCGTGCGGCTGACCGAGTTCGGCGCGTTCGTCGAGGTGTTCGAGGACGTCGAGGGGCTGGTCCACGTTTCGGAGATGTCGCACGAGCGGATCGAGAACCCCGAGGACAGCTTCGCGGTCGGCCAGGAGGTCCGGGTCAAGGTGATCAAGATGGACCCGGTGGAGAAGAAGATCGGGTTGTCGATCAAGGCCGCGCTCGACGAGGGCGACCCCGGCGATCGCGAGCACCACGAGCGGCAGCAGGGCGACGGCACCGCGACCCTGGGCGACCTGATGAGCGCGTCGGTGCTGCGCCAGCGGCAGGCGGCCCGCGACGAGACGGCCGAGGCCGACGACAAGGCCGAAGACACCGAGGAGCCCGCGGAACAAGCGGTCCAGGCACGAGCCGACGACGCGACGCCCCCGGCGGAGCAGGACGACGAGGCGGCGGACGGCGGCGAGGCGGAGCCTGCCGCAGGTGAGCAGAAGGAGGACTGACCGGAGGCGCGCCGCCGGCGACAGCGGCGCTCCGGGACCTCGGAGGACGCGGGATGACGAAGGCCGACCTGGTCGAGGAAGTGGTCAGGGTCTCCAACGTCAGCAAGAAGCACGCGGAGATCATCGTCAACACGGTGTTCTCCTCGATCATCGATGCCTTGCAGGCCGACGACAAGATCGAGCTGCGCGGCTTCGGCAGCTTCCGCGTGCGCCGGCGCCGCTCGCGTCAGGGACGCAACCCCAAGACGGGCGACCGTGTGGAAGTACCGGAGAAACGTATCCCGTACTTCAAACCGGGCAAGGAGCTCAAGGACCTGATCAACCGGATCGAGGTCCGGCCGCCGATGACGGAGCCGCTCGCCGAGCCAGCCGGCGACTCCTGACCCGACGAACATGGACCACCTGTTCAGTCCCTGGCGCTACGCCTACGTCACGAGCGTCAAGGACGACGGGGAGTGCGTGTTCTGCCGGCTCGGCGGCGCCGACCCGGCGATGGATTCCCAAACCTACGTGCTGCACCGCGGGCGGTACCACTTCATCGTGCTCAACGTCTACCCCTACACCTCGGGGCACCTGATGATCGTGCCCTTCGAGCACGTCGACCGGTTGTCCGGGCTGTCCGGCGAGGCGGCGGCGGAGCTGATCGAGCTGACCACGCGCTCGGAGCAGGTGCTCGACGAGGCCTACCGCCCCGAGGGCATCAACTTCGGTCTCAACCTCGGCAAGTGCGCGGGTGCCGGGATCGAGGCGCACCTGCACCTGCACGCGGTGCCGCGCTGGTTCGGCGACACCAACTTCATGACGGCCGTCGGCGAGACGCGCCTGCTTCCGGAGAGTCTGGAGGAGTCCTGGCAACGGTTGGCCGGCCGGTTCGGAGCGGCGCGATGAGCGACGAGAGACGACGGGGCCGGTACTTCATCGAGACCTGGGGCTGCCAGATGAACGTGCACGACTCCGAGAAGCTGGCCGGCTCGCTGGAGCGCGAGGGCTACGTCCGGGCGGCGGAGGCCGCCGACGCCGACGTGGTGCTGCTCAACACGTGCTCGATCCGCGAGAAGGCGGCGGAGAAGGTGTTCACCGAGCTGGGGCGGCTGCGCGGGCTCAAGGAGCGGCGCCCCGGCGTGTTGCTCGGGGTCTGCGGCTGCGTGGCGCAGCAGGAAGGGGACGGCATCTACAGCCGCGCGCCCTACGTCGACTTCGTGATCGGCCCCCGGGCCACGGGCTCGCTACCGGGGATCGTGCGCCGGCTGCGCTCGGGGGACCGCAGCGCCCGTCACACCACGGACACCGAGTACCGCCGCGACTCGGTGGAGTTCCCGTACGACGAGATCCGCCGCGAGGGCGGGGGCACGGGCAAGGCCTTCGTGACCATCGTCGAGGGCTGTAACCACCGTTGCACGTACTGCATCGTGCCGACCACGCGCGGACGCGAGGTCTGCCGCGACATGGACGTGATCGTGCGCGAGGTGCAGGCGCTGGCGGCGAACGGCACTCGCGAGGTCGAGCTGCTCGGGCAGACGGTCAACGCGTACCGCGACGCGGCGGGGCGCACGCTGGCCGAGCTGCTGCTGGCGGTGGCGGACGTCGACGGGGTCGAACGCATCCGCTTCACCACCTCGCATCCGGCGCAGATGACCGACCGGATCATGGACGCCATGGCCGCGGCGCAGCCGAAGGTCTGCCCGTACCTGCACCTGCCGGTGCAATCGGGCAGCAGCGACGTGCTGGCCGCGATGCGCCGCGGCTACGACCGCGCGCGGTACCTGAGCAAGATCGAGGGGCTGCGGCGGCGGATCCCCGGGATCTGCTTCGGCACGGACATCATCGTCGGGTTCCCGACCGAGGGCGAAGACGACTTCCGACAGACGCTCGGCCTGCTCGAGGAGGTGCGCTACGCGACCTGCTACTCGTTCGCGTACTCGCCGCGCCCCGGGACGGCCTCGTTGAACCTCGGCGACCCGGTGCCCAAGCAGGAGAAGCTGGCCCGGCTGGCGCGGGTGCAGGAGCTGCAGCGGGGGATCCAGCGGGAGCTGCACGCCGAGTGGCTGGGACGGCGGGTGGAGGTGCTGGTGGAGGGTCCCAGCAAGCGCGATCCCGGCGAGTGGACCGGAAGGACCCCGGAGAACCGGATCGTCAACTTCGCCGGCCCGTCCGGTGCGGGCCGTCTGGAAACCCTCACCATCACGGGGTTTTCGCCGTATTCGCTGCGCGGAGCAGCCGCACCCGACGCCGCTTGACCGGGCCCGGAGGCCCATATACAGTAGCCGTCCGAGAGGTCAGGAATCCATGCCGGTCGAGATGAAAATCAAGGGGGTCATGATCGACCCCGTCACCAACATGCCGATCATCGTGCTGCGCAACCCCGCCGGGGACGTGGTGCTGCCGATCTGGGTCGGCATCTTCGAGGCCAACGCCATCGCCACGCAGCTGGAGAAGATCGTCTCCCCGCGGCCGATGACCCACGATCTGTTGCGGAACATGATCGACGGCCTCGCCGCCAGCGTCGAGCGGATCGTGATCACCGACCTCAAGGACAACACCTATTTCGCCGCGATCCACGTGCGCCAGAACGATCGCGACCTGGCCATCGACGCCCGCCCGAGCGACGCGATGGCCCTGGCGCTGCGCGCCGAGGCCCCGATCTTCGTCGAGCAGCAGGTGCTGGACAAGTCCGCCGGCGGCGACCAGGGGGCGGGGGACGAGGCCGAGCGGCTGCGCCGCTGGCTCGAGAACGTCGACCCGGAGGAACTGGGCCACTACGAGATGTAGCCCGGCCGCCCCGCTCCCGCGCCACCCCTTCCGTCCGCTCCGCATCCCGCGGCCGACAATTCTCTTGACACGTCGGCGGCCCGCGGCTACACTCTGCCGCGTTGCCTCCAACATGGTGGGTCCGGGAAATCGAGATACCCATGATTTGGCGGTGCCGCGTTGATCCGGGGTCCGAGAGGGCGGCCCGGTCCGTCGAGGCGCCGAGGGGGTGGGCGCGATGATCGTCGCGATCGCCAATCAGAAGGGCGGCGTGGGGAAGACCACGACGTCGATCAACCTGGCGGCGGCGCTGGCGCAGCGGGGCAAGAAGACGCTGCTGGTCGACCTGGACCCGCAGGGCAACGCCACGTTGTCCTACATCGATCCGCACGAGATCGAGCGGTCGGTCTACGACCTGCTGGTCGACCCGGCGGTGAGCGCGGCGGATGTTGTGCGTCCGACCGCGTTCGACGACCTGGACGTGATCGGCTCCCGCATCGCGCTGGCCAAGGCCGAGGCCAAGCTGATCACCGAGTTCGACAGCCATTTCCGGCTCAAGGACAAGCTGGAGCCGATCCGCGAGCTCTACGAGTACGTGATCATCGACACGCCTCCGACCCTGGGCATCCTGACCGTCAACGCGCTGGTCGCGGCGACCCATCTGCTGGTGCCGATCCAGTCTTCCTACTACGCGCTGGAGGGCACCGACGACCTGCTGGATACCTACGAGAAGATCCGGGCCCGGCCCAATCCGGACCTGAACTTCCTGGGGGTGGTGATCACCCTGCACGACCGTCGGACGGTGCTGGGTCGGGACATCAAGCAGCAGATCAGGAAGGTCTTCGGCACCAAGGTCTTCCGGACCACGATCTCGCGCAGCGTGCGTCTGGAGGAGAGCCCGGCGTACAAGCAAAGCATCTTCAAGTTCGCCCCGAAATCGTCGGGTGCCGTCGAGTACTACAGCCTGTCCGAGGAGGTGATCGACCGTGTCTAAGCAACGCGGGCTCCCGCAGGAAAAGCGGATGCGTCACGACAGCCATTTCGTCGACGAGATCACCTCCCAGCGGTCTCCGTCGATCGGGCGCCTGATCGACATCGAGCAGATCGTCCCGAACCCGCACCAGCCGCGCAAGCAGTTCGGCGACCTGTCCGAGATGGTCAGCTCGATCAAGGAGAAGGGGGTGCTCGAGCCGATCCTGGTCCGCAGCCACGAGGGCCGCTACCAGATCATCGCCGGTGAGCGGCGCTACCAGGCCGCCAAGCTGGCCGGCCTCCAGCACCTGCCGTGCATCGAGGTCGACGTCGACAACCGGGGCATGCTGGAGATCTCGTTGATCGAGAACCTGCAGCGGAAGGACCTCACCCCGTTCGAGGAGTCGGCCGCGATCCAGCGCCTCAGCGACCAGTTCCGCTACACCCACGAGGAGATCGCCCGCAAGCTCGGCAAGTCGCGCACCGTGATCACCGAGGCCCTGAGCCTGAACCGGATGCCCGAGGAGATCCAGGAGCGATGTCGGCAGGCCGACATCATCAGCAAGTCGATGCTGCTCCAGATCGTCCGGCAGCCGACGCTGGACGAGATGCACCGCCTGCTGGATCGGATCTCGGCCGAGGGGTTGACCCGCGAGGAGGCGCGGCGCTTCAACCAGGGCGAGCGGGGCCGGGGAGGCGGACGCCCGCGCCGGTTCACCTACCGCTACAAGCCCGAGAGCGAGGCGTTCAACTTCCGGCTGACCTTCTCCAAGCCCGAGGTCGACCGCGCCGAGCTGATCCAGGCGCTTCGCGAGGTGCTGGAGCGTCTGCTCCACGAGACCGACGACGCCGGGCCGGCGGCGTCCTCGAACCGCTCCGCACGCCGCCCCTCGTCCCGGCGCGGAGGTCTCGCGGCCCGCGATCACGCCTGAGCCCGCTTTTCGGATCTCATCGGCCACCGAAGGGCACTGTGGGCGTCGGAGACGGCCCCTGAGGCGGGCGTCGCGGGTCCGGCAGGGTCGAGGCCGGGCGGGCGTCCGGAGGGCCATTCCGGCGACGTTGCGCGATATCAGGTTTACATAAGATACATTATCGGACGTTGGCGCAGGGAGGCCCGGGAACCCCGAACTCCCTCTCCCCGGCCCTCGGCCTCCCCCCTCCGGGCTCCGTTTGACAGCGTTCCGGGGCGTCCCTATGCTCGCAGTCCGACCGCGCCGCCGGAAGGCCCCGGGCGGCGAAACGGAGCGAAGTCAGCCCGATGTTCCGGTCCCTGCGCTGGTATCGATACGTCTGGAGCGAACTGGCTCCGACGTTCCTGCTCGGGCTGCTGCTGCTGACCTTCCTGCTGCTGATGAACGCGTTCTTCCTGATCGCGGAGAAGACGCTGGCCAAGGGTCTGGGCTGGCCGCTGACCTTCCAGCTCTTCGCCGTGGAGGTCCCGCGCCTGCTGGTGATGGCGATCCCGATGGCCGTGCTGCTGGGCGCCCTGGTGGCCGTGGGACGCCTCTCGGCCGACCAGGAGTGGACGGCGATCCAGAGTGCCGGCTTCGGTCCCCCGACCCTGCTGCGCCCGGTCGTGGCGTTCGGCCTGGCGGCCACCGCCGTGACGTTCTTCATCTACGGCGCGGTGTTCCCGCGGGCCCACTTCATCGGGCGGAACCTGCACGGCCAGGTCCTGTTCATGTCGAACCTGGCCACGGACCTGCGCCCGGGATCCTTCTACACGCAGATCCCCAAGACCGTGCTGTTCGTGGAGAACATCCGCTCGTCGCCCGACCGCAAGCTGGAGGGCGTATTCGCCTACATGGAGGCCCCGCACGGCGACCGCGACCAGGTCGTGATGGGCCGTTACGGCGACCTGTTCCCGGTCGGCGACGGCTCCGGGGACCTGGCGCTGCGGGTGTTCGAAGGCGTGCTGGTCCGCTACGCGCCGGCGGCCGACGGGGCGCAGTACGAGCACTCGCGGTTCGGCACGACCACGATCCTGATCCCCGCGCCCCCGTTCCTGCGCCAGCTGCGGGACTCCCCGACCAAGACCGTCTCCGACATGACCCCGCCCGAGGTCTACGCCGAGCTGGTCGCCGCCCGGGGCGATACCGCGGCCCACCCGACGGTGCGCGGACACCGGATCCGCAACGCGGAGTTCGAGCTGCACCGCCGCTTCGCGCTGCCGATGGCGGCGCTGCTGTTCTCGGGCCTGGCCGTGCCGCTCGGCATCCGGCGCGCCCGCTCGGGCAAGGGCGCCGGCTTCGCGCTCAGCCTGGCGGTGATCCTGCTGTACTGGATCGTGTTCACCACGACCCAGAAGCAGGCCCTGAGCGGCGTCGTGCCGGTGTGGGTCGGCGCCTGGTCGGCGAACCTGCTCGTCGCGGCCTGGGCGGGGTTCGCCTACTGGCGGATGCGGCGCCCGTGGCGCCAGCCCCGCCGCTGGCTCTCCCGGCTCGCGGCGCTGCCCGCGCGCCTCGCCGGCGCGGGTCGGCCCGTCCCCGCCGGCGGAACGGCCTCCCCCGCCGCCCCCGGCGAGGCGTTGGACGAAGCGCTGGCCGATCTGGGCGGAACCCCGACGCGGTTCATCGCGCGGCTCGACCAGTACGTGGTGGTGCAGTACCTGCGGCACGTGGTCTACGCGGGGCTCGCGGCCTACCTGATCTACAGCATCGTCGAGCTCAAGCGGCTGCTCGACGGCGCGCTGAAGAACGACGAGTCGCTGCTGCTGCTGGCGCGGTACTTCCTGTACGCGCTGCCCGGAATGCTCAACGTCGTGCTGCCGATCGCCTGTCTCGTCGGCGGGATCATCGTGTTCACGCTGCTGTCGCGAACCGGCGAGCTGACGGCGATCAAGGCCAGCGGGATCAGCATGCATCGCGTCACCGTCCCGGTGGTCGTGCTGACGCTGCTGTTGTGTGCCGCGTTGTTCTTCGTGCAGGACCAGGTGCTCGTGGGGGGCGACGACGGCCTGCAGCTCGGCTGGGCGCTGGCCCCCGCGACGAACCGCAAGGCCGAGGAGCTCAAGGACCGCATCCTCGGCCGGTCGCCCGCGACCTACGGGACCACGGCCGGACGCTGGGCGTTCGGGCCCGACGGCAAGCGGCTGTACCACTACCGGCTCTACGACGCCGACCGCGACGTGTTCCACGGCTTCAGCGTGCTCACGCTGGACCGCTCCCGGCCCTGGATCCTCGACCATCGTTTCAGCAGCGATGCCCGCTGGGACGGACGGTCCTGGACCCTGGGCGACGGCTGGTACCGCACGTTCCCCGAGGACGGCGCGCTCGGCATCTACGACCGCACGGCGGAGCTGCGCACCGACGCGCTGGATCCCCCGGATCGTTTCGCGCGGCGCGAGGCCTCGTTGACCGCCACCGGCAACACGCTCCAGGAGCAGATGAGCCTGGCCGACCTGACCCGGCAGATCGACGACCTGACCGGACGGGGCTACGACACGACACGCCTGCGGGTGGCCTACTGGGGCAAGCTCGCCCAGCCGTTCGCCCCGCTGGTGATGGTGCTGCTGGGGCTGCCGTTCGGGTTCCGCGTCGGCCGCCGCGGATCGTTGTACGGCATCGGCGTCGCGATCCTGCTGGTGATCGTCTACTGGGCGACGTTCGCGGTGTTCAACGCGCTCGGCCTGGAGACGATCCTGCCGCCGGTGCTGGCGGCGTGGACGCCCAACGTGATCTACGGCGCGCTGGGCATCTACCTGCTGCTGTACATCCGCACCTGAGGCCCGACCGCCGCCCTGGTGGCGGGGGCTCAGCGCCGCTCGAGCTCCGCGAGGCGCTGCCGCAGCTCCTGCTGGCCGGGGTCCAGCTCCAGCGAGGCGCGCCAGGCCTCGGCCGCCTCGCCCTCGCGCTGCAACAGCCGGTAGCTCTCGCCGAGCAGGTTGAGCACCGCCGGGTCGCGGGTGCCGGCCGCGCGGGCACCGTCCAGCGCCTCGGCCGCCTCCGGGTAGCGTCCGGCCTGGAACGCCAGGTACCCGACCTGGGCCAGCGCCCGGCCGCGCGCCCGCGGGTCCTCGGCGGCCAGCCGCAGCTCGCGCAGCGCCGCCTCGCCGTCGCCGCGCGCACGATGCACCAGCGCCAGGTTCATGCGCGCGTCGCCGTACCCGGGCTCGAGCTCCAGCGCGCGCTCGAGCAGCCGCGCCGCGGCGCCCCAGTTCTCGCGCCGGATCTCGAGCCCGGCGAGGTTGTTCAACGGCGACGGGTAGGTCGGGTCGGCCCGGACCGCCCGGCGCCACAGCGCGGCGGCCTGGTCCAGCTCGTTCCGTCCGTAGTACAGGCTGGCCAGGTTGTTCAGCACCACCGCGTTGTTCGGCGACTTGACCAGCGCGCGCGAGTAGAGGTCGATCGCGCGGTCCATCTCCCCGCGATCCTGGTACACCAGTGCCAGGTTGTTGTACGCGCCCATGAAGTACGGGTCGGCCTCGATGGCGCTCTCGTACCAGCGCTCGGCGGCGGCGGCGTCCCCGCGCCGCCGGGCCAGGCCCCCGAGGTGGTTGCGCGCCTTGGCGGCGTTGGGATCGAGCTCGGCGGCGCGGCGATACTCGGCTTCCGCCTCCTCGATCCGGCCCTCGGCTTCCAGGACCGTGCCGAGCGAGGTCCGCACCTCGGCGGCGCCGGGCTCGCCCTGCAGCACCTCGAGCAGGTAGCGCTTGGCCTGGGCCGGCTCCCCGGCCTCGATGTGCAGCTCCGCCAGCAGGTGGCCGGCCTCGCGGCGGGTGTTGGCGTAGCGGAACGCGCGCTCGAACAGCGGCCGGGCCTCGGCGTCGCGGCCCATCAAGCGCAGGGTCACGCCGAGGTTCATCATCAGCGACGGCTGGTCGGGGTTGTCCGCGAGGCCGGCCCGGAAGGTGGCTTCGGCCTCCGCGTAGCGTCCGTCGGTCATCAGCGCGATCCCGGCGTTGTTGCGGGCCGTGACCGAGGTGCTGCGCCCGGGGTCGGAACCGACGTAGCCGAGGTTGCGCAGCTTCTCCACCAGCGCCGCCGCCTCGGGATCCACCGGTCGGCCCTCGGCGTCGGCCAGCATTTCGCCCCGCGGCGGGTCGTCGGCGCGGTAGCGGACCGGGTGACGCTCCAAGAACTCCGGCTCCAGCGCCCGTCCCAGCACGCGGCCGGGCCAGGAGCGCGGCACCGGCTGCCCGAACAACGCCAGCACCGTGGGCGCGATGTCGTAGACCGTGGCCTCCTCGATCCGTGCGCCGGCGCGCACCCGCGCCCCCGACAGCACCAGCATCCCGAACCGGCGGTGCCAATCGGCGGCCGCCCCGTGGCCGATCCGCGAGTCGGTCAGTCGCGGCCGTTTCTCGTCCGAGACGAATCCGTGGTCCGAGATCACGATCACCGTCCACTCCTCGCCGCGGCCGGCGAGCAGCCGCCCGAGATAGTCGTCCGCCGTCTCGTAGTAGCGGTCGACCATCGGGCCGAAGTCCGCGAAGCGCCGGGCGTCGACCCCCGGCAGGCGGGGCGGCCGGTAAGACATGAACAGGTGGCCGATCGTGTCCGTACCCTCGAAGTACACGGCCTCGAAGCGCGGCTGCTCGCGCTCGGACAGCGCCAACGCGATCGACAGGTAGCTCTCGCCGGCGGCGAGCAGCGTGCGGAACTCCTCGAGCAGCTTGCGCTCCTCCGGGTCTTCGAACGCCTCCAGGGTCGTCCGTTCGCCGCCGAGGTAGGGACGCACGCGGTCCCATTCCACGGCGTCCGGAGCGACGATGCGCGGCGCCACGACCTGCTCGTAGACCTCCGGCGGCCAGGTCTTGCCCCGCGAGTCCGCCGGGTCCGAGCGATAGCCGAACAGCTGGTAGGCGATGCGGTCGGAGACCAGGTAGCCGCGCACCGGTTCCGCGGGCCAGGTGGCCCACCAACCGACGACGCCGACCGTGACGCCGGCGCGGGACAGCAGCTCCCAGACCGTGACGGCGCGGCGCTGCGCCGAGGTGACGGGCTGGCTCTGCCCTCCGTCGGGGTCCTCGACCAGGAAGTCGAGGATCCCGTGGCGCGCGGGCTCGACTCCGGTGGCGACCGAGGTCCACACCACCGGGGACAGCGTCGGCGTGATCGAGCGCAGCTTGGCCCGCACGCCGTCGTCGATCAGGCGCTTCAGGTTCGGCAGGCGCCCCTGCTCGAGCAGCGGATCGAGGATCTCCCAGTCGGCACCGTCGAGCCCGACCAACAGCACCCGGGCGTCCTCGGGGGCGGGCGCCTCCCCCGCCTCCGCCATCAGCCGGTCCACGGCGTCCAGCGTGAACCGGCGCAGCTCCACGCCGCGCGCCGCGAGCTCGCGCTCCAGCCGGTCGTGGAGCGCCTGCGACAGCGCCACGGTGACCCGGCCGGCCTCGGCGCCCGCGGGCAGGTCGCTCCCCGCCGTGCGCACCGCGCCGAGCAGCGCGCCGCGCAGGCCGCCCCCGGCGGCGCCGGCGTGCAGTTCGCGCCAGCGCTCGGGCTGCGCCCGCACCGTGATCCGGCCGCGGAACCCGTAACGGCCACCGTCGGGCGCGGCGAGCAGGGCCTCGGCGGCCGACGGCAGCTCCAGCTCGATCGCCTGCCGCGGGTAACGGGTCAGCCGGTACGGACCGGGCGGCGCGAGGGCCAGCGAGCCGGTGACCCGCACCGCTCCCCCGGGAAGCAGCGGTCCGTCCACCACGCCGAACTCCTGTCCCGGGTCGAGCTCGCGGAGACCCGCCAGCAGCCAGGCCAGCAGCAACACGGCCGCCGCCACGGCGACGGTCCGCCATCGACGGCGGGAAACGGCGCTCGCGGCGGGCTGGGATCGGGACGACGGCATGGGTGGCACCCCGGGGGGCACCCCTAAGCTATTGCAGGCCTATCGGGGCGGCAAGCCGGCGGGCGGCGCCGGCTCAGGCGTTGACCTCGCTCGCCAGCCGCGCGGCCACGTCGGTCGTCTCCCAGGTGAAGCCCTCGCCCTCGCGCCCGAAGTGGCCGAACGCCGCGGTCGGCAGGTAGATCGGCCGGCGCAGCTTGAGGTAGTCGATGATGCCGCCCGGCGTCAGCGGGAAGGCGTCGCGCACCAGCTGCTCCAGGCGCTCCTCGGAAACCTTGGCGGTGTCGTAGGTGTCGAAGCGGATCGAGACCGGCTCCGCCACGCCGATCGCGTAGGCCAGCTGCACCTCGAGCCGGTCGGCGAACCCGGCCGCGACCAGGTTCTTGGCGATGTGGCGCGCCATGTACGACGCGGAACGGTCGACCTTGGTCGGGTCCTTGCCGGAGAACGCGCCGCCGCCGTGGTGGCCCATTCCCCCGTAGGTGTCGACGATGATCTTGCGACCGGTCAGCCCCGTATCGCCGTGCGGCCCGCCGCGCACGAAACGGCCGGTCGGGTTGACGAAGATCTTGGTCTGCTCGTCGACGAGCTCGGCGGGCAGCACCGGCTTGATCACCGACTCGCGCACCGCCTCCGCGACCGTCTTGCTGGGGACGTCGTCGTGCTGGGTCGAGACGACCACCGCCTCGATCCGCACCGGGCGGTCGTCCCGGTACTCGACGGTCACCTGGGACTTGCCGTCGGGCCGGAAGCAGTCCACGATCTTCTCGCGGCGGCACTCCGACAGCCTGCGGACCAGCGCGTGGGCCAGCGTGATCGGCAACGGCATCAGCTGCGGCGTCTCGCGGCAGGCGTAGCCGAACATCATGCCCTGGTCCCCCGCCCCACCGGTGTCCACGCCCATCGCGATGTCGGCGGACTGCTCGTCGATGCTGGTGACCACGGCGCAGGTGTCGCCGTCGAAGCCGTACTCGGGATCGTCGTAGCCGGCCTCCTTGATCGTGCGTCGCGCGATCCGGGGCATGTCCACGTAACCGGCGGTCGTGATCTCGCCGGCGATCAGGCACAGGCCCGTGGTGACCAGCGTTTCGCAGGCCACGCGACTGTTGCGATCCTGTCCCAGGACCTCGTCCAACACGGCGTCCGAGATCCGGTCCGCCACCTTGTCGGGATGTCCCTCGGTCACGGATTCCGAGGTGAACACGTTCCGACCCTTCCAGCTCATGTTGCGCTCCTGAATGTCATGCCGTCGGGACCGGCGCCGTCGGGATTCCGCGGCGGAACCCCGTTTGGCCGGGGCGGCGCCGGGTAAGCGGCGTATCGTAGCACCGGGGGGAGCGGGCGATCAACGGGCGGGGCGCGGGGCCCGGTAGTGGACGCGTCCGGGGCCGACCACCGACTCCAGGGCCCGGGTCAGCTCGCGCGACGGCGCCACGCGCAGGGCCGATTCGGCCCGCGCCACCAGCCGGAACGAGCCCGGCCGGGCGATCTCCAGGAACAGCGAGGTCTCGCCGGTGTGGGCCAGCACCGCCCGCCGCAGTCCGGCCACGAGCTCCTCGTCCAGCAGCGCCGCGTCCAGGCGCACCTGGACGGCCTCGGCCCGGGTCTCGCGGAGCTGCTCCAGCGGCGTCACGGCATCGGCGATGACGCGGCGACGGTCCTCCTCGACCTCCGAGCGGCCGACGATCAGCACCGCGCGGTCCTTCTCCAGCAGGTTCTCGCAGGTGCGGTAGGCCTTCGGGAACACCAGCACCTCGACCTGCCCCTCCAGGTCCTCGAGCCGCAGCGAGGCCCACCAGTCGCCCTTGCGCGACTTGCGCTTGCGCAGCTCCGAGATCAGCCCGCCGATCGCCACCTCGGTGCCCGAGACCGCCCCCCCGAGCTCGGCCGTGGAGTGCGAGCCGAACTCCTCGAGCAACGCGCGATGGCTCTCCAGCGGGTGCCCGGAGACGTAGAACCCCAGCGTGGCCTTCTCGTGGGCCAGCCGCGTCTTCTCGTCCCAATCGGGCAGCTCCGGAAGCAGCTCGGCCGGTGCGGGCTCGTCCGCGGCCGACGCGCCGCCGAACAGGCTGCCCTGCCCCGCCTCCAGGTCGGCGCGCTTCTTCTGGCCGTATTCCAGGGCCGAGTCGATCCCCGCCGCGAGCCGGCTGCGCCCCGGCCCCAGCGAGTCCAGCGCCCCGGCCTGGACCAGCGCCTCGAGCGCCCGCTTGTTGACCTGCCGCGGGTCGACGTGGGCGCACAGCTCGTGCAGCGAGCGGAAGCGGCCCACGCCGTCGCGGGCCTGGAGGATCGAGCGGATCGCCGCCTCGCCCACGCCCTTGATCGCCGACAGGCCGAACCGGACCGAGTCGGCCTCGACGGTGAAATCGACGTCCGAGGCGTTGAGGTCCGGCGGTCGCACCTCGATGCCCATCTCGCGGCACTCGTTGATGTACTTGACCAGGTTGTCGGTGTTGCCCTTCTCGTTGGTCAACAGCGCGGCCATGAAGTGCACCGGGTGGTGCGTCTTGAGCCACGCGGTGTGGTAGGCCACCAGCGCGTAGGCCGCCGAGTGCGACTTGTTGAACCCGTAGCCCGCGAAGTAGGCCATCAGCTCGAAGACCTTCTTGGCCTGGGCCGGCTTCACGCCGTTGGCCTTGGCGCCGGAGATGAAACGCTTCTCCTCGGCGTCCATGACCTTCTTCTTCTTCTTGCCCATCGCGCGGCGCAGGATGTCCGCCTCGCCCAGCGAGTAGCCGGCGAGCCGCGAGGCGATCTGCATCACCTGCTCCTGGTACAGGATGACGCCGTAGGTCTCCTTGAGGATCTCCTCCGTGGCCGGGTGCGGGTACTCGACCTTGATCTTGCCGTGGCGGCGCTTGATGAAGTCGTCGATCAGGCCGCCGCCGATCGGCCCCGGACGGTACAGCGCGTTCAGCGCGACCAGGTCCTCGAACCGCTCGGGCTTGAGACGCCGCAGGATGTCCTTCATCCCCTGCGACTCGAACTGGAAGATCCCCGAGGTGCGGGCGCGGCTGAACAGCTTGTAGACCGCCGGGTCGTCGAGCGGCAACGCGTCGATGTCCGGCCGCTCGCCGGTGGTCCGCGCGATCGACTCGACCGCGTCGTCGATCAAGGTCAGCGTGCGCAGGCCCAGGAAGTCCATCTTGAGCAGGCCGATCTCCTCGATCTCGTCCTTGGCCCACTGCGTGGTGACCTCGTCGGCGTCCTTGCTGCCCTTGTACAGCGGACAGAACTCGACGATCTCCTTCGGCGCGATCACCACCGCCGCGGCGTGGGTCGAGGCGTGCCGGGTCAGTCCCTCCAGGCGCTGCGCCACGTCGAGCAGCTGCTTGACGTTGGGATCGGAGTCGTAGGCCTGCTTGAGCTGCGGCACCTCGCCCAGCGCCTTGGCGATGGTGATCTCGACGCCGGGCTGCGCCGGGACCAGCTTGGCGATCTTGTCCACCTCGGCGTAGGGGATCTCCAGCCCGCGCCCGACGTCGCGGATCACGGCGCGCGCCGCCATGGTTCCGAAGGTGATGATCTGCGCCACGTTGGCGCGCCCGTACTTGCCGGTGACGTACTCGATCACCTTCTCGCGCTTGCGGAAGCAGAAATCGATGTCGATGTCGGGCAGGCTGACGCGCTCGGGGTTCAAGAAGCGCTCGAACAGCAGGTTGTAGCGCATCGGGTCGATGTCGGTGATGCCCATGCAGTAGGCGACCAGCGACCCGGCGGCCGACCCGCGCCCCGGCCCGACGGGGATGCCGCTCTCGCGGGCGAAACGCACGAAGTCCCAGGTGATCAGGAAGTAGCCGGCGAAGCCCATCTCGCGAATCGTGCGCACCTCGCGGTCGAGCCGTTCGCGGTAGGACTCCGGGTCCTGCGCCAGCCGCCCGGCCTCGCGCTCGGAACGCCACAACCGCATCCGCCGCTCGAAGCCGTCCCGCACCACCTTCTCGAAGTACCCCTCGAGCGTGAACCCCTCGGGTACCGGGAAGTCGGGCAGGTGGTTGGGCTGCTTGTCGAACGCGAAGCCGCAGCGCTCGGCGATGCGGAGGGTGTTCTCGATCGCCTCGGGCGCCCACGCGAACAGCTGGGCCATCTCGGCGCCGGTCTTGAGGTAGTGCTGGTTGCTGTAGCGCATCCGACCCGAGTCGTGCACGGTCTTGCCGGTCTGGATGCAGACCAGCACGTCGTGGGCGAAGTGGTCGTCGGGCAGCAGGTAATGCGTATCGTTGGTCGCCACCAGCGGGATGCCCAGCTCCTGCGACAGCCGCCGGACGCCGTCGTTGACCCGCTGCTGCTCCTCCAGGCCATGGTCCTGCACCTCGAGCCAGAAGCGGTCCTCGCCGAACAGGTCGCCGTACCAGGCCGCGGAGCTCCGGGCGTCCTCGTAGCGGTCCTGGCGCAGGAACGTCGCCACCTCGCCGGCCAGGCAGGCCGAGGTGCAGATCAGCCCCTCGCTGTGCCGTTCCAGCAGCTCCTTGTCGATGCGCGGGCGGTAGTAAAAACCCTCCAGGTAGCCCTGGCTGGCCAGCTTGACGAGGTTCTTGTACCCGGCGTAGCTCTCGGCGAGCAGGATCAGGTGGTGGTACGGCTTGCCCCCGCCGCGGGCCGGGCGTTTCTCGCTCCGCGACGCCGGGGCCACGTAGGCCTCGATGCCGATGATCGGGCGGATCCCGCACTTGTCGGCCTTCTTGGCGAAGTCCATCACCCCGAACAGGTTGCCGTGGTCGGTGATGGCGATCGCGCCTTGCCCGTCGTCTGCCGCGCGACGGCACATCTCGTCCACGCGCTGGGCCCCGTCGAGCAGCGAGTAGGTGGTGTGGTTGTGCAGGTGAACGAATCCGGGCGCCGGATCGGGCATCGAGGCTCCAGTCTTCTCGGCGCGGCGGCCCGCCGCGCCGGCATGGTACCACGGGGCACGCAGCGCCCCGGGTGGCCCGGGATCAGGCCGGGCTGTCGGTCAGCACGGCGACGCCGGCGCCGCCGGGGCCGACGTGCACGCCGATCGCGGGAGCGGCGTCGACCACGCTGACCGGGGCCTCGGGGAAGCGTCGCGCGATGGCACGGTACAGCCGCGCGGCGGCGTCGATGGCGTTGGCGTGAGCGACGGCGAAGCGCGGGCGCACGCCGGACTCGGCGAAGCGCAGGGCGAGGCTCAGCGCGCGGCGGCGCGCCGCGGCGGCGCCCAGCGAGCGCGCCACCGCCAGCGCGCGGCCGTCGGGGTCGAGCGACAGCACCGGACGGATCCCGGTCAGCTTGGCCACGAGCCCCTGGAGCGGCTTCAGCCGTCCGCCACGAACCAGGTACCGCGTCGTCGGCACGCTGAGGTAGATCCGCACCCGGGCGGCGGCCGAGCGCACGCTGTGCAGCACCTGCTCGATCGACTCGCCGGCCTCGATCCCGCGCACCGCCTCGGCGGCCAGCAGCCCGATCCCGGCCGAGACACTGCGGCTGTCGACCAGGTGGATCCGTTCCGCATCGACCATCCGGGCCGCCGCCGCCGCGGCCTGGAAGGTCCCGCTGAGCGCGCTGGAAAGGCCGATGTAGATCACCGATTCGTGCCCGTGGAGCGCCTCCTCGAAGGCGAGCTTGAAATCGCCGGGAGACGGTTGCGAGGTGGTCGGGGCGATGCCGTCGCGCTCCATCCGCTGGTACAGCATCGAGGGCGTGATCTCGACCTTGTCGCGGTGGCTCTCGCCTTCGAGCAGGATCAGCACCGGCACGACGCGGATCCCGTGCAACGCCAGGAACTCTTCGGGCAGGTCGCAGGCGCTGTCGATCACCAGCGCGATGCGCCCCGCGGCCGTGGCGGACGAGGCACCGGCCGGCTGCTCGGCCAGGTCCTCGACCTTGCGGGACAGGATCCGCCCCTGGGGCGCCAGAAGCTCGAACACCGCCTCCGGGGCGTCGGTATGGATGTGGACGCGCAGGCGGTCGGCCGTGCCGGCGAGGACCAGCGAGTCGCCGTGCGCGGCGAGCCGGCGGCGCAGCGCATCGCGGTCGATCGTGGCCGTCTCCAGGTAGCACTCCGTGCAGTAGCGGTGGCTCGGCGGCGTCTCGGCCGTCACCCGCGGCCGCGGACCGCGTTCGCGGATCAGCGGGTCGTCGAGCCCCGCGGCGCCCGCCTGCACTCCGTCCAAAAACCCCTCCATCCACTGCACGAAGCCGCGCGCGCCGGCATCGACGACGCCGGCCCGGCGCAGCGCCTCGAGCTGTCCGGTGGTGCGCGCGAGCGCCTCGCGGGCCGCGGAGAGGCCGCCGCGCAGCACCTCGACCACGTCCGTCG
>JBFKMV010000104.1:0-17720 GCA_041629655.1 Candidatus Polarisedimenticolaceae bacterium
CCGGAGTAGATGGCGCCCATGACGAAATAGGGACCGAAGATCGTACTGTGCCACATCGGCCTCAGCGTCAGCGCGAAGATCCAGGCGATCACCGTGTGGACGGAGACGGCGATCGGGATGACGACCACCGCGAGCACCGAGATGATCCGCTCGAGGATTCGCCTGGCGCGCGGCGTGTCGTGATAGCCGATCGCCAGGAACCAGTAGAGCCATCTCGGCCGGATCTTCAGGTCGCGGATCAATGCCAGATCGGGGATCATCGGCACGTACAGGTAGATGCTGCTCGCGGTGAAGTAGAGCCCGATGCTGCAGACGTCCCACAGCAGCGGCGACCAGGCCTGGCCATTGATGATCACGTAGAGGACGCGGTCGGGCCGGCCGAGATCCAGCACCGGCTGCACCGCGCCGAACGCGATGACCAGGACGGTGATGAACTCCGCCGACCTGGTGATGGCCCGGCGCCACTCCGCGTTGCTGATCCTCAGGATCGCGGAGATGAGGGTTCCCGCGTGGGAGATCCCGATAAAGAAGACGAAGCAGATGATGTAGATGCCCCAGTACTCCGGGGTGTTGAGGCCGGTCCGTCCCAGGCCGTAGCGGAGCTGGAGCACGTAGGCGACCGCCCCCCAGGCGGTGACGGCCGCCATGATCGCGAGCCAGATCCAGAACCAGCGGGTCGTGCGGACCAGCGGCGCGAGCAGCACACGCTCGTCCTGGGACAGACCGGCGAGCTTGTCGGCGTCGTTCATGCCTCAATGCTCCTCGGCGAGGTAGTAGACCTTGGGCTGGGTCCCGAGCTCCTCGAGCAGGCGGAACGCGCGGGGATCGTGGACCAGCTCGGCGACCCGGTGGTGCGGGTTGTCGAGGTCGCCGAACACGATCGCGCCCGTGGGACAGCTCTCGGCGCAGGCCGGCACGTAGTCCCGTTCCCGGAGCGGCCGGCCTTCGGCGCGCGCCTGCTCCCGCGCCCGTTGCAGTCGGTGATGGCAGAAGGTGCACTTCTCGATCACGCCGACCGGGCGGGTCGAGACGTCCGGGTTCAGCATCGCCAGCGAGGCGGGCGGATACTGCGGCTTCTTCCAGTTGAACGACTTCGCCGTGTACGGACAGGCGTTGGCGCAGTAGCGGCAGCCGATGCAGCGGGGATAGATCTGCGAGATGATTCCCTCGTCGTCCTTCGTGGTCGCCCCGACGGGGCAGACCGCGGTGCACGGGGGCCGGTCGCAGTGCATGCAGGGACGCGGAACGAACCGCGTCCGCACGTCGGGCCATTCGCCGTGGACCTCGGTCAGCACGCGCAGCCAGAACACCGTGCGGTTCTCCCGCGCCGCCACGGGCCCGCCGACGGCCACGTTGTTCTCGGCCCGGCAGGCGACCTCGCAGCTCTGGCAGCCGTTGCAGCGGTCGAGATCGATCACCATCCCCCAACGTGCCATTCCGCGCTCCTTTAGACCCTCACACCGCGACGACCCGGACCCGGGTCGAGTACCAGTCGGGGAGACCCGTCACCGGATCGCGCCCCGCGCCGACCGCGCGCAGCGGATTGGCCGGCTCCACGTCGCCCCAGCCCGCGACCCGCGTGTGCAGGCCGTAGGGCACGTTCAGCAACCCCGGCTGGGCACCCGGGAAGAAGCGCAGGCGGGCGCGAAACGCGCCGGACCCGGATTCCACGCGGACGCGCTGTCCCGACGACAGGCCCAGGGCGCGACCGGTTTCCGGATGGATCTCGGCCCACGTCTCCCACGCATCCCCCGTCAGCAGGCCGAGGTTCTCCAGCAGCCACGGCATCAGCGGCGTGCCGCCCGAGGCCAGCGTCATCACGCGGTAGGGCACGATGCGCAGGGGATAGGCATCGTCCTCCTCCGCGGTGGACGCGGATCCGGACGGGGGCGTCGAGACCCGTTCCGCGAGGTCCGCGTCGGGCGGGAAGATCCACGCCTTGCCGCCCGGGTGCGCCGAGGTCGCGCTGCGGTCGTTGTAGTCGTAGTACGGATCGAACCAGCCGCCGCGATCGAGCACCGCCGTCCAGAACTCCCGTTCGGACTTTCCGTGCGGCAGCCACCACCCGCGCGCCTCGAGCTCGCGCAGCTCGTCGCGACGGAAGCGGCTGTCGAGCAGGCCGCCGCGACGGGCGGCCGCCAGCGCCTTGCCCCGCTCGACCACCAGCGCCTCGACGCTCGGCCAGGGCAGCTCGCGCGCCACGTCCCCGCCGATCGCGGCCGCCAGCGCCAGCACGACGTCGCCGGTCGCCCGCGTGTCGTGCAGCGGGGGAACGAGCGGGCGCACGACGCTCCAGACCGGAATCGGGACCGAGGCCGGAGCCGGCGCGTCCTGCCAGCGCTCCAGGTAGGTGTGGTCCGGGAGCACCAGGTCGGCGTGGCGCGCGGACTCGTCCAAAAACGGCGAGAACGATACGACGAGCGGGATGCGCTCCAGCGCGCGCGTCACCGCGTCCGGGTCGGCGGACGACGCCACGGGGTTGGCGTAGTAGAGGAACAGCGCGTTCAGCGGGGAGCCGTCCGGCTCGGCGACGACGCGCGCCGCCCAGTCCCGGGCGGAGAGACCGGGAGGCGGAGCTTCGGACGGCGCGATCGAGGGAGCGGGCAGCCGGGGCTGGATCAGCACGCCGCCCGGACGGTTCAGGGCGCCGACGAGCACGTTGAGCGCGTGGATCAGGTGCGCGTCCGACAGCCCGCCGTTGCTCCAGGAGACCGCGTGGTCCCACACCGCGACCGGCCGCGCGGCGGTGGCGAACCGCTTGGCCAGCCGCACCAGCGCTTCCGGCGGGACACCGGTGCGCTCGGAGACGTCGCGCGTCCGGCCGTGCTTCAGGGCGAGCGTGCGGAAGCCCGGCACGACCTGCCCGGATGCGTCCCGGCGGTCCTCGAGACCGAGCACGCGCTCGCCGACCTGCTCGGCGTCGTAGAGACCTTCCTTGAGGATCACGTAGGCGATGCCGAGCGCCAGCGTTCCGTAGGTTCCGGGGCGCACCGGGACCCACTCGTCGGCCCGCGCCGCGGTGCGGGACAGCCTGACGTCGGCCTGGACCCAGCGCGGCCGCCGGCCGGCCTCGGCGTCGCGGGCGCCCGCTGCCTGGGGCAGGCACCACCACGCTTCCGACAGCCCGGCGCCGAACGACAGCACCAGGTCCGAGGCTTCCAGGTCGAACGCCGGCGGCGCGTCGATGCCCTGGCAGGCCCGCAGGATCGCGGCCGCGCCGTCGTCGTAGTCCTCACGCATCAGGTGCGGCGTGCCGTACGCCGCCGCGAAGCGCTCGAGCAGCTCGCCCATGACCCCCGGAACGTGACCGGTCAGCCAGGCGACGGTGTCCGCGTTGCCGTCCGCGTGCAGCCGGGTCAGCTCGCCGGTCACGCGGTCCAGCGCCTCGTCCCAGGAAATCGGCCGGAACTCGGCCGAGCCCGGCGGCCCGACGCGCTCGAGCGGTCCGGCCAGACGGCCGGGGTGGTACAGGAGCTGGATCCCGGCGCGGCCCTTCGGGCACAACCCGCCGCGGCTGACCGGGTGGAGCGGGTTGCCGTCGATCCGCACCAGCGTGCCGTCGACGAGCCGGCCGCGGATCCCGCAGTGGGACGGACAGAGCAGGCAGGTCGACGACAGGAACTGCTCGCGGTGGGGCGCCCACTCCGCCCCGACCTCGGGCGAGGGGAGCGGAAACCAGTGCGAGGCCTTGCCGATGCCGAGTCCGGCCCCGAAGCCTCCCAGGCCCGCGATGAACTCCCTTCTCCTGATACCCATGCTCCCCCCCACCGGCGCTCAGCGATGACAGCGCGTGCACTCCGACGAGGCACCGGTGCGTTCGTGACACTCCACGCAGAACTCCATCGTGATCCGGATCAGCGGACGCTCGGGCGGCGTGGTCGTTGCGGCGACGGAGCCGTGACAGGTCTCGCAGTCGAGGCCGCCGATCGTCACGTGGCGCCGGTGGGAGTAGAAGGTGTGGTCCGGCATCCGGAACAGCTTGCGGAAGACATCGTTCTCGCCGCCGGCCGCGAGGTCGCGGATCTTCTGTTCCTCGGGCAGGTCCGTCAGCGCGTCCTCGTGGCAGGCCAGGCACGTCTCGAGCGTGGGCAGCCCGGAGTGGTCGGCGGTCGCGAACAGCTCGTGGCAGGTCTCGCACTCCAACCCGAGCTCCTCGACGTGCTTGTGATGGCTGAACGCGATCGGCTGGACGACCTGCTCGGTGGGCCGGAACCCGACGCGGCCGGAGACGAACCCGGCCACCCCGCCGAGCATCACGATCACGCCGATCAGCAGTCGTTGAACGGGACTCACCGGATCCCTCCTCCGCCGTGCGGTTCGGGGGCGGTGATAGAGCAAAGTCGGTACCGCGATCCGGCGTGGGTCCGCGACGACGACCCGTTCGTCGAAAAAGACCGGGACCGCGGGCCGAAACCGCTCGGGAGCGCTGCGACTGCGCACGCACCGGCTCGACCCGGGACTGCCATGTCGGGCAGTCGGATCTGACAGCCTGTCAGGCGACGGGAGCTAGAGGTGCTTGATCTTGCGGTAGAGCGTCCGCTCGCTGATCCCGAGCACCTCGGCGACGCGGGCGCGGTGCCCGCCGAACTCCTCGAGCAGCTGGCCGATGTAGCTGCGCTCGAGCTCCTCGAGGGTCGGGCGGCGGGTGATCAGCTCGTCGATGCCGCTGCGATCCTGGCGCAGGTTGCCGGGGAGGTCGCCGACGGTGATCTCTTCGCCCTCGGCCAGGATCAGCGCCCGCTCGACGACGTTCTGCAGCTCGCGGACGTTGCCGGGCCAGGCGTAGGACTGCAGCACCGCGCGGCTGTCGCGCGAGAACCGCACCGCCCGCTTCCCCGGCACGCCCGAGTTCTCGGCGAAGTACTCGGCCAGCAGCGGGATGTCCTCGCGCCGCTCCCGCAGCGGCGGCAGGGTGAAGCTGACCACGTTGATGCGGTAGTACAGGTCCTGGCGAAACCGCCCGTCGCGCGCCATCTGGTACAGGTCGCGGTTGGTGGCACAGATCACCCGGACGTCGACCTGGACGTCGCGGACCCCGCCCACGCGGCGGAACGTGCCGTTGTCCAGCACGCGCAGGATCCGGGTCTGTAGCGGCAACGAGATCTCGCCGATCTCGTCCAGGAACAGCGTCCCCCCGTCGGCGACCTCGAACAGTCCGTGCTTGCGCGTGACGGCGCCGGTGAAGGCCCCGCGCTCGTGCCCGAACAGCTCGCTCTGCAGCAGCGATTCCTGGAGCGACGTGCAGTCGACCACGATGAACGGCTGCTTGCGGCGGAGGCTGTTGCGGTAGATCGCCCGCGCGGCCAGCTCCTTGCCCACGCCGCTCTCGCCCTGGATCAGCACGGTCGACTCGGTCTGCGAGACCTTGGAGATGATCTCGAGCACCGAGCTCAACGCCGTGCTCCGCCCCACGAACTCCTTGAACCGGTCGTGACGCGCCAGCTCGCGTTGCAGCAGCCGGTTCTCGCGCACCAGCGCGCGTTTCTCGAACGCCTTCCGCGCCACCGCCTCCAGCTCGTCCAGGTGGCAGGGCTTGGTGAGGAAATCGTAGGCGCCGTCCTTGAGTGTCCGGACCGCGTTCTCGACGGTCGCGTGCCCGGTCAGCACGATCACCTCCAGCTCGGGGGAGCGCTTCTGCAGCTCGCGCACCAGCTCGTCGCCCGACATGCCCGGCAGGTTCAGGTCCACGATCGCCACGTCGAACGCCCGGAGCTCGATCCGCCCCAGTGCCGCCTCGGCATCGTGGACGGCGGTGACCCGGAAGCCGCTGCGCACCAGCTCGTCGCTCAGCGCCTCGCGCAGCGACCGGTCGTCGTCCACGAGCAGCAGGTCGATCGCCTCGTCGGTCGTCTTCATGGTCGGCCCCCACTGCCGGGACGCGGAAGGAGCACGGTCACCCGGGTGCCCGGGCCGGACCGGCCCTTGACCCGGATCGTTCCTCCCAGCTCGGTCACGATCTGATGCGTGATGAACAGACCCAGCCCGGTTCCCTTGCCCGCCGGCTTCGTCGTGAAGAACGGCTCGAAGATCCGCTTGACCAGACCGGGCGCGATGCCACAGCCGGTGTCCGCGATCTCGATCCGGATCGCGTCCTGCTCCAGCGAGGTCGCGATCTCCAGCGTCCCACCCCGCTCGCCCATCGCCTGGATCGCGTTGAGCGTCACGTTCATCACGATCTGCCCCACGCGAGACTCGTCGCCGGGCAACGTGGGCAGCGCCGAGCCCAGGCGCAGCCGCGGCTCGATCCGGTAACGCGCGAGATCGTGGGCCAGGATGCCCAGGATGTCCTCGATCACGACGTTGACGTCGACCAGCGTCCGGCCGGCGCCGGGCGGCCGGGCGACCTTGAGCAGCCGGTGGGTGATGGTCCGCCCGCGCTCGACCTCGCGGCCGATTCGCTCCAGCACCCGTCCCAGGTCCCGGGAGGTCTCCTCCGAGAGCGGCGCCGCGGTGTCGATGCGGCGCCGCAGGCCCTCGACGGAGGTCGCGATCGCGCCCAGCGGGTTGTTGATCTCGTGCGAGATGCCCGAGGCGAGCAGGCCCAGCGACGCCAACTGTTCCGAGTGCGCGAGGACCGCCTCCATCTGGCGCCGCTCGGAGATGTCCCGGCGGACCTCCACGACGCGCGTCACCTCGCCGTCCGGTCCGCGCAGCGGTGAGGCGTGGATCTCGATCACCCGGTCGTTCCCGTCGGAATTCGGCTGCGAGAGGATGCCCTTGTTCAAGCGGCCGGACTCGAACACGCGTTCCACGGGGCAGCCTCCCGGCCCACCGCCGGCGCAGGGGTTCGTGGCGCCGGAGATCTCGTGGCAGCGCCGCCCGGTGAGGTCGGCACCGGGCTCCGCGGAGCGCCGGCGGAAGGCCCGGTTCGCGGCAATCACGCGGCGCTCGCGGTCCAGCACGACGATCTCGTCGTCGACGGAGTCGAGGATCGACTGCAGGTCGCGCCGCTGCGTCTCCACGGTGCGCAGGGAGCGCGACAGGTGGTCGGTCATGCGGTTGACATGCGTCGCGAGCCGGGCGAACTCCCCGGGGGCCTCGACCTGCGCCCGGGCGTCGAGATCGCCGCCGACGATGCTCCGGCTGGCCGAGACCACGGCGCCCAGCGGGCGGTGCACCATGCGCCGCAACAGCCAGACCAGCACCACCACGGTGAGCAGCACCATCACGGTCCCCAGGGCCAGCATGCTGCCCATCCCGGCGAAGAATCGCCCGTCGGTCGTGCCGAGCGAGAGGTCGATCAGCATGATCCCGTTGGTGCGCGTGGCGGCGTCGTGACAGCCGTGGCAACGCGGCTCGTTGGGGATCGCGGTCGCGGCGCGGTAGACGTCGCGGCCCCCCAGCTCGGTGACCGCGGACCAGGTTCGTGGCGCGCCACCCGCCGAGTCGTGGCAGACGCGGCACAGATGCTCCTGCTCGCGATCCAGCGTGCGACCCTCGTAGGCCGGATCCGACGAGACGCTGACCCGGCCCCGGTGGTCCAGCAGCAGCACGCGCTCGACCTCCTGCTGCTCGGACAGGTTCCGCACCGCCTCGTCGAGCAGGTGGGGCTCGCCGGCCAGCATCGCGGAGCGCAGGCCGTCCGCGACCACGCGGCTCAGGCTGCTGGTGGCCTCGGCGCGGGCCTCGAGCTGCTGGGCCCGCAGCAGGCGGTGGAACGCCAGGAAGAACGGCGTCCCGATCAACAGCAGCACGGCGATCACCCCGGCCGTCAGACGGACCGTCAGACGGTGGCGCAGGGGGATCGGAGGGTCCGGATGCGGCATCGGCAGAGCATACCGCCGGGCCTGTCAAGATGTCAGCACGACCTGCGGATCTGTCGGGTCCAGTTCCTTGCCGGCTGCCGGGATGGCGGTTCCGACCGGGGCGGGTCGCGGGCCGGTTCCCGCGTCGTCCGGGCCCTTTCTCGCCGTCGTTTGCCGGCGGCCGTTCCGTGGTACCGAACTTGCTGCCCGCCCCACCAGGTCGGGGGTCGCGTGCCCTCGGAAAAGCCGACCGGACGCCGCGACCCGGCCGAGGGGGTGCCCGATGAAGCGTTGGCGAGCGACGGCGCTGCTGCTCTCGATGCTCGGGCCCGCGGCGTTCGCCGGGCAGACCGGCCCCGAGCTGCGCACGGACACCTTCAACTCGAGCGCGCTGTGCGGCGAGTGCCACCAGGAGATCCACGCGATGTGGCAGCGCTCGATGCACAGCCTGGCCCTCTCCGACCCGGTCTTCGAGGTCGCGTTCCTGGAGGCCTACCGGGACAGCGGTCCCGTGGCCGAGCAGATCTGCCTGGACTGTCACGCCCCGGTCGCCGCGATGACGGGCGACTGGAAGCTCGAAAACCCCGTGAGTCGCGAGGGCATCACTTGCGACTTTTGCCATTCGGTGGCCGCGGTGGATCTGTCGCGGACCGAGCGCCGGTTCCGCGTGGTCCACGACGGGGCCAAGCGCGGCCCGCTGGCGGATGCAGAATCCCCGGTGCACGGGGTCGTCCGCTCGACGCTGCACGAGTCTGCCGAGTTCTGCGCCGGCTGCCACGAGTACACCAACCCGCTCGGCGTGCCGGTACTGACCACGTTCAGCGAGTGGCAGGCCAGCCCCCAGGGCAAGCGGGGCAAGACCTGCCAGCAATGTCACATGCCGCCGACCCCGGGTCGCACCGTGAAGGCGGGGCTCGGAGCGAAGGTCCGGCAGAACATCAATCTGCACAACATCTCGGGGATGCACTCGGTCGAGCAGGTCCGCAAGGCGGCGACGGCGCGGCTCGTCGAGCTGCGCCGGACGAACAGCGACGAGATCGAGGTGGAGGTCGAGGTCGCGAACATCGGCTCCGGACACTGCATCCCGACGGGCCTTCCGACGCGCAAGCTCGTGCTCGAGCTGACGCTGCTCGACGGCGTGCGCCCGGTGCGCCGCTTCGAGCGCATCTACGAGAAGGTGATGCTGGACGAATCCGGCCGCAGGATCACGGAGGACCACCGGGTGCTGATGGCGGCCGCCCGGCTGGGGGAGGACACGCGGCTGCTGCCGGGTGAGCGGCGGCGCGAGGTGTTCTACGCGCGCTTGCCCGGAGCGGAATCCCTGCGTGCGGAGCTTCGGCTGCGCTACGTCTACGAACCGAAGATCTTCTCGCGCGAGCGCATCTCGATCGAGATGGCGTTCGACGATACCCCGGATTGAGGAGGGACACGATGTTTCATCACGGGTCGGCGGCACGGAAGGCGGGGGTCACGGTCCTGATCGCGGTGGGAGCCCTGATCGTTCTGGGCGGGGACACCCGGGCGTATAACAAGTACGCGGACGACGCCGCTCCGGATCCGGACGCGACGAATTGCTCTGCGTGTCACGGGCCGTTCAACTCGGGCGTCAACTACACCGAGATGGAGCCGGGGGGAGGCGCGTGGTCCAACGACTTGATGACCACCCACAGCGACACGTTCCTGAACGGCGACTGCGACACCTGTCATTCGACGGGCGGCCGGACGCCGGTGTTCCTCAACAGCTCCCGGGGTGGCGACGGGCTGGCGGCAATCTCCTGCGTCGGCTGCCACGGCCGGCTGGAGGACGCCACCGCCGGAACGGACGGTGCCGGGGCGGGGCTGCGCCGGCACCACATCAACGCCGGAGCCTCGGACTGCTGGGAGCCGTGCCACAACCATCTCGACTCCGATCCCGGCGCGACGCCGCCGGTGCTCGTCGGAGAGAACGTGTTGCCCGAGTACTACAAGAACCCGGGCGTCGGCCACAACATCCCGACGAGTGCCTGCGACAGCAGCGAGAACCTCGGCGGAAGCAGCAACGAGCAGGACAACGACGGCGACCTGCTGTACGAAGGTGCCGACCCGGACTGCCCGTGCATCGCCGGTGCGACGCCCGGCGAGGTCTCGGGCTCCGGGCTGCCGCAGCTGCTCGTCACGGCCCACGACAGCGTGGCCGGCAGGATCACCGTCTCCTACGCGCCGGCCTGCTGTGCCCAGGACAACAACTTCTACTTCGGCTTCCTCAACGACCTGCCGGCGTTCAACTACGCGGGACGGGCTTGCGGGATCCTCAACACGGGCACCTACGAGTGGACCTACCCGGCCGACCAGGAGCTGTACTACTTCGTGGTCGTCGGCCAGGACGGCGTCGTCGAGGGCTCGTACGGCACCAAGAGCGACGGCGGCGAGCGCGACGAGGACGTCGTGTGCGAGCCGCTGATGATCGTGGACGAGTGTAGCTAGGGGGAAGGCGAGCCAGGGAGCCTCCCCCGGGCGCGAATATGGCCGGGCGCCGGCTCAGCGCTTGCGCAGCGTCGTCTTCAGCGTCAACTCCTTCCCCTCGCGCACGACGACCAGCTCGACCGTGTCCCCGGCGCTGAGTTCGCCCAGGATCGTGCGCAGGTCGCGCCGCTCCGCGACGGCGTGGCCGCCGAAGCTGCGCAACAGGTCCCCGGCCAGGAGGCCGGCCTCGGCCGCGGGGGATCCCTCCATCACGCCGCGGACCTTCACGCCAGCGTCGGTGTCCTCCAACCCGACGCCGAGCGTCGGACGGTTGAGCATCCTGTAGTCGTGCTCCGTGGGAAGCAGGATCGTGGAGCCGGGGTGCGCCTCGAGCCACTCCCCGAGCGGAACCGGGGCCGGCTCCTGGAGGAACGGGACCGCGGCGCCCTTGCGCGCGCCGCCGACCGCCTCCAGCGCCGTCTCGCTGGGGTACCACACCGAGTTCGAGCCGCGGTCGTAGAGCACGAAGACGTGGTCCATGGTGTAGCCGGCGGTGCCGAACTCCACCGCTCGTCCGTCGATCTCGCGGGTGCCGACCGCACCCAATTGGGCCAGCGGTCACCACAGGACGGCGTAGGCCTTGCCGCCGAACTCGTCGTTGACCACCTCGTGCATGTCCATCACGGAGACCGGGTAGGCGCGGGCGATGCCGTCGATGGCGACGCCGAGCACCGGGGTCTCGCGCGTGACGCCGCGGGCGGCCAGGCGCGGGTCGTCGAGAGTCACGAACTCGGGATCGTCGATGGAGGGGATGGTGTCCTTGCCGATGCCGAACTGGAAGCGGTGTGGGTCGATGGTCGAGCCGGTCATGTCGAACCACTCCACCGTGCCGTCCGGGCTCTCCCCGGCCCACAGCAGGCGGCGGCCGTCCCGCTCCACGATCGGCCGTTCGTGCCGGTCGGGGATCACCTCGGCGGCCGCCGGTGCGCCGGCCAGGCCCAGTAACATGAGAAGTAGTGTCATTCGGCCTCCCCTCCGCGGCGTTGCGCCGCGGCAACGACAACGGCGCGGACCGGCCGTACATTCCCGAGGGACCCGGGTCCGCTTCCGGGTTGACCGCGGCCGCCCGGCACCGCATGATTATCGATGAGGAGGGCCACGTGGGCGTCGCGAGGCAGCACGGAGAGGGCGACTGGGCGCGCACGCTCGACGCCATCACCCAGTGCGCCGAGCGGCTGCCGGTGACCCGCAAGCAGGACCTCGAGCCCGGCGACTGCGTGATCGTCTCCACCCGCAACTCGGTCTACCGCCTGCAGGCCCTGGGCGGGAACCTGTTCCACGCCTCCGGCGGCTGGTTCGAGAAGAACCCGGTGCAGCGTACGGTCACGATCAACGGCTGCACCTTCGGCGGCCCGGCGATCTGCACCGACATCGTCGCCGCCAACGGCCTGTTCCTCGAGTTCGGCAACAACGTCACCACCACGCGGATCCAGGACGTGCGGGTGCTGCGGCTGGGCCGCGAGCCGGCCCCCGTCCTGCACTGACCTTCCGGCTCTCCCGGCGCGACCCGACCGGGTCGGCCCTGGGGTAAGATCCGCCGATGCAACCCGGCCAGAACCTGCTCCACTACCGCCTCGTCGACAAGCTCGGCGAGGGCGGGATGGGCGTGGTGTGGAAGGCCAACGACACCACGCTGGGGCGCGACGTCGCGATCAAGCTGTTGCCGCAGGCGCTGTCCACCGACGCCGAGCGCCTGGCCCGGTTCGAGCTGGAGGCCCGCTCGCTGGCCGCGCTGAACAACCCGCACATCGCCGCGATCTACGGGCTGCACGAGGTCGAGGGGCAACGCTTCATCGCCATGGAGTACGTCCAGGGCGAGGACCTGGCGAAACTGCTGAAGCGCGGCCCGCTGCGGATCGAGGACGCGGTGGCGATCGCGCGGGCCGTCGCCGAGGCGCTGTCCACGGCCCACGCCAGCGGCGTGGTGCACCGCGACCTCAAGCCGGCCAACGTGATGCTGACCCCCGACGGCGAGCCGAAGGTGCTCGACTTCGGGCTGGCCAAGGCGGTCGCGCCGGAGCCGACCGCTTCCGGGAGCCAGCCGTCGGGGCCTTCGCTGTCGCCGACCCTGACCTCGCTCGGCACCGTCGCCGGCGTGATCCTGGGCACCGCCGCGTACATGAGCCCCGAGCAGGCGCGCGGGCGTCCGGTGGACCGGCGCGCCGACCTGTGGGCGCTGGGTGCGATGCTGTACGAGATGCTGACCGGCAAGGCGCCCTTCGAGGGCGAGACGATCTCGGACACGCTGGCCTCGGTGCTGAAGACCGAGCCCGACTGGGACGCGCTGCCGGCGGAGACTCCACCGGCGGTGCGACGCGTGGTGCGGCGGTGCCTGGAGAAAGACCCCAGAAACCGCCTGCACGACGCGGCGGACGCGCGGATCGAGCTGGCGCAGGCGTTCGACGAGGACGAGGCCGGCGTGGCGGCGAGCGGTGCCGCGGCGCGGCGTTCGCCCTGGCCGCTGGCCGCCGGCGTTGCGCTGGCGCTGGTCGGCGGCGCGGTGCTCGGCTACGCGCTGCGCGGCGGCGGGACGACGGAGGCGCCGCGCAACCGGATCGTCGCGACGCTCACGGCGCCTCCCGACGTCACCGTCGATGTGCGCATGCTGTCGCTGGCGCTGTCCCCGGACGGCGAGCAGCTCGCGTTCGTCGGCGTCGACGCCGCGGGCCGCTCCCACCTCTACGTGCGCCGGCTCGACGCCGGCGACGCCCGACGTCTCGACGGGACCGAGGGCGCGCGTACGCCGTTCTGGTCGCCCGACGGCCGGGAGATCGGCTTCCACAGCGGCACGCGCCTGTCGCGCGTCCCCGCCGAGGGCGGCACGCCGCGGGTGATCGCCGAAGCCAACGGCCGCACCGGGGCCTGGGGCGCCGACGGCACGATCCTGTTCTCGACGCTGTCCCAGGGCGAGCCGATGCTCGGACCGCTGCTGCGCGTCCAGGCGGAGGGCGGGGCCGTCGAGATCGTCGAGGGGACCCAGGTCGGCCGCCAATGCCGGTCGATGGCGCCGCAGTTCCTGGCCGACGGACGGCACTTCATCTACCAGGTCGAGGACCTGGAGGGTGACCGGGGCGGGGTGTACCTGGGAGAGCTGGGCTCGACCGAGGTCACCCGCCTGATCGACGGCCTGTGGAACGCCGCCTGGGGCGACGGCCGGCTGGTCTACGTCAAGGACGACATGTTGATGACCCAGCCGCTCGACCTGCGAGCGCGCCGGCTGACCGGCGAGCCGCGCCGCGTGGCCGGCCCGGTGGTGCGGCAGAACTACCCGTTCCACGGCTTCTTCGCCACCGCGTTGACCGGCGGCCGCCTGGTCTACCTGCACGGCGACCAGTCGGCGGGGCTGGCCGAGGTGGTGTGGGTCGACCGCACGGGAACCGAGCTCGGGCGCCCCGGGATCCAGGGCGACCTCTACAACCCGCGCCTGTCCCGCGACGGACGCCGGCTGGTGCTCGACGTGTCGACCAAGGAGACCCACGGCGACATCTGGATCTTCGACCTGGCGCGCGGCTCCTCGCGGCGCCTGACGCGGGACCCGGTCGACGAGTCGCGGCCGGTGTGGCTGCCCGACGAGTCGCGGGTCGTGTTCTTCCGCGTCCCGGACCTCTACGCCATCGACGCCGGCGGCGGCGCGGAGGCGCAGGCGATCCTGCGCAACGACAACGGCAAGATCATGTGCGACGTCTCGCCCGACGGCCGCTGGGCGATGTTCTTCGAGCGCGACGCGGACGGCGCGAACCTGCGCGTGGTCGACATCGGCACCGGCGAGGACCGCGACTGGCTGCGCACGGACCACGACGAGATCGACGGCCGCTTCTCGCCCGACGGCCGCTGGGTGGCCTACGTGTCCAACGAGTCGGGCGACAACGAGATCTACGTCGACCGTTTTCCCGAACGCGACGAGCGGTTTCGCGTCTCGACCGCGGGCGGAAGCTGGCCGGTGTGGAGGCGCGACGGCAGGGAGCTGTTCTACGTCTCGCCGACCGGGGACCTGATGGCGGTGCCGGTGGACATGGACTCCGAGCGCGACCCCGTCGGCACGCCGCAGAAGCTGTTCGCGACGCGGCTGCGCCGCGAGTACTTCGACGTCTCGCCGGACGGGCAGCGCTTCATGCTGCTGCAGCTGCTGGATCCCAAGGTCTCGGCGCTGACACTGATCCAGAACTGGGGCGAGGGCGCCGGCGGCTGAGGTTGTGAAACGGGAACATCCCGCAAGCGTTTCTGCGCGCGGAAAACGTTGACACGCCGGGTCGCGGTCCGGTTAGATTTGCATCCACGCCGAACGGATTCGGGGGGTGCAAAGCATGAGACGATTCGCCGGCTCGCTGGTCTGCCTGATCGCGATTCTGTCCGCCCAGGCCTCGCCTGACGAAGTCGCCTTCGCTCCGGTGCAGCGCGGGTTCGACGCCGCTGGCGAACGCGTGCTGCCGTACGCGCCGGATCGGCTGCTGATCAAGCTGACCGAACCGGCGCTCGAGCGCTCGATGCTGACCGTCGCCGTGCGCCGGGGTCTGGCGTCCGGTGGGCCGGAGACCGGCATCGACTCGGTCGACTCGATCAGCCGAGAAGCCGGCGTCACCGGCATCGACCGCTCGACGATCGAGGTTGCCGACGCGGCGTTGGACCGCGACCTCGGCGTCAGCCGCTGGTTCGTGTTCCGCGTTCCCGCCGGCGTGGAGGTTTCGGCGCTCGTCGCGCGCTACGCCGCGGATCCCGCCGTCGAGGCGGCGACGCCGGACTGGCGCGCCTTCCCGGCCGCGGTGCCCAACGACCCGCTGTATCCCGACCAGTGGGGTCACGACAACACCGGGCAGATGAAGGACTACTGCTGGGGCTGCGGGGGGCACGACAACGGCACTCCGGTCGGCACGCCCGGGTTCGACGCGAACGCCGAGACGGCCTGGGACGCGTCCCAGGGATACGGCAGCGCCGCCGTGGTGATCGCGATCCTCGATTCGGGAGTCGACGCCAACCATCCCGACCTGCGCCAGGTGGCGGGCTGGGATTACGGCAGCGGCGACAGCAACCCCGACGACGACAGCGCGCAGCCCGGGCACGGCACGGCCTGCGCCGGGGTCGCGGCCGCGATCTCCGAAAACAACCTCGGGCCGGCGGGCATCGCGGGCGGCGCGAGCATCATGCCGCTGAAGATCGCCAACAACTCGGGCGACATCTTCTTCTCCGCGGTCCAGAACGCGCTCTATCACGCCGCGGACAACGGCGCCGACGTCGCCAGCATGAGCTTCGGGGCGGCGATCGGCAGCGACCCGGCGACCGACGACGCGATCGTCTACGCCTACAACGCCGGGGTCACGCTGCTCGCGGCGACGGGCAACGAGAACGCCTCGACGATCAGCTACCCGGCGGTCCACTCACTGGTCATCGGCATCGGCGCGGCCTCGCCGTGCGACGGGCGCAAGCGCAGCAGCAGCAGCTCCGCCGAGGTCAACCCGGGCGTCAGCACCGATCCCAACGGCTACACCTGTGACGGCGAGCGCTGGTGGGGCTCCAACTACGGCACCAACAGCGCCGACGCCGCCGGGGCGGTGGACGTGCTGGCGCCGACGATCCTGCCCACCACCGACATCGGCGGATCCGGCGGCTACGCGGCCGGCGACTACTACCTGTGGTTCAACGGCACGTCCGCCGCCACGCCGTACGCGGCCGGCGTGGCCGGGCTGATCGTCTCGGCCAACCCGAGCTTCACGCCCGACCAGGTGCGGCAGGCGCTGGTCACCACCGCGACCGACGTGGTCAACGTCGAGTCCGGCACCGGCTGGGACCGCTACAGCGGCTACGGTCTGGTCGACGCCGCCGCGGCCGTGGGCGGTGGCGGGCCGCCGCCGACACAGTCGTACGCCACGTTGCCCTACTCGACCGGCTTCGAGTCCGGCGCGCTCGACGCGTACTGGACCACGGCCTCGACGTCCGACGGCCGCGTGCGCGTGCTGAACACGAACGGTCCGCGCTCGGGCGCCTGGCACCTGACCATGGACGACCCGACCAGCGGCGGCTTCGCCCAGAACGAGGCCTGGCTGCACCTCGACCTGGCCGGTGAGAGCGACGTCGACCTCGACTTCTGGTGGAAGGAGTTCGGCGACGAGACCCACGCCCAGGACGGCGTGTACTTCTCCGACGACGGCGGCGCCAGCTTCGTCAAGGTCCAGGACCTCAACGGCCAGAGCTACACCAACAATACGTGGCAATCCTTCGCGCTGGATCTGGATCAGCTCGCGGCGGCCAACGGGCTCTCGCTGAGCGCGACGTTCGTGGTCAAGCTCCAGCAGTACGACAACTACCCGATCGCCACCGACGGCTTCGCCTTCGACGACATCTCGGTGACGGCCGTGGCGGCGCCGCCGCGCACGGTAACCGTGACGGCGCCCGACGGAGGCGAGACGCTGACCGCGGGCAGCGTGACCACGATCACCTGGACCTCGACGGGCTCGATCACCAACGTCGCCATCGACTACTCGACCGACGGCGGCGCATCGTGGACGCCGATCACCGGCTCGACGGCCAACGACGGTGCCTACGGCTGGACCGTGCCTTCCGAAGCTACGAGCCAGGGCCGCGTGCGCGTGGCGGATGCGGCGGACGCCGCGGTCAACGACGTCAGCGACGGCAACTTCACCATCGACGTCCCTCCGTCGGGCAACTACGCCACGCTGCCGTATTCGACCGGTTTCGAATCCGGCGCGCTCGACGGGTTCTGGACCACCGCCTCGACCGCCGACGGCCGCGTGCGCGTGCTGAGCAGCAACGGACCGCACGGCGGCAGCTGGCACCTGACCATGGACGACCCGACCAGCGGCGGCTACGCCCAGAACGAGGCCTGGCTGCATCTCGACCTCTCGGGCGAGAGCGACGTGGATCTCGGGTTCTGGTGGAAGGAGTTCGGCGACGAGACCCACGCCCAGGACGGCGTGTACTTCTCGGACAACGGCGGCGCCAGCTTCGTCAAGGTCCAGGACCTCAACGGCCAGAGCTACACCAACAACACCTGGCAGCAGTTCACTCTGGACGTCGACGCGCTGGCGGCGGCGAACGGCCTCGCGCTGAGCGCGACGTTCGTGGTCAAGTTCCAGCAGTACGACAACTACCCGATCGCCACCGACGGCTTCGCCTTCGACGACATCAGCGTGACCGCGGTCGCGGCGCCGGGCGGCGACTACGCCCCGCTGCCCTACTCGACCGGCTTCGAATCCGGCGCGCTGGACGTCTACTGGACCACCGCCTCGACCGCCGACGGCCGCGTCCGCGTGCTGAGCACCAACGGGCCGCACCGCGGCTCCTACCTCCTGGCGCTGGACGATCCGACCAGCGGTGGGTACGCGCAGAACGAGGCCTGGCTGCGGCTCGACCTGGCGGGCGAGAGCAACGTCGGCCTGACCTTCTGGTGGAAGGAGTTCGGCGACGAGACCCACGCCCAGGACGGCGTGTACTTCTCGGACAACGGCGGCGCCAGCTTCG
>JBFKMV010000105.1:0-17719 GCA_041629655.1 Candidatus Polarisedimenticolaceae bacterium
ACCCGTTCCGGCGCGCGCAGGGCCATGCGCAGGGCGGTCATGCCCCCCATCGACAGGCCGACCAGCGCCGCCCGCTCGACCCGCTCGGCGTCGAGGACGGCCAGCCAGTCGTCGACCAGGTCGCGGAGTCGGAACGGGGTTGTGGCCGTGGACTCGCCGTGCCCGCGAGACTCGACGTTCAGGACACGGTAGCGGTCGGCCAGTCTCGGGACGACCTCGTTCCACATCCAGCGGCCGCAGAGCAGGCTGTGGCCGAGGATCAACGCGGGTCCCCGTCCAGCGGCGTCCCAGGCGATCGTGGCGCCGTCTCGCTGGAGATTCAAGACACCTCCGGCCGGAATCCGCTCTCGCTGCGGGCAAGTCGAGCGTAGAATACAACCATCCGGTGTGATGCCGGTATCGAGGTGCCCGGGCGTTGCGAATCCACAGCTCAAGCCCGCGACGCGCCGCACTGCGTGTCGCCGGTGCGCTGCTGATCGCGATCTTCGCTCTCGGCGCGGGGCCCTCCCGCGGCGACGACCCGAGCGCACCGGTCCCGGTGAAGCGACGAGGCTCGGAGACGGCGGTCTCCTCACCGCTCGACGATGTGGTCCGCCGGGAGGATCCGGCGCGCGACGGTTGGGAGACCGAGGTGCTCAACCAGGCTGCGGGCGGCCGGTTGCGCCAGTTGCGCGAGCTGATCGAGGACCCCGAGAACATCGCGCCCGACACCGTGTCGGGCCTCGTCGCGGAGGGATTCACCTGCGGCCGCTTACGCCCCGACGGTCTCCGGACGGTCTTCGACGACGGGCGCCTGTCGGTACGGCGGGCCGCTCCGGCGGCCGGCGAGACGGCGTCCTCGAAGCCGGGTGCGCGCGGCCTGGTCTCCGCGTTGCGCGCCCTGACGGGCGGGTTCGGTGGCGACGACGCGATCCACGCCGAGTTCGAGATCTTCCGTGTCGAACCTGCCGACGGTTTCTTCACCACGCACGCGTTCTACAAGGCGGGACGCCGCAGCGCCGCCCGCGCCGTGCAGCAGCACGCGATCTGGATCGCCCGCTGGACCTATCCCGAGCCGCCGGACGCCGGGCCGCGCCTGCTGCGGCTCGAGGTCGAGCACTACGAGGAGGTCGCGACGCGCGCCGGCACCGCCGCGCTGTACGAGGACTGCACGCGTTCGGCGCTCGGGGCCGATCCGACTTACGTCCCGCAGGTGCTGCCCGGCATCGACCACTGGCGCGCGCGCATCCCGCGCACGGCGGACATGTCGTTCACCGGACATCACGGGCTCGCGCTGGGCGACGTCAACGGCGACGGCCTGGAGGACCTCTACGTCTGCGACGCGGGTGGCCTGCCCAACCGGCTCTACGTGCAGAACCCCGACGGCACGGTGAGCGACACCTCCGCCGCGGCCGGCGTGGACTGGCTCGCCGATTCGGCGGCGGCGCTGCTGGTCGACCTGGACGGCGACGGCGATCCCGACCTGGTCGTGGCGTCGGAACCGAGGTTGCGGATCGCGGAGAACGACGGGACCGGTCGCTTCCGGGTCCGCACCGAAACGCACTTCGTGTCCAGCCCGGCGTCGCTCTCCGCCGCCGACTACGACGGGGACGGCGACCTGGACCTCTACGCCTGCTCGTACTACGCGGACCCCGACGAAGAGCGGTCGCCCGGTCCGATCCCGTACCACGATGCCAACAACGGCGGCGCTAACGTGCTGCTGCGCAACGACGGCGGGTTCCGCTTCACCGACGCCACGGTCGAGAGTGGGCTCGACGAGAACAACCGGCGCTACAGCTTCGCCGCCGCCTGGGCGGACTACGACGCCGACGGCGACGTGGACCTCTACGTGGCCAACGATTTCGGACGCAACAACCTCTACCGCAACGACGGCGGGAAGTTCAGCGACGTGGCCCGGGAGGCGGGGGTCGAAGACGTGGCCGCCGGGATGTCGGTGAGCTGGGGCGACTACGACCGCGACGGCCGCCTCGATCTCTACGTGGGCAACATGTTCTCCAACGCCGGCAACCGCGTGACTTACCAGCGCCGTTTCCACGCCGACGGGTCGCAGCGCACGGTGGCCGACCTGCAACGCATGGCGCGGGGCAACACGCTGTTCGCCAACGCCGGCGACGGCACGTTCCGGGACGTCAGCGAGCAGGCCGCGGTGACCACGGGCCGCTGGGCCTGGAGCTCGGAGTTTCTCGACGTCAACAACGACGGCTGGCTCGACCTGGTCGTGGCCAACGGCTACGTGACCACCGAGGACACCGGGGACCTCTGAAGCTTCTTCTGGCGACAGGTCGTGTCGCACTCGCCCGAAAGCGCGGAAGGTCCGCAGGAGGACTACGTCGCCGGCTGGCGGGCCACGATGCGCCTGCTGGCCCAGGGTCGCTCGTGGAGCGGACGCGAGCGGAACTGCGTGTTCCTGAATTGCGGCGACGGGCCGTTCGCCGACGTGTCGGTCCCCAGCGGCCTGGATTTCGCCGACGACGGCCGCGCCCTGGCCGTGGCGGACTGGGATCACGACGGCGATCTCGACCTGTGGCTGAGGAACCGCACCGGCCCGCGCCTGCGTTTGATGCTCAACCGCGCCGGTGCCGGGGCGAACGCCGCGTTCGTGGCGTTGCGGCTTCGCGGCACGACGGCCAACCGCGACGGCGTCGGCGCCACGGTCGAGGTCGAGCCGGCGCGGCCGGCGGCGGGGCGGCTGGTGCGCGTCGTCACGGCCGGGGCCGGATTCCTGTCGCAGTCCAGCCCGTGGCTGCACTTCGGGCTCGGAGCGGAGCCGGCGATCCGCAACGTGTCGGTGCGCTGGCCGGGCGGCGAGACCGAATCGTTCACCGGCGTGAGCGCCGGACGGCACTGGATCCTCGAGCAGGGCCGCGGTGCGGCCGTCGAGTGGACTCCGCCGCAACGCTCGCTGGCCCTGGCCCCCTCACCGCAGCCCGCGGCGGCGACCGACGGGACCGCGCGCACGCTGCTGGCCGGGCGCGTGCCGCTGCCCCGGCTGCCGTACCGCGATTTCGACGACGAGACCGAGCGGCGGATCGGCGCCGACGGGCCGCCGCGGCTGCTCCAGCTCTGGGCGAGCTGGTGCGCGCCGTGCGTGGCCGAGCTGCGCGACCTGACCGCGCGCGTCGAGGCGTTGCGCGGCGCCGGACTGGAGCTGCTCGCGCTGAGCGTCGACGGGCTGGGGGAAGACGACGCCACCGGCCCGCAGGACGCGCGACGGCTGCTGGACCAGCTCGGCTTTCCCTTCCCCGCGGGACGCGCCACGGACGACCTGCTGGACGAGCTGGACCGCGTCCAACGCTTGCTGTTCGACCTGGAGCCCGGCTTCGCCGTGCCGGTCAGCTTCCTGCTCGACCGGCAGGGACGGCTGGCCGCGATCTACCGCGGCCGGCTGGACCCGGACGTGCTGCTGCGCGACGTGGCGCTGCTCGAGGCGCCCGCCGGGGAGTGGCGGGCGGCCGCGCTGCCGTTCCCCGGCCGGTTCGACGGACCGGCCGGACCCGACCCGCTCTGGGCGCCGGAGTGGACGCAGGCCTACGTCCGGGAGCACCTCCAGGCCGCGATCGCGGTGAAATCGGCGGGCGAGCCCGAACGCGCGCTGAAACACTACCTGCGCGCCCTCGAGATCGACCCCGACCACCCCACCGCCAACCTGCTCGTCGGCGACACGCTGCAGTCCCGGGGCGCGTTCGAGCAGGCGATCGAGCACTATCGCCGGGCCCTGCGCACGCAGCCGGACTTCGTCGACGCCCACGTCAACCTGGGCGTGGCGCTGTTCGCGCTCGACCGCCTCGAAGCGGCGGTCGTGCACTACGCCGAGGCGCTGCGCCTCGAGCCCGATCTCGCCGAGGCCCACCTCAACATGGCCAACGCGCTGTTCGCGGGCGGACGGCTGGACGACGCGGTGCGGCACTACCGCGAGGCCCTGCGCGGCAGCCCCGACGACCCCCGCGCGCACGCCAACCTGGCCCTGGCGCTGAGCGCCCAGCGCCGCCCGGACGAGGCGCTCGTGCACTACCGGCGCGCCGTCGACTTGCGGCCCGACCACGCCGCTTCGCTGCTCGGCCTGGCCTGGATCCTGGCCACGCACCCCGGCGCGGAGACCCGCGATCCCGCCGTGGCGCTGCAGCTGGCCGAGCGCGCGGCGACCCTGGTCGGCGGTGAGAGCCCCCGGGTGCTGGACACGCTCGCCGCGGCGCTGGCCGCCGCCGGCAGCTTCGACCGCGCCGCGGACGCCGCCCGGCGCGCCGCCGACCTCGCGGCGGCGGGGGGTGCCGAAGCGCTCGCCCGGAGCATCCGCGCGCGTCTGGCGCTCTATCTCCGCGGCGAACCGTACCGCGAGGGCGGGCCGGGCGACTGAGCCGCGGCCGCGCTCAGTCGCGCAGGGCGTGTCGCTGCAGGTCGTCGAGCGAGACGATGTCCAGCGCGTTGACGTGGGTCGCCTCGAGCACCACCGGCGGCGCCACGCCGGCCGCGAGCGCTTCCTTCCAGCGCCCGGCGCAGACGCACCAGCGGTCGCCCGGCTTCAGCCCCGGAAACCCCATCGCGGGGTTCGGCGTCGACAGGTCGTTGCCCTGCTCCCGGGAGAACGCCAGGAACTCCTCGGTCACCTGCGCGCAGACCACGTGCAGCTCGAAGTCCCCGACGCCCGTGTCGCAGCAGCCGTTGCGATAGAACCCGGTCATCGGATCCCGCGAGCAGGACTCGAGCGTTCCGCCGAGGACGTTCAGGGACGGGAGCCGGGACACGACCGCGTGCTCCTCAGAACCGGATCGCGAGCCCGAACGAGATCACGGGCCACCACTCGAGGTCCTCGATGTCCTGCTCGATCTCGCGCTCCTCCTGGTCCAGGTCGCCCTGGGCGACGAACGGCGAGTCCGACTCGAGGTGGACGCGCGGGGAGCCCTGCTCGAGCAGGCCGAAGTCGAACAGGAAACCGACCCGCTTGCCCCGCGCCACGTTGCCCCAGCCGATGCCGAAGTAGGGACCGCCGGAGTCGAAGTCCACCAGCCCGGACAGCGTGCCCGCCTGGGCCGGCGTGTAGACCGTGCCCCCGATCTCGACGTCCTGGTTCGGACGCGCGACGATCTCGACCTGGTTGTCGTTGGAGAACCAACCGCCGGTCAGCCGGAACCGCCCGCCCATGGGAAAGATGTCGACGAGCAGGCCGCTTCCGCCGACCTCGAGGTCGCCCTCGTAGTCGATGCCGCCCTCCTCGAAGTCGTTCGACGCGTCGCCGTCGTAGATCCCGCCCCGCAGCGCCACGTGGCTGGTCAGCCCGAACGCCAGCTCGGCGCCGAGGCCCTGGGTCCCGGCGCGCAGACCGATGCCGACCTCCGCGGCGGGGGTGGAGCTGGGGATGGTCAGACAGGGCAGCAACAGCAGCAGCGGCAGACACAGCGGCAAGCGTCGACGGGTCATCGCGGGGCCTCCTTCCTCGGTGGGTCCACCTGGCTGGGGATAGGGTAGCGCGGGCCGGGGCGGGCGTCACGGACCGCTTCGGTCACGAAGCCTCATTCAACAGCGCTCGATGCGAAACGACAGCCTGCGGTGTCCCCGCAACACGCGGTAGCGGTCGAAGTCGCGGCGATCGAGGGTCAGCACGCGGCGCGTGCCCAGCCGCTCGGCGGCCACGACCAGCGAGGCATCGGCGAGGTCCATGGGATGGTCGTGGTATTGCTCCATCAGGACGAAGCCGCGTTCCAGACCCTCGGCATCGAGAAACCAGGGGTGCAGTCCCCCGGCGGCGATGAACTCGCGCAGGGCCGCGGCGCCCCGGCTGCCGGAACCGAGCAGGTGGAACGCCTCGGTCAGCACCGGCACGGTGGTGTACAACGGGTCGCGCAGGCGGGCCAGCGCCCTCCGGCAACGCTCGTGCGACGGGTCCCGCGGGTCGAACAGACCCACCAGGGGACCGGTATCGGCCAGGATCAACGGCGGTGCTTCCGCAGCACGGCTTCCCGGGCGCCGCGCTTGGCCTCCGCCGCAGGAGCCGCGGCGTAACCGCCGGGGCCGAGGTCGATGCGCTCGTAGACCGCCCACGGCGTGCGCTGGCCTTCGCGACGGATGCTCTCGCGCAACACCAGCAGGCCCCGCTTGAGCGCTTCGGAGATGCTCATCCCGGTTCCTTTCCGAATCTCGTGGAGCGCCTGTTCGGCCTCGTCATCGAGGCGGACGGTGCGGGACCCCATGGAGCTACCTCCCCTCGTATTACGCAATGTAATACAGTGCCCCGGCAACGTCAAGACGGGGATCCTCGACCGGCCGTTCGAGCTCGGCGACGGAGCCCGGTCAGGAGTGCAGCGCCATCGCCAGCCGTGTGTGGTGCTCCCGGGTCAGCGCGTGGTCGTGGCCGAGCAGCCGGAACAGCGCCACCGCGGCGCGGCGCGCCAGCTCGTCGCCGTAGCGCCTGTCGATCATCGCGGCCTCGACGAGCTGCTCCAGGGTCGCGGCGAGGTCGTGGGCCCGGAACGCGTCGCGCGCGGCGCTCAAACGGGCGGCGAGCCTCGCCGGGGCCGCGTCGTCGGTCCACGTCGCCAGGTCGGCCAGCGCGGTGACGTCGGTGACGGGCTCGGAGAGGTCGGCGTCGACCCGCACGTCCGCGAGCAGCTCGCGGGCGCGGGCGGGAGCGGTGCCCGCGACGGCCTGGGCCAGCCGGACCTTCGCGGCGGGAAGATCGGGGTGCTGCTCGATCAGAGCCTCCAGCTCCGGCGCGATCTCCGCGCCGCGCTGCTCCCAGCCGGCGACGATCTCGGCCAGCCGGTCGGCGCGCGGGTCCGGGAGATTCGCGTCGAGCCAGGAACGGATCTGCTCCTCGGGCAACGCGCCGGTGAACTCCGCGACGACCTCGCCGTGGTGGAACAGCTTCACGGCCGGGATGCCCATCACTTCAAAGGCCTGGGCCAGCTCCGGCTGCTGCTCGGTGTCGACCTTGACCAGCTCCCAGCGGCCGCCGGCGTCCTCGGCCAGCCGTTCGATCACCGGGCCGAGGATGCGGCAGGGGGCGCACCACGGGGCCCAGAAGTCGACGACCACCGGTACCTGCCGGCTGCGCTCGATGACGGAAGAGCGGAAATCGACCGCGGGCATGACAGGGGCAGGATCCCACACGCCCCGGAGGCCGCGCCACCCGCTCGCGGAGCGGTCTACTCCGGAGGCCGGCCGGGCGGTTTGCGATCGCGGCGCCGCAGCCAGTGCAGCCGCAGCCCGACCTGCTCCAGCAACCGGTTCAGGTCGCGCCCCGACGCGGGCAGCGAGATCACGAGCTTGCCCGCGAGCTTGTCGGCCCAGGCCGGAGCGCCGTCCAGGATCCGCAGCCGGTCCTGGATCCCCAGCAGCATCTTCCATTCGCGCCTCCGCTCGTCGCCGTAGTACTCGAGCAGCTTCGGCGAACCCCGATCGCGCAGCACCGAGGTCATCCGGCGCGCCAGGTCGCGGACCTCGCGCAGGCCGACGTTCATGCTCTGGACACCGATCGGCGAGGTGACGTGCGCGGCGTCGCCCGCCAGCCAGACCCGGCCCCGGCCGAACCGCTCGGCGAGGCGGGGTTCGAAGCGCACCGAGGTCACCCAGTCGACCGAGTCGATCCCGCTTTCGAACCACGGCGCGCGGTCGCGGATGCACAGCTCCAGCATCTTGGGGTCCGGCGGCTCCGCGTCGAGGGGGACCTGGAGACTGAAGCGCCCGCGCCCGCGACCGAGCGGCCAGAACACGTCGGTGGTTCCGTCGCCGAGCACGAGCCGCATCCGCTCGGGTTGCTCGATCGTGGCCTGGAGCTCCATCAGGGCGTAGGCCAGCGCGCCGCCCACGGCCGGGAACCTGATCCCCAGCCGGCCCCGCACCAGCGAGTCGAACCCGTCGGCGCCGATCAGGTAGGACGAGCGGATGCGGGTCGTGGAGATCTGCGGGGTCGCGGTCGGATGTGCGGGGTCCTCGCTGGCGCTGACGATCAGCGAGGTGACGCCGTCGTCGTCGGCGTCGAAGTTGAGCAGCGAGTGGCCCCACAGCACCTCGACGCCGTTGTCCCGCAGCCGTCGCTCCAGCGCACCCTCGAGCATCGACTGCGAGAGCACCAGCACGAACGGAAACCGCCCGCCGACGCGCGCCAGATCGATCTCGGCGACCTGACGGGCGCCGCGCTGCAGCGCGATGCGGTCCACGCGATGACCCCGCTCGATCAGCGACGCGGCCAGCCCGAGCTCGTCCAGCAGCAGCAGCGATCCGGGGTGCAGTGCCAGCCCGTAGCTGTGGAGCGCCGCCCGCTGGTACTTGTCGACGATGCGGACATCGATCCCGCGCTCGGACAGCCACAGCGCCGCCAGCAGACCCACCGGGCCGGCGCCGATCACCACGACCTCGGCCGTCTGCTCGCGCCGGCCCGCCGCGCTCAAGCGGACCCCTCCGCGACCGTCGCCAGCCGCAGCGCGAGCCGGCAGCCGTCGAGGAACTCGTCGATCTCCACGCGCTCGTCGAGCGTGTGGGGCGAGTGCTGCCCCGCACCCAGCGTGACCGTCGGCACCCCGCGCGCGTTGAGCGGGTTGGCGTCGAGCCCCCCGTCGACCACGCGCAGCCGCGGCGCGAGCCCGATCGCCCGCGCGGCCCCGAGGGCCAGGCGCACCACCGGCTCGTCACGCTCGAGCCGGAACGGCGCGTAGTCGGCGCGACAGCGGAAGCGGATCCGCCCGCGCACGCCGCGGTTGTTGCGGACGCCGCGCGCGGCGCGCTCGAACGCCGCGCGCCAGGCCTCGCTGATCCGGCGCACGAAGCGCGGGTCGTGGCTCCGCGACTCGCCCTTGACGTACACATGGTCGGTGACCTGGTTCGTCGCCTCGCCGCCGCGCAGCACGCCCACGTTGGCGGTGCCGCGTCGCGTGCCCTGCCGGACCTTGCCGAACCAGCCGCGTTTCGCCGCGTCGGCGATGGCGCGGCCGGCGATCAGGCTGGCCGACACCCCGTGCCCGGGATGCACGCCCGCGTGCGCCGAGCGGCCGATCACGTCGACCTCCCAGCGCTCGGCGCCGAGGGCGCCCACGACCAGCTTTGCCGGGTGACCGCCGTCGATGTTGAACCCCAGCCGCGGACGCCCGAGATCGGACAGCCGGACCCGGCGCGCGCCCTGGAGCCCGACCTCCTCTCCCACGGTGAACAGCAACGTCAACGGCGGGTGCGGCAGCTCGCGGCGCAGGATCGCCTCGGCCACCGCGACGAGGCAGGCCACCGCCGTGCGGTTGTCGGCGCCGAGCCCGGTCTTGCCGCGGGCGACGATCCGGCCGCCCCGCCGCACCGGCCGCGCGCCGCGGCACAGCGGCACGGTGTCCATGTGACCCATCAGCAACCGTCGCGGGGCGCGCACGGTCCCCGGCAGCCGCACGATCAGGTTGCCGGTCTCGAACTCGCCCGGGATCCGGCGGTGCGCATCGTCGCTGCGCATCCAGGACCGCCTGCACCCCGCCGCGGCCAGCTTCGCCCGCACCGCGGCCGCGACCGCCCCCTCGCGGCCGCTCAGGCCCTCGATGGCGAGCAAGTCCAGCAGGTGGCCGAGCGCACGGCGGCGATCGATCGTGACGGACAAACCGGATCTCCTCACGTGGGAACGGTGCGATTCTATCAATCGCCCGTTCCGCCGCCGCCGGAATCGACCACCTCGACCTGCGAGGGGTGCGCCACCACCATCTCGGGCTTTCCGCGGTACGATCGGATCCAACCCTCGACGCACACGCAGCGGTTGGCGTAGCGGCGCTCGGGGCGATCGAAGGCGGCGCGATCGGATCCCCAGATCACGACCGTGAAGGTCTGGTCGGGGTGCGGCCGGTCGAAGTTGAGAAAGGTCGGCCGGCCGCGCAGCTCGGGCAGGTAGCGCGTCGAGGCGACGCGGCCGCAGACCGTCGCCGGCCTGCCGACGTGCGCCGCGGCGTCCGTCGCCTCGATGGGCTCCGGCAGGGCCACGCTCCACAGGCCCGCGCCGGACTCTCGCGCCCGGGCCTCGAGCTCGCGGAACTCGGCGGCCCTGGAGAACGGGTAGCGCGTGTACGCGTGCGCGTACCCCCCGGCGACCAGCTCGGCGTTGAGCAGGCGGCCGTCGGGCAGATACACGTAACGCAGCAGCCGCCCGTAGCGGTCGCGGGTGTCGGCGTCGGGATCGGTTTCCAGCCGGACCCGGCGGCCTCCGGCCAGCTCGCGCAGGAACCGGCTCGACTCCCGCGCGAAGACCTCGCGCTCGCGGCCCCGCGATCCACGCTCCGGGGCGTCGATGCCGATCAGCCGCACCGATTCGATCCGGTCCGCGACGCGCACGCGCAACGTGTCGCCGTCCACGACCTGGACGACCTCGGCCGGCTCCGCCGCGAGCAGGCCACCCGCGGCGAGCAGCAGCAGGCACACGGCGGCCACCCGGGCGGCGGCGGGATCGTGGCGGGGTGAAGTGCGGCGGGCGGCGCTCACGCGCCCACGATACACCTTGACCGCGGGCGGCGACCCGGCCCTAGACCTTCTGGGTTCTCGAGCGCGGCACGCCGAACCGCGTCGCCAGCTCGTCGGCGATGCGCAGGAAGCGTTCGTGGTCGCCCGAGCCGGCGTCGACGCGCTCCGCCTGCTCGAAGCTCTCGACCAGCTTCTGCTGGTCCTCGGCGCTCAACGCCCGCTCGGCCATCGGGAACAGGCAGTGGTCTTCCTTCATGATGTGTTCCCGGAGCAGCGAGACGTAGGTGTGCGCGGCGCCGATGAACTCCCGCAGCTCGTTCGCCCGCCCGGCCGCCGCGCCGTCGATGGCGTGCTCGATCCGGCCGACCAGCGAGCGGCCCTCGTCGTGCTCGATCCGCATCACCGCGGTCGGACCCTCCTCGGCGGAGAAGCCGCGGGTCTCGACCAGCGGGAACAGCCGGTCCTCCTCCTTGCCGTGGTGACACCCGTCGGCGAAGCCGCGGAAGAACTCCACGGCGTCGCGCGCGGGTGCTGCGTCGATCCGCCCCTCCTGCTCACCCAGGATCGCCATCTTCTCCAGGCAATCCAGCACCTGCTCGATCACGCGGTGCTCGTTCATCAGGATCTCGGTGGGACGCATCGATCGTTCCTCCAGCTTGCCACTGCGTTTTTCGCAGGGCCCGGTTTCCGAAAAAACAATATAGGATTGCCGGCCGGTAAAGGCGCGGCAGGGAAGGACCTCAAAGGGACCCCGTTGCTCCAGAAGCCGGGCGGACCCCAAGGTGCTTGCCGTCTCGACGCGCGACCGGAAGCTGCTCTACGCGACGGCGCTGCTGCGCGCCACGGCGACCGGGCTGGCCGCCGTGCAGCTCGGCATCTACTTGACGGTGCGGGGTCTGCCCGCGGCGACGATCGGCTACGTCGTCGCGGCGGGGCTGGCCGGCGCGGGCCTGGCGGCACTGCTGGTGACGCTGGCCGGTGACGCCCACGGACGGCGCCGCGTGCTGATCGAGCTGGCGATCCTCGGCGCGCTCGGCGGTCTGCTGTTGGCGTGGGGCTCGGCTCCGGTCGTGCTGGGCGCCGCGGCCTTCGTCGGGATGCTCAACGGCATGGGCCGCGACCGCGGCGGCGCCCTGATCGTCGAGCAGGCGATCCTGCCCGGCACGGTCTCCGACCGCGAGCGCACCCGGGCGCTGGCCTGGTACAACGTGTTCCAGGACGTCGGGCACGCCGCGGGAGCGCTGCTGGCCGGTCTGCCGCGGATCTTCGAGTCGTCGCTTTCGCTGTCCCGCGTCGACGGGCACCGGGCCACGCTGGTGGTCTACGCGGTGCTGCTGCTGGCGCTGGTGACGCTCTACGCGCGGCTGTCGCCCGCGGTCGAGCGCGGCCGCGCTACGGCGGGTGTCCGCGTCTCCCCCGAGAGCCGCCGCATCCTGACGCGCATCACCGCGCTGTTCGCGCTGGACAGCCTGGGCGGCGGCTTCCTGACCACGGCGCTGCTGTCGTACTTCTTCTTCGAACGCTTCGGCGCGGGTGAGGGCACCATCGCGTTGCTGTTCTTCGGCGCGCGGGTGCTGAACGCGCTCTCGCATCTCGGGGCGGCGTGGCTGGCGCGGCGGATCGGGCTCGTCAACACGATGGTCTTCACCCACATGCCGTCGAGCCTGTTGCTGGTGACGGTGGCCATCGTTCCCGACTTCCCGATCGCGGCGGCGTTGTTCCTGGTCCGCGAGGGCCTGGTCGAGATGGATGTCCCCACGCGTCAGTCGTACGTGCTGGCGGTGGTGCGGCCGGAGGAGCGGACCTTCGCCTCGGGCGTGACGAACCTGGTCCGGATGGCGATGTGGGCGATCGGGCCGGCCTTCGCCGGAGTGTTCATGCAGCACGTTTCGTTGACGACGCCGCTGGTCGCCGGTGCGGCGATGAAACTGCTCTACGACGTGCTGCTGTACCGGGCGTTCCGCGCCGTCCGCCCGCCCGAGGAGCGGACGGCGCCCCCGTCCTGACCGCCGGCTCCGGTCACTCCGCCGGGAAGAAGCTCTCCAGGATCCGGTCGGTCCGCGCGCGCCAGCTGCCCCAGCCGAAGCTGTCCAGCGCCTCGCCGCCGCTGTAGCCGAAGCCGTTCTGCTCCAGCGCCGCGGCGAGCGTGCGGGCATCCTCGCCGAGGTCGAGGCTGGTGTCGACGTTGCGGGCCTCGAAGCGATTCCAGTCCAGGTAGAACCGCACGTCCGACGGCTTGGCGCTCTCCAGCAGCGTCATCAGCGCGTCGTCGGAGCCGAGGCCCAGCGCCACGCTCTGGATCGCCACCTTGGAAAACACCGTCGGGTACTTCAACGCGGCGTACGCCGCCGTGACCCCGAAGTACGTCGTGCCCATCACCGCGCGCGCGCCGGGGTGGGCGACCAGCCGGTACTTCGATTCGAGGTGCGGGACCAGCTCCTCGGCCAGCATCCGCGCGTAATCGTCGGTCTTGCTGCCACCGCCCTCGAGCCACCACTGCTCGGCCGGCGGGACGAACGCCACCACCAGCGGCGAGACGCGCCCCCCGCCGATCAGGTTGTCCAGCGAGTTGGCCATCAGGCCGCGCTCCAGCCAGTCCGGGCCCTGGTGCACGACCAGCAGCGGATACTTGAGGCCGCTCTCCGCGTAGCCGGGCGGCAGGTACACGGTGATCTTGCGCTCGTTGCCCAGCCGCTCGCTCTTGTAGTCGAAGCTCTCCAGCGTTCCGCGCCGCCCACCGTCGGGCTCGCGGAGGTGCGCCGCGACTTCGTAGCCCGGCATCACGACCTCGGACATCTTCTGGTCGCCGAAGCGGCCGGGCACCGTGCGCGGGTTCAGCGGGTCGGGGACCCGCTCGTCGTAGTTGACGTTGAGCTGGTACTCGTAGCGGGCGCCCGGCTCGAGCCGGAAGGTCCTGTGGAACAGGTCCGTGCCCGGGACGCGCTCCATCGGCTCGGGCAGGCCGGACTCGATCATCGTTCCCGCGATCGCCAGGTCCTCGACCTCGCCGCGGTAGACGAAGTGGACGAACGGGCCCTCGACGATCGGGAAGCTCGTCCGGGACTGCATGAACTGCTCGACCTTGACCGGCTTGTCCGCGGCCTCGGCGAGCGACTGCACGAAGCGGCCGAACTCGTGCGGGGCCGCCTCGGCGGCGGTCACGCTGGCAGGACTGGCGGCCGTCGCGCCACCGGCGACGGTCACCGCGGCCAGCGTCTCGAGGTTGCGCACGAAGACCTTCCCGCCGGCGAAGCTCGGCCAGGTGTAGCCGCTCCCGTCGAGCGCTTGCAGCTTCGCCTTCTCGACGTAACCTTCCGGGGTCGCCGCGGCGACCACCACGTTGCCCTCGGCGCCGAAGATCACCAGGTGGCCGTCGACCAGGATCAAGCCGCGCCCGCCCGGCGGCCGCGACTTCCAGACCCGCTCGCCGTTCTCGGCGTTGACGCAGGTCAGGAACTGGCCGCGGAATCCGTACAGGTGGCCGTCGTGGTACACCGGCACCGCGTAGGTGCCGCCGAGCTCCTTGGAGCGGTACAGCTCCTGGACCTCGAAGCCGTCCATCGATTTGTCGACCTGGAACACGGCCACGGCCGCGCCGATGGTGGTCAGGAAGCGGCTCTCCCCGGCGTAGCCGGGAGTCGAGCTGCCGGCGAAGTCCTCCTCGCCCAGCTCGTGTTCCCACAACGTCTTGCCGGTCGCCGGCTCGAGGCCCTGGATCCGCTTGCCGCTGATCGCGACGAGCTGCCGCCGGCCGGCCAGCTCCAGCACGGCCGGCGACTGGTACTCGACCTTGTCGTCGCCGCGCGACCACAGCAGCTTGCCCGACTTCTTGTCCAACCCCGAGATCGCCTTGCCCGCGGCGCCGCCGGTCTGCACGACCAGCACGTTGCCCTCGACGAGCGGCGTCGTGGTGAACCCGAAGTCGGGGGCCTCGGCGTCGAAGTCCTGCTTCAGCGTTTTCTTCCACAGCTCCTTGCCGTCGCCGAGCCCCAGCGCGAACAGCTGCCCGCTCGGTCCGAGCCCGTAGACCACGCCGTCGTCGATCACCGGCGAGCTGAGCGGTCCGTCGTCGGAGCCGTCGTGGCCCTTGTAGGTCGCGGCGATGCGGTAGCGCCAGAGACGTTCACCGGTCTCGACGTCGAACGCCGCGGCGTAGTCTCCACGCCCGTCGGAGTACATCGTCACCGCACGCCCGCCGGCGACGGCGACTCCCGAGTACCCCGAGCCGAGCGGCGACGACCAGGCCAGCTTGAGCCCGACGCTCTCCTGGCCGAGCAGCTCGCCGGCGGCCACTCGCCCGTCGAGGTTCGGACCGCGCAGATGCGGCCATTCGGTCGCGGCGTCCAGCGACGGCGCGGCCGACAGCAGGCAGACGCAACACAGGGACAGAAAACGCAGCATTGTGTTCATGATCGTGCTCCCGGCCAGATGAAGATCTGCCGATTCTAACCCGGCTCGTTGCGCCGCGCATCCGCGATCGCCCGGGCCAGGCTGCCGCGGCTCTGGGCCAGCCGCTCCTCGAGCACCGCCCGCATGCGCTCGACGATGTTCGGGACGTTGTCGGAGCGTGCCGTGGCCTCGCCGGCCACGCGCTCCGACCACAGCGTCTCGCCGGCCTCGTCGACCAGCGAAAGCTCGAGACGCACGCGCACCCGCTCGCCCGACGGCAGATCGACCTCCTCGAACGCCAGCACCCGGCCGCGCAGCCACGCGGAGTAGCGTCGCCCCGGCTGGACGGGGTCGATGCTCGCGATCCCCGGGACGCCTGCCAGCGCGTCCGCCACGACCACGGGCAGCATCCGGCCCAGCGGCGCCGCCCAGCGGTGGTACTCGTAGAACCCCACCTCCGGGGAGTCCGCGCCGACGCGGTACACGATCCGGTCCTGGTCGTACGGCGGGTCGACGCGGAACGGCCGCACGCCCACGAGCAGCCCGTCCGCCCGCGCGGCCGGTACCGCATCGGCCCGCGACTCCAGCAGGTAGTAGTGCGTCGGGGGCAACCCGCCGCAGCCGCCCGCCGCAAGCGCGAGCAGCAGGCCCGCGACCGCACGCGCGCTCATCGTCCCGCTCCTCGCACGCCGTCGCCCGGTCGCCGGTCGGCCGGCGCCTTGACCCGTACCAGCCGGAACGGTCGCTCCTTGATCTCGCGCGAGAACGCCTTGAGGTTGGCGGCCGTGTCGCGCAGGTCGCGCAGGGTCGCCTCGAGCTCGTCCCGGTTGCCGCCGATCGCCGAGAGCGTCTCGTCGGCCGAGGCGAGGCTCCGTCCGGCGGCGTCCAGCACCTGGGCCAGGCGCGCCCCGTCCGGACCGATCGCCGCCTGCAGGTCGTCGGCCAGCGCCGCGACCCGCTCGGTCAGATCGGGCAGGTTCTCCAGACCCTGCTCGGCGCTTCCCGAGAGCGACTCCATGCGTTCGAGCAGCGAGGTCAGCCGCGGTCCGGCCTCGTCCATGGTGCGCTGCGCGGTCGCCAGGAGCTGCTCGAGGTTCTCGGCGTTCCGTTCCGAAAGCAGCGCTTCGAGGTTGGCCAGGATCGGGCCGATCTCGGTCGAGATCGTCTCGACCAGCAGGGACGCCTGCTCGAGCAGCAGCGTGGCCCGCTGCGAGATGTCGCCCACCGCCGCCAGCGCCTCGTCCAGACCGCCGGGCTCACCGCCCCGGATCTCGCCGTCCGCAGGCAGGCGCGGCGCCTCGGGCGTGCCGGTGTCGATCTGCAGGAACGCCGTGCCGAGCAGCCCCGAGGTGGCGACCGTGGCCGAGCTGTCGGTCTTCACGACGAGATCCGACTTGAGCTGCACGCGCATCAGCACCGGCCAGGGATCGTGCGGTCGCAGCTCGACGCCCTGGATCCGGCCCACCGCCACGCCCGCCACCCGCACCCGATCGCCGGCCGCGAGACCGGCCGAATCGCGCAGCAGCACGCGGTACGGCACCCGCGACGCGCCGAACATCCCGGACCCGGCCACCCACAACGACCCCGCGACCAGGATCGCGAGCGCCGTGACGACGAAGACGCCGACCTTGACGTCCGACAGCTTCCCCGGCTCGCTCATCTCAGATCTCCAGCTCGTCGATGAATCGACGGAATCGGTCGGCGCCGTCCTGCGCCTCGGGCGGCCGCCGCTCCAGGAACGCCCGCACCACCGGGTCGTCGCAGCCCCGGACCTCGTCGGGCGTCCCGGTGAACAGGAACCGCCCCGCGTGGATCAGCGCCAGCCGGTCGGCGATGGTGAACGCGCTCTCCAGCTCGTGGGTCACCACGACCAGCGTCACGTCGAAGGCCTTCTTGAGCTGCACCAGCAAGCGGTCGATGCCCGCGGCGGTCACCGGGTCCAGGCCGGCCGACGGCTCGTCGAAGAACACCACGTCCGGATCCAGCGCCAGCGCCCGCGCGAGCGCCGCGCGCTTGACCATCCCGCCGCTGAGCTGCGAGGGCAGGCGGTCCAGGGCGTCCTCGAGCCCCACCATTCCCAGCTTGATCCGGGACACGATCCGCCGCGTCGAGCGCGGCAGCTCGGTGAATTCCCGGAGCGGCAGCTCGACGTTTTGCGCCAGCGTCATCGATCCGAACAGCGCGCCGGCCTGGAACGCCATGCCGATCCGCCGCCGCAGCTTTTCCAGCGTCCGCGGGTCGCTCCGGAACACGTCGATCCCGTGGATGCTCACGCTGCCCTCGTCGGGCCGCTCCAGACCGACCAGGCAACGCAGCAGCGTGCTCTTGCCGCTGCCGCTGCCGCCCAGGATCACCAGCGTCTCGCCCCGCGGCACCACCAAGTCGACACCGTCGAGCACGCAACGCCCGTCGTAGCTCTTGCGCAGCGCCCGGACCTCGATCGCGTTGCCGTTCGCGCCGGCCATCAGCCCCTCAGGAAGAATATCGCGGTCACGAACAGGTCGGCCGCGATCACGAGCACGATCGACCGCACCACCGAGGCCGTCGTGGCCTGCCCGACCTGTTCCGCGCCGCCGCGCACCGCGAGGCCCTGGTGGCAACCGGTCAGCCCGATGATCGCCGCGAAGGCGGTCGCCTTGACCAGGCCGGTGTAGACGTCCTGCAGCACCAGAGCGTCGATGGTGTCCGCGACGTAGCCGCCCATTCCCATGCCCAGCACGGTGGTGGACAACACCAGCCCGCCCAGGATCCCCACCACGTCCGCGAACACGGTCAAGCACGGCAGCGCGATCAGCAGCGCGACCAGTCGGGGCACGACCAGGAAGCCGACCGGGTCGAGCCCCATCACCACCAGCGCGTCGATCTCGCTGGAGACCTTCATCGTGCCCAGCTCGGCCGCGATCGCCGAACCGAAGCG
>JBFKMV010000106.1:0-17706 GCA_041629655.1 Candidatus Polarisedimenticolaceae bacterium
ACCGGGCGCACGCATTCTGAGGCGCCCGGATCTTCCCCCCACGGTTCCTTTCCAGCCCCGCGCCGCCCCTTGTCGGGCGTCCACAGCCGGACGACTCGCGGGAACGCGGCGCGAGCGGCTACACTCTGCGCACCACGATGGGGGCCCGCGCCGGGCTCAGCCCTCGCGATCCTCGTACTGCTGCTTGAGCGAGTCGACCACGCCCGGGTCGGCGAGCGTCGTGGTGTCGCCCAGCGCGCGACCTTCGGCAATGTCGCGCAGCAGCCGCCGCATGATCTTGCCCGAGCGCGTCTTCGGGAGATCCGCGGTGAACAGCACCTGCTCGGGCCGAGCGATGGCGCCGATCTTCGAGGCCACGAACTTCTTCAGCTCGGCAGCCAGCTCGGGACCCGGCTCGCGGCCGTCGCGCAGGCTCGCGAAGGCCACGATCGCGGTGCCCTTGATCTCGTGCGGCACGCCGACCACGGCGGCCTCGGCGACCGCGTCGTGCTCGACCAGCGCCGACTCGACCTCCATCGTGCCGATGCGGTGGCCGGCGACGTTCATCACGTCATCGACCCGGCCCAGGATCCAGAAGTAGCCGTCCTCGTCGCGCTTGGCCCCGTCGCCCGGGAAGTAGGTCGCCCGGTCCCACTTGCTCCAGTAGGTCTCGATGAACCGCCGCTCGTCGCCCCAGATGCCCAGCGTACGCGCGGGCCACGGGCCGCGGATGGCCAGGAACCCGCCGCCGACCCCGACGCTCTTGCCGCTCTCGGTCAGGATGTCCGCGGCGATGCCGGGGAACGCCCGCGTGGCCGAGCCGGGCTTGGTCGGCGTGAGGCCGGGCAGCGGCGTGATCAGGATCTGGCCCGTCTCGGTCTGCCACCACGTGTCGACGATCGGACAGCGGTCGCCGCCGATGTGCTCGCGGTACCAGACCCAGGCCTCCGGGTTGATCGGCTCGCCGACCGTGCCGAGCAGCCGCAGCTTGCCCAGATCGTGTTTCGCCGGCCATGCGGAGCCCCACTTCATGAAGGCGCGGATCGCGGTCGGCGCGGTGTAGAACACGGTCACGCCGGTGCGCGCGCAGATCTCCCAGAAGCGCCCGCGGTCGGGCCAGTCGGGCGCGCCCTCGTAGACCACGATCGTGGCGCCCGCGGCCAGCGGGCCGTAGACGATGTAGGAGTGCCCGGTGATCCAGCCGATGTCCGCCGTGCACCAGAACACGTCGTCGTCCCGGAGGTCGAAGACCCAGCGCGTGGTGGCGTAGGTGCCGGTCAGGTAGCCGCCCGTGGAGTGCACGATGCCCTTCGGCTTGCCGGTCGTGCCGGAGGTGTAGAGAATGAACAGCGGGTCGTTGCTGTCCATCACCTCGGGCTCGCAGTCATCGCCGGCGTCCCGCATCAGGTCGTGGTACCAGTGGTCGCGGCCGGGCTTCATCGGCGCTGTCCCCTCGCCGCGCCGGACCACGATCACGTGCTCGATCGAGGGCGCGCCCTCGACGGCCTCGTCGGTGGCCTGCTTGAGCGCCAGGAACTTGCCGCGGCGCCAGCCGCCGTCCGCGGTGATGACCAGCTTCGCCTCGGCGTCGAGGATCCGGTCGTGGAGCGACTCGGACGAGAACCCGCCGAACACCACGCTGTGCACCGCGCCGACCCGCGCGCAGCCGAGCATCGCCACGATCGCCTCGGGCACCATCGGCATGTAGATCGCGACGCGGTCGCCCTTGCCGATGCCGAGCCCGCGCAGCACGTTGCCGAAGCGGTTGACCTCGCGGTGCAGCTCGGCGTAGGTCCACGTGCTGCGCTCGCCGGGTTCGCCCTCCCACAGCAATGCCGTGCGGTCGCCGCGGCCCGCGTCGAGGTGCCGGTCGAGACAGTTCACGCTGGCGTTGAGCCTGCCGCCCACGAACCACCGCGCCTCCGGTCCCTCGCCGTCGAGCGCCCGGTCCCAGCTCCGCGACCAGGACAGCTCGGAGGCGAAGCCGGACCAGAACGCCACCGGGTCGGCGGACGCCTCCTCGTAGACCCGCGGATCGCGGGCGCGGGCCCGGCGCGCGAACTCCGCGGGCGGGTCGAACCGCCGGTTTTCCGAGAGCAGGGCCTCGAGCTCCCGGTCGGGTTTGCCTTCCTCGCCCATCGTGCTGCTCCTCCCTTGTTTCCGGCGCCATGCTAACGCAGAACGGTCCCCGGCGGGCCCGACTGGACGCCGCAGCGCCGGGAGCCGTAATAATGGGAGACATGCCGAACCACCGAAATCCGGCCGGCGGCCGCGGGCTGACCTACATCGAGCTCCTGGTCACGGTGACGCTGGTGCTGATCCTGGCCACCGCGGCGATCCCGCTGTTCGGCCAGCTCGACCACTGGCTCGACAAGCGGCTCCGCGAGCGGCAGCTCCGGCTGGCCCTGGTGACGATGCGCGACGCCATCGACATGTACAAGCGCTACTCCGACGAGGGCCTGATCCCGCTGGCCCAGGAGGACGTCGACCAGAAGGGCTTCCCGCCCGATCTCGAGGCGCTGGTCGAGGGCGTCGACGTCGGCGCCGTCGGCTCGCCCGACACCCAGATGATGATCTTCCTGTACGAGATCCCGGTCGACCCCTTCACCGGCGAGGCCGAGTGGGGCCTGCGCTCGTACCAGGACGACTGGGACAGCACGAGCTGGGGCGGCGAGAACGTCTGGGACGTCTACAGCCTGTACGACGGGATCGCGCTCGACGGGACCTACTACTCGGACTGGTGACCTGGTGCCGAAGGTGGGATTCGAACCCACACACCCTTACGGGTACCACCCCCTCAAGATGGCGTGTCTACCAGTTCCACCACTTCGGCAGCGTTTGAAAACGGCGGGATTATAGCCCACCGGAGCCGTCGCCGGCGTCCTGCTCGGCCGCTCCCGGGTCGGGGGGAACGGCGAGCGGGTCGTCGGGGTCGACTTCCGGGACGGGCGGCGGCGCCGTCTCGGCCGGCGCGGGCTGCTCGATCGGCGCGGGCGCGGTGGCGGCGCTGTCGAGCTCGTCCAGCACGCTGCGGCTGCGGCCGGTGGCCTGGGTGCTCAGGATCGCCAGCCCCAGCGAGGTCAGCATGAACAGCACCGCGCTGATGGTGGTCAGCTTCGAGAAGAAGTTGGACGCCCCGCGGGGTCCGAACGCCGTCTGGCTGCCGCCGCCGCCGAACGCGCCGGCCAGGTCGGCGCGCTTGCCGGTCTGGAGCAGCACCACCAGGATCAGCACGACCGAAACCAGGACGTGCAGCGGAACCACGATGTAGTACAGCATACCGTTCTCCGCCCAAGCTGTTGAACCGCTGGACTATAGCACCGGGCGGCGGCACCCGCCAAAGGGGCCGCCGGGCGGCTTCAGACGTAGTACACGATCAGGAAGAACGCCAGCAGCAGCGCCACCCACAGCACGGTGCTGCCGGTGGGCCAGGAGCGGGCGAACACCCCCTGGGGTCCGTGGTGGCGGTACAGCCCCGCGACGAACCGCTCGACCCGCCCCAGCGCTCCCCGCACCACCGTCTCGCGGGCGCGCAGCGCGGCCGGGGCCACCGCCCGGAACCCCGCCGGCAGCACCCGCCGGTACAGCCAGTCGAAATCCAGGTTGACCGAGGGCATCTCGGGCGGGTAGTAGCCGTAGCGGACCAGCACGCAGAACGCCAGCGCCGCCCACAGCAGTAGCTGCAGCGACGTGATCACGTGGCCGGTGGTGTAGGGCTGGTAGTCCACCGCGTAGGGCAGCAGCGAGTACAGCGGCCCCGGCACGATCCCCAGCAGCACGCACAGCGCCGCGGTCGCGCCCATCGCCACCAGCATGTTCCACGGGGCCTCCTTGCAGCGGATCCCCGAGTCGTGGGCGAAGAAGGCGAAGAACGGGATCTTGATTCCCGAGTGCTCCAGCACGCCGGCCGAGGCGAACAGCAGCGCCAGCGTGAACAGCGGGGCCATGGCGCCCAGCGCGTAGTGCCCCTCGGCCACGGCGCTGAGCGTCATCGACTTGGTGGTGAACGCGCTGAACAGCGGGAAGCCCGAGATCGACGCCGCCCCGACGATGCAGAACACCGTGGTCAGCGGCATCGACTTGTACAGCCCGCCGAGCTTCGAGGCCTCGCAGGTGCCGGTCCGGTACAGCACGGCGCCCATCGACATGAACAGCAGCGCCTTGTACAGAATGTGCACGAAGGCGTGGGAGACCGCGCCGTTCAGCGCCAGCTCGGTGCCCACGCCGATGCCGACGACCATGAAGCCGAGCTGGTTGTTCAGGCTGTAGGCCAGCACGCGGCGCAGGTTGTTCTCGATCACGGCGTAGAAGATCGGAAACAGCGTCATGATCACGCCGAGCCAGATCAGGATCTCTGTCCCGGCGTAGCCGCGGGCCAGCGTGTAGATCGCCAGCTTGGTCGTGAACGCGCTGAGGAACACCGTGCCGGTGACCGTCGCCTCGGGATAGGCGTCCTGGAGCCAGTTGTGCAGCAGCGGGAAGGCGCACTTGACGCCGAAGGCGATGAAGATCAGCGTCGTGCCGGGACTGACCAGCCCCAGGTGCTCGAAGGCGATCGAGCCGGTGTCGCGCAGGTGCAGCAGCACCCCCGCCAGCAGCAGCACGCCGGAGCCGACCTGGACGATCAGGTAGCGCATCCCGGCGCGGTAGGCGCGCTCGTTGCGGCTGGCCCAGACCAGGAAGACCGAGGAGATCGCGGTCAGCTCCCAGAACACGAACAGCGTGATCAGGTCGCCGGCGAACACCGCGGCGATCGCCGAGCCGGCGTAGATCAGCCCGGCGACGTGCTGCACGTTGTCCTTGACGTGGATCGCGTAGATCACGCTGAGGATCGCGACGATGTGGAAGATCAGGCCGAACAGCAAGCTCAGGCGGTCGACGCGGATCAGCGTCAGCGTGTAGTCGAAGGCCTGGACCTCGAGCAGCGCCCCGGGCTCGCGACCGAAAAACGTGCTCAGGTGCCACAGGCTGGCCGCCGGCAGCGCCACCAGCAGCAGTTGCTGCAGCCGGCCCCGCACCAGCGGCACGACCAGCGCGCCCAGCAGCAGCAACGATCCCGGCGGGAGGCTACCGGTCATAGTAGTCCTCGTCCCGCATCACGATCTTCCTCAGCCACTTGCCGGCGAACACGATGAACACGAACACCACGAAGCCGTACCCGGCGTGGAAGCCGGGCCAGTCCTCGAACGAGAAATGCGAGTGCTTGTGGTACAGGAAGTCGGCGACGAACAGCAGGATGCACACCGCGAACAGCACGCGGTACAGCAGCGTCACGTGCGCGGGGTCGTCCAGCCAGCGTCGCCGGTCGTCGTTCATCGTCCCGGGCTCCTCACGGTCCGGCGATCGGCTCGATCAGCCGGTAGATCTCGTCGGCGAAGAAGAACAGCGCGAGGCAGCCGAGCGCCGTGAAGCAGATCGGCACCACGCAGAACAACGGCGCTTCCTTGATTCGCGGACGCTCGGCGCCGGCCGGCAGCGGGCTGAAGAAGCCGCGGATCGGAATCGGCATCAAGTAGGCGATGTTCAGCAGCGAGCTGATCATCAGCACCGCGACCAGCACCAGCTGGTGCGCCTCGGCGGCGCCCAGCGCCAGGTACCACTTGCTCCACGACCCGCCCAGCGGCGGCAGGCCGATCACGCTCAGCGCGCCGATCATGAAGGCGAAGGTGGTGACCGGCATCACGCGGCCGATCCCGCGCATCTCGCTGATCTCGGTCTTGTGGGCCGCCACGTAGATCGCGCCCGCGCAGAAGAACAGCGTGATCTTGCCGAAGGCGTGCATCGCGATGTGCATGCTGCCGCCGACGACGCCGAACGAGTTGGCCAGCGCCGCGCCGAGCACGATGTACGAGAGCTGGCTGACGGTCGAGTAGGCCAGCCGCGCCTTGAGGTTGTCCTTGGTCAGCGCGACCAGCGAAGCGATCAGGATCGTGGCGGCGGCGACCCAGGTCAGCCAGACGCTGGCGCCGCTGTCGCGCAACAGGTCGATCCCGAACACGTACACCACGACCTTCATCACGGTGAACACGCCGGCCTTGACCACCGCGACCGCGTGGAGCAACGCGCTGACCGGCGTCGGGGCGACCATCGCCGCCGGCAGCCAGCGGTGGAACGGCATCAGCGCCGCCTTGCCGGTGCCGAAGACGTACAGCGCCAGCAGCACGCCGACCATCCCGTCGTCGACCTGGCCGGCCAGGATCCCGCCCTCGCGGAACTCCAGCGTCCCGGTCAGGGTCCAGGTCCACAGCACGGCCAGCAGCAAGAACGCGATCGAGGTGGTCAGCAGCACGCCGAGATAGACGCGCCCGCCGCGCATCGCCTTCTCGTCGCCGTGATGGGTCACCAAGGGGTACGTCGACAGCGTCAGCAGCTCGTAGAACACGAACAGCGTGAACATGTTCCGCGCCAGCGCGACGCCCAGCGCGCCCAGGATCGCGATCGCGAAGCAGACGTAGTAGCGGGTCTGGTTCGTCTCGTGGTGGCCGCGCATGTAGCCCACCGAGTAGGCGGAGGTGACGATCCACAGCCCGCTGGCGACCAGCGCGAACAGCATCCCCAGCGGCTCGAGACCGAGCGCCAGCTCCAGCCCCGGCAGCACGGGCAGCAGCGTCAGCTCCGGCCGCCCGCCGGCCAGCACCTCCGGCACCAGCGAGGCGACCACGGCGAACAGCGCGCCCGCGACGACGAACGTCCCGGTCTCGCGCAGGTTGGGCCAGCGGCCGAGCAGCGCGGTCAGCACCGCGCCCGCCAGCGGCAGCCCCAGCGCCAGTCCCAGCGCGGTCTGGGGGCTCACGGCGCGCCTCCCAGCAGCCACTGCGCGGCGGTGCGGGCGACCCCGGCCGAGATCGAGGTCGCAAGCCCGAAGTACAGCGTCGCGCCGATCAGGATCCACGTCGGCAACAGCATCGACAGCGGCGCCTCGCCCAGGCGCGCGGTCGACTCCGCGGGGGCCTGGAAGTACGCCGTCTCGACGACGCGCCAGACGTAGACCACCGCCAGCAGCGAGCTGATCAACAGCAGCGCTGCGATCGGCCACCAGCCGCCCTCGAGCGCCGCGGCGATCAGGTACCACTTGCTGATGAAGCCGGCGGTCAGCGGCACGCCGATCAGTCCCAGCCCGCCCAGCACCCAGGCCAGCATCGTCAGCGGCATCACGCGCCCCACGCCGCGCAGGTCGTCGAGATCGGTCGAGCCGAGCCGCAGCGCGACGCAACCGAGCGCCAGGAACATCCCGCCCTTGGTCAGCCCGTGGTTGAACACGTGCACGATCCCCGCGGTCAGGCCGGTCTCCGAGCCGAGGCTGATCCCGAGCACGATGTAGCCGATCTGGGCCACGCTGGAGTAGGCCAGCAGGCGCTTGACGTTGCGCTGGAAGATCGCCACCGTCGAGGCCACGAAGATCCCACCCAGCGCGATCGGCATCAGGATCCGGTCCAGCGGCATGAACTCGAACGAGAACGGCTCGCCGTAGACCGTGAAGGTCAGCCGCAGCAGCACGTACACCGAGACCTTGGTCGCGGTCGCGGCGAGAAACGCGCTGACCAGCGAGGGGGCCTCGGTGTAGGCGTCGGGCAGCCACAGATGCAACGGGAACAGCGCCATCTTGAGGCTCAGCCCGACCGACAGGAACGCGAACGCCGCCAGCAGCGTGCGCGTGCCCTCGACCGCCGGCAGCCGGGCCGCCATGTCGGCCATGTTCAGCGTGCCGGTCATCATGTACATCAGTCCGACGCCGAGCAGGAAGAACGTGGCCCCGATCGTGCCGAGGATCAGGTACCTGAACGCCGCCACGAACGCCTGCCGCCGCGCCCCCATGCTGATCAGCGCGTAGGACGACAGCGACGAGATCTCGAGGAACACGAACACGTTGAACAGGTCGCCGGTGATCACGATCCCCAGCAGCCCGGTCAGGCACAGCAGGTAGGCCGACAGGAACAGGTGGTGCCGGTCGCGCGGGATCTCGCGCGTCAGGCTGGCCGGGGCGTAGCTCAGCACCAGCGCGCCGACACCGGAGACCAACAGCAGCACCAACGCGCCCAGCGGGTCGAGCCGGTACTCGATGCCCCACGGCGGCTCCCAGCCGCCGAGGGCGTAGGAGATCGTGCCCTCGCGCAGCACGCGCCGCAGCAGCGCGACCGAGATGCCGAACGTCGCCCAGGCCACGACCGTCGCGAAGCCCAGCACCAGCCGTCCGCGGCGCAGCACCACCGCCAGCGGCGCCGCGACCAGCGGCAGCACGACCTGCAGCGCGGGCAGGTGCGGCTCGATCATGACGCCCGGTCCTGGGCGTCGATCTCGTCCTCCTCGATCGTGCCGTAGCTCTCGTGGATCCGCACCACCAGCGCCAGCGCCAGCGCCGCGGTAGCCACCCCGACCACGATCGCGGTCAGGATCAGCACGCTGGGCAGCGGGTTGGAGTAGCGCGTCACGCCCTCCTGCAGGATCGGCGCCGTGCCGCCTTCGAGCTTGCCCATCGTGATGTAGAGCAGGAACACCGAGACCTGGAAGATGCTCAGCCCGATCAGCTTCTTGATCAGGTTGCCGCGCGAGATGACGATGTAGAACCCGGTCATCATCAGGAAGATGACGATCCAGTAGTTGTAGTAGCCGAGCAGCAGCTCGATCATGGCCGCCGCCGCCCCGCGAAGGCGAAGAAGATCGTGATCATCGTCGCGGCGACGGTGATGCCGACGCCCAGCTCGACGAGCAGGATGCCCAGGTGCTGGCCGTGGACCGGATCGTGGTGGTCGAGCGCCCCGTAGTCGAGGAAGTTGCCGCCCTTGAGCAGCGTGGCGACGCCGACGCCCGCGTACAGCAGCACCCCGGCGGCGACCAGCGTCTGGATCAACGGCGGCGGGGCGACGCGGCGCGCCTCGTCGAGACCGAACACCAGCGCGTACAGCACGAACGCCGCGGCGAAGATCACGCCGGCCTGGAAGCCGCCGCCCGGGCCGTAGTCGCCGTGGAACTGCACGTACAGCGCGAACAGCAAGATGTACGGGATCAGCAGCTTGGAGACGACCCGCAGCACGACGTGGCGCTGTTTCACGGCGGGTCCTCCCGCTCGCGGCGGCGGCGCACCCCGTGGTGCAGCAGCAACAGCACGCCGATCCCGGCCGTGAAGATCACCGTCGTCTCGCCGAGCGTGTCGTAGCCGCGGTAGCTGGCCAGCACCGAGGTGACCGTGTTGGGGATGCCGATCTCCTCGGGCGATTGCTCGATGTAGCGCGGCGCCACGTGCGTGTGGACCGGGGCGTCGGGATCGCCGAAGCGCGGCATGTCCAGCGTGCCCCAGACCAGCGCGCAGCCGGTGACCACCACCACCAGCAGCGGCACGAACGGACGGTGCACGGGCGGCTTGGCCCTGGAGCTGGTCAGCGCCAGCGTTCCCAGCATCAGCACGGTCGAGATCCCCGCGCCGACGGCGGCCTCGGTGAACGCCACGTCGGGCGCGTCGAGGATCAGCATCCAGCTCGCCCCGATCAGGCTGAAGATGCCGGTCAGCATCACCGTGGCGAACAGCCCGCGCAGGCGCGCGATGGTGATCGCGGTGCAGGCCAACAGCGTCAGGATGAAGATGTCGATGAGCTGCGTGATGCCTCAGCCCTCCTCGCGTCGCAGCGTCAGCTCCATCCCGCGGCTCAGCGCGGCGGCGGCCAGCGCGTGGGTCGAGGTCGGGCTGGCGACGAGCAGGAAGAACAGGATCAGCACCAGCTTGACCGTGGTCAGGCCGATTCCGGCCTGGAACATCAGCGCCGTCAGCACCAGGCCCGCGCCCAGCGTGTCGGTGATCCCGGCGCCGTGCATCCGCGTGAACAGGTCGGGCAGCCGCAGCAGCCCGATCCCGCCGACGACGCAGAACGCCGAGCCCAGCACGATCGCGACCCAGCTCAGCACGTCGAGCACCAGCTCCACGCTCAACCCTCCTCGCCGTCGGGCCCGTCGAGGCTCTGGAAGTGCCGGTACTTCGAGAAGCGCAGCACGGCGATCACGCCGATGAAGTTCATCAGCGCGTACAGCAGCGCCAGATCGAGGAAGTCGGTCCGCCCGGTCAAGAACCCGACCACGCTGATGAACAGCACCGTCTTGGTGCCGAACATGTTCAACGCCAGGATCCGGTCGAACACCGACGGCCCCAGCGCGGCGCGGATCAGCGCCAGGCTCATCGTGACCAGGATCGCGACCATCGCGACCGCGTACATCACGATCGCCCCTCGACCGCGCTCACGCGGCGGTCCATCTCTCCGCTCTCGAGCGCCGCCGCGGCCTCGCGCGTCAGCGCGTGGACCATGATCGTGTCGCCCTCCAGCGCCACCGAGACCGTGCCGGGAGTCAGCGTGATCGAGTTGGCGTAGACGACCCGCGCCAGCTCGCGCCGCTGCCCGGCCCGGACTTCGACCACGCACGGATCGATCGGCAGCCGTGGGTCGAGGATCCGCCGGGCCACGTCGAGGTTGCTCTTGACGATCTCCCAGGCCAGCCACGGCGCATAGCGCAGCGCGCGCAGCGTGATCTCCAGCGGGACCGCCTCGGAGTCGAGGATCCGCATCCGCCGCGCGATCAGCACGATCGCGACGGTCGAGGCGAGGCCGAAACCCACCAGCAGGGCATCGAAGTGGCCCGACCACAGCAGCCAGACCCCGAACAGCACGACCCCGAGTGCGATCCCGTACTTCATCGGCCACTCGCCCGGCCGGCTGCCGCCACGATGGCGGCGAACTTGGCCGCGTCGAGCGACGCCCCGCCCACCAGCGCCCCGTCGACCTCGGGCAGCGCCATCAGCTCCGGGGCGTTCTGGGGAACGACCGATCCGCCGTAGAGGATGCGCACCCCGGCGGCCCGCCCCGCCCCGTAAAGCGAGGCCAGCTGCTCGCGGATCATGCGGTGCACCTCGTCGACCTGGGCCGGCGTCGCGGCGCGGCCCGTGCCGATCGCCCACACCGGCTCGTAGGCCACCACCAGCTCCGGCGCGTCGTCCGCGATCGCGTCCGCCAGCCCGACGCGGAGCTGCTGCTCGACCACCGCCAGGGTGCGACCCGAGTCGCGCTGCGACTCGCTCTCGCCGACGCACAGGATCGGCACCAGGTCGTGCCGCCGCGCCGCGGCCAGCTTTCGGCGCACCCGCTCGTCGGTCTCCCCAAACATCGCCCGGCGCTCGGAGTGTCCGAGGATCACCAGCCGCACGCCGCCCTCGGCCAGCATGCGCGGGGCGATCTCGCCGGTGAACGCGCCGTCCTCCTCCCAGTGCATGTTCTGCGCCGCCAGCCGCACGACGCTGCCCTCGAGCGCGCGCCGCACGGCCCCCAGCGAGGTGAACGCCGGGGCGACGGCGACGTCGGCGCCTCGCGCCGCGTCGAGCTGCGGCAGCAGGTCGGCCACCAGCCGCTCGGCCCAGGTCTCGCTCAGGTGCATCTTCCAGTTGCCGACCACCAGCGGTCGCGGCCGCGGCGCGCTCACGGCGCGTCGTCCAGCGCGGCCACGCCGGGCAGCGTCAACCCGGACAGCAGCTCCAGCGAGGCGCCTCCGCCGGTGGAGACGTGCGTCATCCGCTCGGTCAGCCCGAACGAGCGCACCGCCGCGGCGGTGTCCCCGCCACCGACGACCGAGACGCACGCGGACCCGGCCAGCGCCTCCGCGATGCGCCGCGATCCGGCGGCGAACGCCGGAAGCTCGAAGCGGCCCAGCGGCCCGTTCCACAGCACGGTATGCGCCGCCGCGATCCGTGCCGCGAAGGCCTCGGCGGTGCGCGGCCCGATGTCGCCGCCGCTGTCGCCGTCGCCGATCCCGGCTCCGGTGGTGGTGCCGACGCGCGCCTCGTCGCCGCCCTCGGCGATCACGTGGTCCTGCGGGAGCAGCACCTCGCAGTCCCCGCCGCGGGTCCGCTCCAGCAGCTCGCGCGCCAGGTCGAGCTTGTCGCTCTCGACCCGCGACGCGCCGACCGGTTCGCCCCGCGCGGCGAGGAGCGTGTAGGCCATCGCGCCGCCGATCAGGAACGCGTCGACCTTCGGCATCAGGTTCTCGATCAGCCCGATCTTGTCCGAGACCTTGGCCCCGCCGAGGATCGCCAGGAACGGGGACTCGGGGCGCTCGATCAGCCGGCCGAGCTGCCGCAGCTCGGCCTGCATCAACAGGCCGGCCGCGGCGGGCCGCAGCAGCGCCGGCACGCCGGCGGTCGAGGCATGAGCGCGATGCGCGGTGCCGAAGGCGTCGTTGACGTAGACCTCGCAGGGTCGCGCCAGCGCGGCCGCGAACTCCGGGTCGTTGGCCTCCTCCTCGGCGTGGAAACGCAGGTTCTCCAGCAGCAGCAGCTCGCCCCGGCCGAGCTCGCGGGCGGCGGTCTCGTAGGCCGGTCCGACGCACTCGGCGCAGAAGCGCACCGCCCCGCCGGCCAGCTCGCCCAGTCGCTGCGCCACCGGACGCAGGGACAGCTGCTCGTTCCGCCGTCCCTTGGGACGACCGAGGTGCGAGGCCAGCACGACCCGGGCGCCCTGCTCCCGCAGCAGCGCCAGCGTCGGCAGCGCGGCCCGGATGCGCGTGTCGTCGCCGACGCGGCCCTCGTCGAGCGGCACGTTGTAGTCGACGCGGCAGAACACGAGCTTGCCGTCCGCGTCCAGGTTCTCGACGCTGAGCTTCGCCGGCATGAGCGACCCCCTGGTCCCGCGCCGTTTGCCCGCGACCGGGCCGTCCACTACAGTTACCGGGTGGCGGGGAGGGAACGGGCCCGAATTATGGAACCCTCCGAATATCAAGTCAAACCCGCGAGATTCCGATCGCTCGCCGCGCTGCTGCTGCTCGCGACGGCCGCCGTCGCCGCGCCGGGCTGCGCCGAGGGCCGCGCGGCGCGGCTGTACGACGAGGCGCAGGAGCTCGTCGACCAGGGCGAGATCGGCCAGGCGATCGAGCGCTACGAGACGATCCTGGCCCGCTTCCCCGACACCGAGGCCGCCGTGCTGGCGCGCAACGACATCGACACCTACCGCTCGCTCGCCGACGCGGTCGAACGCTACCCGGTGCGGAGCGCTTTCGACCTGATGGTCGGGACGGCGCGCGCGATCGAGCGCTTCCGGAGCCGGAATCGCGAGTACCCGGAGACGCTGGCGGCCCTGGTGCCGGGCTACCTCGAGCAGGCCCCGGTCGACCCGTGGGGCCGCGCGCTGGTCTACTCCCGTCGCGCGGGACGCAAGGGCTACGTGCTGGCGTGCCTGGGCAGCGACGGGGCCGCGGGCGGCACGGACGACGCCAAGGACCTGGTCGTGCAGAACGGGCGGTTCGTGGCGCGGCCGACGGGGATGCCGCTGTGACGCGGCCGGCGGCGCTGGCGTTGGGCCTGTTGACGCTGACGGGCGTGGCCGCGGCCTGGCCGGGGCCGGTTCCGGAGACGGCGGTGGCCGTGCTGCCCTCCGGCGACGCGTTCACGCTGGAGATCGCCGCCGACCCGGCGAGCCACGCGCGCGGCTACATGTTCCGCGAGCACGTCGGCCCGCGCGAGGGCATGCTGTTCCTGTTCGAGCGCGACGAGCGCCGCCCGTTCTGGATGAAGAACTGCAAGGTGGCGCTGGACATCGTGTGGCTCGACGCGGAGCTGCGCGTGGTGCACATCGCGCACGCCCAGCCGCCCTGCCCGGCCGAGGGCGAGTGCGTGCCCGTGCAGCCGATGCGCGTGGCCCGTCACGTCGTCGAGTTCGCCGGGGGCACCGCCCGCGCGGTCGGGCTCGAGATCGGCGACCGGATCGAGGTTCTCTCGGAGCCACCGCTGTTTTGATCCGACCCCGAGCGAGCCGGCCCGTCGAGGTCGTCGCGGCGCTCGCCGTGGCGGCGGTCTCGCTCGCGGCCCCCGCCGCGGCGCAGGTCAAGGGCGCCGACATGGAGCTGCTGGGCGAGGTGCGCGAGCTGGCGGACCGCATCGCGGTGATCCGGCAGCGCCCCTTCGCCCGACAGCCGGTGGCGGTGCGCGCGCCGCGCGAGTTCCGGCTCGTGGCCGCCGAGGCGCGGGCGGCGGCCGGCCTGCCGCGCGCACGGCTGGACGCCCGGGGCCGGGCCTGGGCCGATCTGGGACTGGGCGGGGCCGCGACCCCCGCGGCGCTCCGCTACCGGCTGGCCTACGATCTCGAGGGCGCCACGTTCGATCCCTCGGGGCCGCGGCTGTTGATCGACCCGGAGCGCTTGAAGCCGACCGACTTCTTCGGCTCGGAGGCCGGCGAGGAGCCGGCCCCGCTGCTGCGCGCCACGGGGGTGCGCCCCGACGAGCCGCTGGTGGCCCACGTGCTGATGCACCTGCACCAGCACGAGCGCGACGCCGGACGCGCGACCCCCGCGACCACGGACGAGCTGCTGGCCCGCTCGGCCTGGAGCGAGGGCGAGGCCAACCTGATCGCGGTGACCTACCTGTTCCGCAGCATGGGCATCGCCGGCGAGGTGCTCGAGGCCGGCCTCGACCCCGGGCTGGTGCTGGAGGGGGCGCTGCTGCCCCCGGCGGCGGACGGCGCCGGCGAGACCGAGCGACGCTTGCTGGAGTTCGTGTATCACGAGGGGTTCGCCCGCGCGGCCGAGGCCCAACGGGCGGGCGGCTGGTCCGCGCTGGAGCAGGCGATCGCGGCGCGCCACACGACCCGGGCGATCCTGCATGCCGTCGACGAGGCCGCGCCGGCCCCCGACCGCCTGCCGTCGCCCCGTCTCGACCCGCCCCCGGGCTTCACGCTCGCCGACACCGACGTGCTGGGCGAGCACGCGGTGGGCGTGCTGATCGCGGCGTTGAGCGGCAAGGACGACCTGGGCCTGCAGGCCGCCGACGGCTGGCGCGCCGACGGGCTGTACCGCTGGGAGCCGGAGCGTGCCGGGGCGGACCCGGACGAGGGGATCACCGTCTGGGCCACCCGCTGGGCCGGGGCGCAGGACGCGGGGGACTTCGAGTACGGTCTGCTGCGCGGGCTGCGGGCCCGCTTCCCCGATCATGCCGCGGAGGCGACGGGGGAGGGCCGGCACCGGCTGGTGACGCCGGACCGGGTCTACCGGATCGAGCGCGACGGCAACGAGGTCCGCATCCGCGTGGCCCCGCCGGCGATCGACCGCCGGCTCGACGCGGTCACGAGTCCGGGTTGATCCGCCCGGGGAACCTGCTAGGCTATCCGGCCGGATCCGAGGTTCCCCGATGAATCCCTTCGGCGACCAGCTCCTCAACGTCATCACCTACCTCCCGCTGGCCGGGGTGCTGCTGCTGCTGGCACTGCCCGGCGAGCGCAAGCGCCTGATCGCGCAGGTGGCGACGGGCGTGCTGTTCCTGGACTTTCTGGCCAGCCTGCCGCTGTGGCTGGCCTGGGACGCCGCGCCGGTGGACGAGTTCGGCTTCCGCTTCGTCGTCCAGGGCAGCTGGATCGAGTCGCTGGGCGTGCAGTACATCGTCGGCGTGGACGGCATCTCGATGCTGCTGGTGCTGCTGACCACCGTGCTGGGCGTCGTCGCGGCGCTGTCGGCGTGGAACGCGATCCAGACCCGCGTCAAGCCGTTCTACATGTTCCTGCTGCTGCTGCAGACCGGGATGCTCGGGGTGTTCGTCAGCCTCGACTTCTTCCTGTTCTACATCTTCTGGGAAGTCATGCTGATCCCGATGTACTTCTTGATCGGGATCTGGGGCGGGCCGCGCAAGCTCTACGCCGCGATCAAGTTCTTCATCTACACCCTGCTCGGATCGCTGTTGATGCTGCTCGGCATCCTGGCGCTGTACTTCTACCACGGCAGCGTGACCGAGGTGTTCACCTTCGACGTGCGGGTGCTGCACGCGATGGGCGGCTGGCCGGACTGGTTCGACCTGCAGTACTGGGTCTGGCTGGCGTTCTTCCTCGGCTTCGCGATCAAGGTGCCGATGTTCCCGTTCCACACCTGGCTGCCCGACGCGCACGTCGAGGCGCCCACGGCGGGCTCGGTGATCCTGGCCGGCGTGCTGCTGAAGATGGGCACCTACGGCTTCATCCGCTTCAGCCTGCCGATGCTGCCCGACGCCACGAAGCACTTCTTGCCCTGGGCGCTGGGGCTGTGCATCGTGGGCGTGATCTACGGGGCCGGCGTGGCGATGGTGCAGAAGGACTGGAAGCGGCTGGTGGCGTATTCGTCGGTCAGCCACCTCGGCTTCACGATGCTCGGGGTGTTCGCGCTGAACTACCAGGGCATCACCGGCGGCGTGCTGCAGATGCTCAACCACGGCCTGTCCACCGGGGCGCTGTTCCTGATCGTCGGCATCGTCTACGAGCGGCGGCACACCCGGATGATCGACGACTACGGCGGGCTGTGGAAGGTGATGCCGCTGTTCGCCGTGCTGTTCCTGCTGATGACGCTGTCCTCGATCGGGATGCCGCTGATCCCCGGCAACGGCTTCGTCGGCGAGTTCGCGATCCTGGTCGGCGTGTTCCAGCTGCCGGTCAAGCTCTGGGCGGTGCTGGGCGCGACGGGGCTCGTGCTCGGCGCGGCCTACATGCTGTGGCTGTACCAGCGGACGATGTTCGGCAAGCTGGACCGGCCCGAGAACCAGGTCCTGTCGGACCTCAGCTTCCGCGAGGCGATGACGCTGGTGCCGCTGCTGGTGCTGGCGTTCTGGATCGGCATCTACCCCAAGCCGTTCTTCGACGTGCTGGAGGAGCCGGTCCAGCGCATCGTGCAGCAGGTCGAAAAGACCGCGCTGTACCCGGACCAGGTGATGCGCCTGCGACCGGAGCCGGCGACGAAGCTGGCCCGGCTTGCCGAGTCCCCGGACCGGTGATGAAAACGAAAACTCCTGCTAAAGTACCCGTCCGGCTCGGCCGGGTTCGGGACGATCACCCGCGCTAAGTGGCTGATCTCCCGAGACTTGACAACCTTCGGTGACGTCGGGGGATTCACAGGGCGGTCGGGGCCCGCTGGGCTCGCCGCTGGCCTTCGCAAGCCTGGGGTTCGAGATGCTCGCGCCGATCCTGCTGGGCGCCTGGGTGGGCTACCGGCTGGATCAGTGGCGGGATACGCGACCGTGGTTTCTGGTGGCGGGGCTCCTGCTGGGGATCCTCCTCAGCCTGGTGGGATTCTTCCGCAGGGTCTGGCCGAAGGGGAACGGGGGCAACCGTAAGTGAGCGGGATGCGCGGCAACATCGGCGTCTACGCGACGGTCTCGATCGTCGTGTCGCTGGTCGCTCTGGGCGTCGCGTGGCTGCTCGTCCCCGTGGCGTGGCGCGGCGCGGAGCGCTGGCTCGTGCTGGGCTGGGGCATCATGGCCACGCTGCACGTGATCGGCGGCTCGTGGCTCGCCGCGCGGTTCGGCACCCCCGGCACGGGCTTCCTGGTCGCGCTGTTCGGGGGCATGCTGGGCCGGCTGGTCGCGGCGGCCGCGGGGAGCGTCGGCGCGGTGCTGGCCGGCGAGACCGCGGCGCTGGCCTACGTGACGGGCCTGGCGGCAGGCTTGCTGCCGCTGACGGTGCTGGAGATGGCGTGGTTCCTGCGAGCCGCGCGTGACGAGCAGTCGGGGGGACGGCGAGCGTGACGGCGGCGAGCGAGCTGGAGCCGGTGCGGCGGGCCGTCGAGGAGACGGCGGGTCACGGCGCGGGGGCCGAGGGCGCCAGCGACGTGGGCGGGGACATCCTGCACCACGTGATGGACAACCACGTCTTCGACATCGGCCCGCTCCATATCCCGCTGCCCGAGATCCACCTCTGGGGCTACGACTTCTCGGTCACCAAGCACGTGGTGATGATGTGGATCGCCGCGGCG